>JACRCV010000105.1 GCA_016218825.1 Deltaproteobacteria bacterium
CTCCGACGGGTTCGAACCAAGACCTCCGGCACCGCGCTCCCTGGTGAACCACACCGCGGAGGGCCTTCAGGCTCCAGGCATCAGCCGGTCCCCTTCTGGTGATCGAACGCGAGTGGGGTTCTTACGGCGGAATCAAGATTCAACTTCGAGCGCGGGACGTGAGGCTGACCAAGTCTCTGCGGGCCCACGTCGAGCTCCGCCTCGGCTTTGCCTTGGGTCGATTCGGCGACCAGATCGACCGCATCGCCGTTCATCTCTCGAATTCGGATGAACGTCGCGACGTCGGCGAGAAGCGCTGCCGGATCGCCGTCGGCTTGCCCCGATGCGTCAAGGTTCAAGAGACGGACGCTGATCTCTTCTCGGCGGTGGCCCGCGCCGCCGATCGGATGGGCCGCTCGGTCGCCCGCGCGATCGAGCAGGAACGCACGCGGACGCCGAGCAACACGCACCCATGGAAGGACAAGCAGCCCAAGGCGGACGCGGCCTTGCCTCCGGCCTCGCGGCGCACGGCTGCCATCTTGCGCGCTTTCGCGCTCAGGCAAAGATACTCGTCCGAGCCACTTCGCAAATAGCCACGACCGCGGGGTGCTTGACCTTCCGCTCGAGCGAGATGGCGTAGACCTGCTGCCGGAGCCCGGCCGAGCGGCCGACGACCTGCACGTGGTAGCGCTGCCGGATCTCCTTCTCGATGACATCGGGCGCGGCGAAAACGCCTCGCCCGGACTCGCCGAAGACCTTGGCCAGCGCCGCGTCGTCCAGCTCGGCCACGATCCGGGGTCGAATCTCCTGCGCTTCGAGCCACTCGCTGAGCGCGCGCCGAAAGGTCGAGCCGATTCCGGGAGCCAAGAAGGGCATGCCGTCGAGCGAGCGCGGAAACCTTCGCCGCAGGCGGCTCGCGAGCGCAGGTGCCGCGAAGAACGCCGTGCCACATTCACCCAGGAGATGGCTGAAGGCGCGGACCGGAGAGCCGGGACCGGCCGGTGCGTCCGAGAGCACGACGTCGAGCTCATTCAGCGCGAGGTCGCCCATGAACGCTTCGACCGAGCGGTCGTTCCGGCAGATCACCTGGATGTCGTTTCCGAGGCTGAAGACCGGCTCCAAGATCCGTTGCACGACGGACTTCGCGAGCGCGTCGGATATGCCGACGACCAGGCGGACCGGCCGATTGCCCGGGCGTCCCTTGACCGTGTCCAAGAACTCCCGGCCGAGGCCGAAGATCTCCTCGGCGTAACGGAACGCCACCCGGCCGTCGTCGGTCAAGACGAGGTTGCGCCCCCGTCTCTCGAAGAGCTTCTGGCCGAGCACCTCCTCGAGTCGGTGGATCTGCCCGCTGATGGTCGGGTGCGCGAGCCGCAGCTCCTTGCCGGCTGCGACGATGCTGCCCTCTTTGGCGACGACCCAGAAGTACAAGAGGTGGTGGTAGTTGAGCCACTCCATGTGGGAACAATATGTCGGTTTTGTCGACGGTACACGCAGAAACTTCCCGATAGTCGCGAGGTCGGTCTTGGCCTGTCTGTTGCCGTTTTGCGGCGACGAGCGATAGGCTCGACGGCAGGCAGGCCGGTGCATCTCCCCGGCTCCCGCGGTAGGGTGCGCCGATGGACCGATATCAATGCCAGGTGTGCGCGCACATCTACGACCCGGAGGTCGGCGACCCGGAGCGCGACGTTCCCCCGGGGACCCGGTTCGAGGATCTCGCTCGAGACTGGGTGTGTCCGGTGTGCGGCTCGCCCAAGGCCATGTATGAGCGAGTCGGTCAGACCCCGCCGTCCTGATCCCTCAGCCCCAGGCGGCGAAGCCAGCGGTAGTGTGCCGCCACGCCGGCCGAGAAGGACGGATACGCGTGATAGGGCACGCCGAAATCCCGACAGGTCTCCATGACCGCCGCGGACATGCCCGGGTAATTCACGTGGCAGATGAGCGGGAAGAGGTGATGCTCCTTGTGGTAGTTCAGCCCGCCGAGGAGCCAGGTGAGGACGGGATTCTGCATGGCGAAGTTCACCGTCACCCGAGCCTGATGCACGGCCCAGGGGTGTTCCATGCGCCCCGTCTCCTCTCGGGGCAACGGGAAGTCGGCCTTCTCGACGACGTGGGGGATGATGAAGACCAGCGACAGCGCGGCGCCGATCACTGAGATGCCTACCGCGTAGTAAGACGCCACGGTCAGGATGGGATGCCGCAAGAGCGGCACGGCGAACGCCCAGCCGAGGAAGCTGAGCTTGCCGACCACGAGCAGCGCGATCTCCCCTCCCCTGGGTCTGGGCACGCGATTTCGGCCGAGCTTGCCGGTGATGACGTAGCGAAAGTCGTCGACGAGCTGCATCTTGAACGCCAAGAGGCCGTAGAACGGCCAGATGTAGAGGTGCTGCCAGCGGTGCCACCAACGCCACTCCTGGTGTGGCGACATTCTCGCGAGCAGGCCGACCTCGATGTCGTCGTCATAGCCCGTGATGTTGACGAACATGTGATGAATGACGGTGTGCTTCCACCGCCAGCGGCCGGAGCTCCCGCCGATCAGGTCGAGGGTGCACGCTGCCAGGCGGTTGACCCAGACGTGCTCAGAGTATCCTCCGTGTCCGGCGTCGTGCTGGACGTTGAAGCCGATGGCGGTCGTGCAAAGCGCGAGGAGAACGACGAGCGCCAGCCCCTGCCAGAGCTCGGCGGCCACGAAGACGAGCAGGCCGTAGGAGGTCCCGAGCCCCGCGCACAGGATGGCGGTCTTGAGGTACATCTGCCAGCATGCGTGATCGGATAGCGGCATTGTGCACAATCGGCTCACGCCTCTGCCGTCCGGTAACGGTGCGCCCGCGTCTCGACCACGATGAGCAGCGGCGGCCGCCTCCGGTTGGGGTCAACCGCCTCGTGCAGGAGTGTTCTCGCAACGCGGGTCAGCAGCTGCGCGGTCTCGCGCGGCGGCCTCACTATGATGACCAGCAGGTCCTGCGCAACAGACTCGAGCACTGCGGCCCAACGCTGGTGCGGCACGCGTTCCCCGAGAGCGCCGAGCGACTCGCGCACCAAGGCTTCGAGCCGGCGCGACACGATGAGTGTCAGGATCGCGGCGTAGAGCAGGGCCTCGACCACCGCCCGCTTCGCGCTCGGCATATCCTCGAGCCGGTAGTGGCGCTTGAGTTCCTTGAAGAGCAGCTCGATCTGCCAGCGCAGGGCGTACGTGGCGCTCACGTCCTCCGCCGCGAGCTTCTCGGGCGGGATGTTGGTGACGTAGAGGTGGTACTCGCCGCTGCCCGCGTCGCGGACGCCGACGACGCGCAGCCGCTGGGTCGCGCGGCTGGTCCGCCCGGCGTATCGACGGTGTTCGAAGCGAACCTCGACCATGACATCGAGCACCTCTCGTTGCAGCCGCTGCACGACGTCGCGCAGCTTGGCGCCGACCAGCCCGACGGCGCGGCCGCGGTGGCGCCGGTTGACGGCGACGATAGTCGGGTTCGCGTTCGCTTTGAGTCGCGAGAGGAACCAGCCGCCGTTGCGGGTGATGCATGCGAAGAGCTGGTAGCGGAAGTAGCCCAGGTCGAAGAGCAACAGGCGGTCCTTGACCCACTTGCCGACTCGGAAGATCGGACCATCGTGGGCGCGCTCGGCGGTGACCTTGATGCTCTGGTCGCCCTCGCCACGCACGCTGAGGACGACGTGCGCCTTGAGAGCGGCCTTGGTGTGGTTGGTGCGACAGGCGGGGAAGGCGCCGGCGAGCAGTTCGTGCAGGCGGACGACGGTCGAGTCGGTGAGAATGACGTCGCGGAAGGCAGCGAGCGGACCACGCAGCCCCCGACCGACGCCGAGGGCCTCGTCGAGGGCCATCGTCACGGCCCGCTTGAGCATCGCGGCGAAGCCCGGAGTGAAGCGGTCGTAGAAGCTGCTCTCTTCGATCTGCTGACCTGTGCTCTTCTGGTAGGCGCGCCGCAGGCCGGCAAGGGTGCGCTCGCGGCCGACGCCGAAGCCGAGCACGACGGTCCAGAAAAGCTCGACGGGGTCGACCTTGCGCATACGCTGCACGGCGCCGCAGGCGCGAGCGAGCGACGTGACCAAGGCGGCCGGGAAGAGCTTGCGCAAGGTGGGGCGAATCGGGATAGGTTGTCGTCTGGCCATCGCGCGGTCTCCAAGTCGAGCTTCGGAACCCGACGAGGTACCGTTGCGATGGCCATTTCTCAAGCGATTACGACGCGCTCGTTGTCGCTAACCGAACGTGCATGCATCTGCCAGCAGTCACGTCGGCGGCGTCCGGGGCCGCGGAAGTAGCCGTCGACCCGTTGGTGCAGCGCCTGCTGAAACCGCAGGTCCTGGTCGAACTCGACTCGTCGGATGCCGGCCCGAGCAGTGTTGCCAGGCTTCCGTGCGCCGTCCTCGATCCCGGTCATGATCTTCCCCCGGTCGCTCGTGATCCACGCGGTGCGTACGGTAAGCCTCGGAGTAGTCTGAGTCTAGCCAGCACCTTACCGGCCGGTTACGAGAGCCATCGTGACGACCCCGTGAACTTACGCCAGCACAACCGGCCCGTCTTGGGCAGCACCCGCTGACCGGCCGCCACCCGCGCGACGACCGCCTCGCCCCGCGTGTCTTGACGGTCGGTTTTTGCGACAGGTGACGAAGAAACTTCCTCATGGTCGAGTTCGATGCTCGGGCGCACATTCCCAAGCGTCGGCGGAGTTGCGCCGACGGGCTGCTGGCCTAGCCGCCTCCGAAACGCGCCGCCGGCACATCAACGAGACGGCATTCGGCAGCCCAACGACATGTCCAAGGAGACCTCCATGTACGCCATCCTCATAGGAGCCGTGCTCCTCGTAATGTTCTTTCTCGCCGGAGTCAGGATCGTGCGGCCTACGAGCCGCGGCCTCGTGGAGCGGCTCGGCAAGTATCGGCGTCTGGCCATGCCCGGGTTCAATTGGATGATCCCAGGCGTCGACCGGATGGTCTCCGTGAACGTCACCGAGGTCATGGTGAACGCGGAGCCGCAGGAGATCATCACCAGCGACAAGCTGAACGCGCGGGTCGACGCTCAGGTGTATTTCAAGGTCAAGAGTGACGAGGAGAGCGTCAAGAGCTCGCAGTACAGCGTCAATGACTACCGTTACCAGATGGTCAACCTGGCGCGCACGACGCTGCGCAACATCATCGGCACGCTGACCCTCAAGTCCGCGAACAGCGAGCGCGGCAAGATCAACAGCGAGCTGCAGCGGACGATGCGCGACGAGACGACTCACTGGGGCATCGAGATCGTCCGCACGGAGCTAAAGGAGATCGACCCGCCGCAAGACGTTCAAGAGACGATGAACAAGGTCGTGAAAGCCGAAAACGAGAAGGTCGCGGCGGTGGACTTCGCGACGGCCACGGAGACGATGGCCGACGGCGCCCGCCGCGCTCAGATCAAGAAGGCCGAAGGCGTCAAACAGGCCAAGATCCTCGAGGCCGAAGGCGAAGCCCAGGCCATTCGCCTCGTCAACGAGGCCGCCGACAGGTATTTCGTCGGCAACGCGCAGCTTCTGCGGCGGCTCATCACGGTCGAGAAGTCGCTCAACGCGAACGCCAAGATCGTGATTCCTGCGAACACGGAGCTCGTGAACATCATCGGCGAGATGGCCGGGATCATGCCGTTGGGCCGTGCCGCCGGGACGGCGAAGGTGCACAAGCCTGCAGTGGCGACGGACGATACGGCTCGCGCAACCGCCGGCGACAACGGACATTAGGTCCATGAGCTGACGCCCCCGTCGCGGAGGCGACGTTGGGCCCTGCAGGCTCGGAGTCGCTCGCGGTCCAAGACCTCGCCGCCGATCCGATCGACGTGACCGTCTTCCAGCTCTCGCTCGACGGGCTCTTCGACGAGCCGGTGCCCACCCTCCTGTTCCCCGCACAGGTGCACGGTCCGGGCACCGACTTCCCGGGCGGCGCGCTCGAAGCCCTCGCCACCGGCTCGACCGCGCCGATCGAGCAGGTCTTCGTCTGGGACAGCGCGAGAGGTCGCGGTGGGTGATCGCCGCGCTTCAGTGTTGGGCGACGGAGTGTTGTCGAGATCTATCAAACGATTCTCGGTGACCATCCGCCGCCCATGCGCTAGGCTCGCCAAAACCGACACGATAGGGAGTCTCCGATGCGGACACGCTGGTTCGGCATTTGTCTAGCAGGCGCGCTGCTGTCCTCCACCTGCAACGACACGGGACCCGGCGCGCCGGCGGCGCCAGCGCCACCGGAGCCCGGCACGTTCGGCGCCGACTGCGCGACCGCGACCGACTGCGAGAGCGGCCTCTGCGTCGCCACAGGCGAGCGGGTGTTCTGCAGCCAGCCCTGCAGCGTCGACTGCCCGGCAGGGTACGCCTGCCGCGCCGTGCAGACGGCCGACGTCGATCCAACGCTGCTCTGCTGGCCGTACGACGCGCCCGCGTGCGTTGCGGTGGCCGAGACCTGCAACGGCACGGACGACGACTGTGACGGCGAGGTCGACGAGGATTTCCGCGACGCCGACGGCCGCTACGCGGCCGACCCCCACTGCGGCGCCTGCAACAACGACTGCGCCGCCGAATTCCCGCACGGCGTCGGCACCTGCGACGCGACCGCCGCCAACCCACACTGCGTCGTCCAGAGCTGCGATGACGGCTATCTGGCGCTGACGCCGTTTGCCTGCACGCTGCCGCCGGCGCTCTCCTGCAAACCGTGCGCGACCGGCGACGACTGCCCCGGCGGCGTCTGCCTGACGATCGACGCCGGCTCGTACTGTGTCAGCCCCTGCGACGCCGGCGCCTGTAGCGCCGGCTACGCCTGTCAGACGCTCGCCGGGGGCGACACCGGCTGCTGGCCCGAAACCGGCTCGTGCGTCTGCAACGCTGCCGGCAACGGCCTCGAGCGCGGCTGCCTCGTCGCGAACACCTTCGGCGTGTGCACCGGCGCCGAGACCTGCGCCGCGAGCACCGGCTGGGGCTCCTGCGCGGCAGCGACACCCGCCGCCGAGATCTGCAACGGCGTCGACGATGACTGCGACGACAGCGTCGATGACGGCGTGGTGGCGCCGACCTCCCCGTGCGCGACGACGAACGCTTTCGGCACCTGCGCCGGCGCCTGGCGCTGCGACGGCCTGAACGGCTGGGTCTGCGCGGCGGCGACGCCCGCCGCCGAGACCTGCAACGGCCGCGATGACGACTGCGACGGACAAGTGGATGACGACTTCCGCGATGCGACCACCGGCGCGTACAACCAGGACGTCCACTGCGGCGCCTGCGGCGCGAGCTGCGTCGCGGTCTTCGCGCACGGCACCGGGCGCTGTCAGCTCGTCGGCAGCGACGCCGGCTGCGTCGTCGCGTCGTGCGACTCCGGCTACCGCACGCTCGGCGGCTATTGGTGTGTCGCAGCCGAGGACGGGCTCTGCGTCGCCTGCGGGTCCGACGCCGGCTGCCCCGGCCCGGCCGACCAGTGCCTGTCGCTCGACGGTGTCGGCGTCTGCGGCCGAGACTGCGCCGCCGGCAACGTCTACGGCGACCCGGAGGGTGTCTGCCCGGCCGGCTTCGTCTGCAGCGACCTCGGCGGCGACGACCGGCAGTGCGTGCCGCTGAGTGGCGCCTGCTCCTGCCTCAGCGCCAACCAGGGCGTCGACCGTGGCTGCTCGACCGTCAACGCCTACGGCTCCTGCTCCGGCATCGCGACCTGCGACGCTGCCAGCGGCTGGTCGGCCTGCAGCGCACCGACGCCGGCCGCCGAGACCTGCAACGGGCTGGACGATGACTGCGACGGCGCCGTCGACGAAGAGGTGACCTGGGCCGACCTCGGCACCCCCTGCATCGTCGGCGCCGGCATCTGCCAGCGGGCCGGCCTGAGAGTGTGCGACGGCGCCGACCCGACCGGCCCGACCGTCTGCTCGGTGTCGCCGGGCCCAGTCGGTGGCGAGAGCTGCAACGGCCTCGACGACGATTGCGACGGGCTCGTCGACAACGGGCTCATGGCCCCGCTCTGCGCCACCCAGAACGGCGTCTGCGCCGACTCGCGCCGGAGCTGCGGCGGCCTGTCGGGTTGGCTCGCCTGCAACGCGCTCGACTACGGCGCCAACTACGAGCCCGTCGAGGTGAGCTGCGACAACCGCGACAACGACTGCGACGGCGCCGTCGACGAGAGCCTGCCGGCGCCGAGCTGCAGTCTCCAGAGCGGCGTCTGTGCCGGATCGCGCGCCGCGTGCGGCGGCGCCTCGGGTTGGCTCGCCTGCGGTGCGGCGCAGTACGGCACGAGCTTCCAGGCGACCGAGTCGATCTGTGACGGTCTCGACAACGACTGCGACGACTCGGTCGACGAGGGCTTCCGGAACGGCGGCACCGGCAAGTACGACCAGAACACGGCGTGCGGCAACTGCGTCACCGACTGCACGGCGATCTATGCCCGCCCGAACGCCGACGGCGAGTGCGACGCCAGCGGCGTGCCGACGTGTGTGATGCGCTGCAACGTGGGCTTCTACGATTTCAACGCGGTCCCGGCCGACGGCTGTGAGTTCTTCCTCGACCCGACGGCGATCTACGTTTCGACCAGCGATCCTGCCGCCGTCAACGATGCCAGCTGCGGCCTCGGCCTGGTTGGCACCGGCGGCCATCCCTGCAAGAGCATCACCTTCGCCCTGACGCGCGCGAGTGCCACCGGTCGGACAAAGCTCTTGGTCGCGGCCGGACTCTATGTCGAGAGCGTCACGCTCATCTCTGGCACTAGCCTCTATGGCGGCTACGACCCGCAGACCTGGGAGCGCAGCGCGACGATCCACGAGACTCACATCCTCGGCGCGACGGTCGCCGGCCACCGCAAGACGGTGATCGCCAACAACATCATCGCCGCGACGACGGTCGACGGCTTCGTCGTCCACGGCGAGCGCGCGACGGCGGCCGGGCAGAACTCGTACGCCCTCTGGATCCGCAACTGCGGCAGCAACCTGCAGATCTCGAACAACGCGATCTGGGCGGGCGACGGCGGCCCAGGCACCCAGGGCGGGAACGGCGGCAACGGTGCAACCGGCGGCAACGGTGGCAACGGCGCCGCGGCCAAGAACACCGCCTACAATTGCGCTGCTCAATGTCCGGCCACCGCGGAAAACGCCGGCGGCGCCGGCGGGGTCAACACCTGCGGCGGCGTCAACGTCGGCGGGGGCGCGGGCGGACGCGGCACCTGTCCGGACTGGGCCGAGGCCAGCGACCTTTGCACCGCCTGCAGCCCGGCCACCGACAGCCAGACCATCACCACGAGCGGCGTCCCTGCGCCGAACGGTGGTGGCGGCGGCGGCGGCGGCGGCTGCGACGGGCTCATTGACGAGGGCTGCTCCACCAACTGCGCCTGCGGCCAACCGACGAGCGGCGCCTGCGCCGCCCGCGGCATGAACGCTGCCCCCGGCCTCGAGGGCGCCACCGGCACGAACGGCGGCGCCGGCAGCGGCTGTGCCGCCGGGAGCGCCACAGGCACGGTCGTCGCTGATGAGTGGGCAGGTATCAACGGCGGCGACGGCGGCGCCGGCAGCGCGGGTCGCGGTGGCGGCGGCGGCGGGGCCGGCGGTGGCGTCGAGACCTACGACTCGCCGAACTGCGCCAACGACGGCGGCACTGACATCGGTGGCTCGGGGGGTGGCGGCGGCGCCGGTGGCTGCGACGGCGGCCTCGGCGGCGGCGGCGCGGCGGGCGGCGGCTCGTTCGGCATCTTCCTGCGCTTCGCGGTCGTGCCGAGTCCGCGGACCTACCTCCCGGTCCTCGCCAACACCTCGTCCTCCCGCGGCATCGGCGGCAACGGCGGCAGCGGCGTAGTCGCCGGCATCGGCGGCAACGGCGGCGGCGGC
>JACRCV010000107.1 GCA_016218825.1 Deltaproteobacteria bacterium
GGTCAGGATCTACAAGCGTCTGCTGCCCGCGATCTCGTAGACCGAAGCGAGAATCTGACTGACGAGCCGGATGCGGCAATTCCGCACGTCCGGATCTGTGGGGGGCCCGGCGAGGCAACTCCCGGGCCTACCCGGCCACGCCACATCGGGCATCGCAACAAAAAGGGGGGTACTGGAAGTGAGCATAGAGCAGCAAACCCGGGTCGACACGACCGGCGCGCCGGTTTCATCGCTGAATGTGCTCGCTTTCCGGTGGCGTGAGGTGGTCGGAGTCATGCTCTCGCGTTCGGCGGCAACTGCCGGCCGGTTGAGTCGAGATATGCCGTCGTCGGCCTGTGCAGCCGATGCGCTATGCGGCGAGGCGGTGCGGCGGCACCCACGGCGGCCGGTGGGCGAAGGCGGGGAACTCCACGTCCAGCCGGCCGCTTCGATACGCCGCGGATGCCTCGACATAGGCGTCGGCAAATGCTGTGTACTTCGCCCTGTACTCGTCGCGCGCCGCCTGGGTGCTCGCGTGGCATTGCGGTCTGCGGCTGCGTTTCGGACTCGCGGGTTTGGAGTGAGGATCTTGGGCGGCGACGTTTCGAGCACCAAGCACCGGCCGACCGCCGCGTTCCTCGCACGCTGCCGCCTCGATGTCACGCATGAGGGCGAGGACTCGGACCCGTCGCACGTCCTCGTCGTCGCCCGCCCAGCAGGGCAACGGAACGACGCGCAGGACCCGCTTGGTAGTGGCATGACCATCGATGTCGCCGCCGCCGGGCCATGCGAAGGCGCGCGCCTCGCCTGCCGAGAGCTCATGGATGGAGGTCAAGCCCGGCCAATCTTCGGGGCGGGCCACGAGCCCCTCCTTGACCCCGTGAGCGAGGATGTAGCGGAGCCGTCCGACCAAGGCGTCGTCGTCGAGCACGGGCTCGGCGTCGTAGCGGCGGTCCCAGAACTTGCCGCGCCAATCGACGAGGGCACCGACCTTCTTGGCGATGTTCGAGCGAAGATACTGCATGAAGGCGGGGATTTCGCAGGATTGGCTGCGCACGAGCAGATGAAAGTGGTTGGAGACGAAGACGAACGCGAAGACGTCGACGTCAAACTCGTCGATGGCGCGCGCGAGGACGCCGCCGACGATGTCGTTGACCGCCTTTGACGGCCGGAGGAGAAGTCGAGTCTGGAGACAGCGGCCGGTGATGAAGTACACGCCGTCCGGCTCGAAGAGTCGCAGGGGTCTGGGCATGGCGACCCAGGGAGCAAACGATGTGCCACGCCGAGCTTACGGGAATTCGGGGATGTCGGCGGTTAGACGTGAGGAAGGAGTCGCAACGTGTCGCAGAATCAGACGGCGTGGTCGCGTGTGGCACCGGGCGATGGGTGGCTCGACGGCGACGTGGCCGACGTCGAGATCGTCGACTACCATTCGTGAGGAGGCTCAACATGAACCAGCGCCTGCCCAACATCCACCCCGGTGAGGTTCTCGAGGAAGAGTTCCTGAAGCCGATGGCGATCTCTCGGTACCGCCTGGCCAAGGACATCGGCGTACCGGCGACGAGGGTCGCTGAGATTTGTCATGCCCGTCGGTCCGTCAGCGCGGATACGGCTCTCCGGTTGGCCAAGTATTTCGGCAACACCCCGAAGTTCTGGCTGGGTCTTCAAGAGGACTACGATCTTGAGGAGGCGTCCAAGACGACAGCGAAAGTCCTCGCGTCTATCCACCCGTTACCGATGAAGGCCGCGGGCTGAGTCACGAGCCCCGCACCGCCCGTGGGCTTGCAGCACGCGTCAAGAGGTGCGAGACCTGGACTCTGCGCGACCGCTCGTGGATGACGGACATCGTTGCCGGACGTCATGGGCTGGATGTCGAAGGCGAGGCGTCGGAGCTTTGGACCGTCGCCCACCAGAGCTTCACCCTCGAGCGCTCGCTGGCCGAGTACAAGTTCGGCCCGAGCTTCGTCGTCTGCACGACGCCGGTGGAGAACCTCCGGCTCACGACATTCTTCGCCGGCGAGCAGGAAGTCCGGGTCGTCGACCCGCGGCGGGTAGCGGTGCTCGAGGCCAGAGGCTGCCGGGTCGCGGGCGCGAATCGTCGGACCACACCTCCGAGCAGGACTCGCAAGGCGTCCCGAGCAGCGGCGCCCACCCAGCGCCAATCCAACGACGGCTGACAACCGCCCGTAGCCGTAATTGCCGCCGCCGCTACGCTGCGACCAATTCCCGGCGCCGGGAGCCGGCTCCCGGTGATGCCGGTGGAATTGGTGCCCTTGCTGACCGGTGGCAACATCGATGCCCGCGAACTTCACGCACCGACCCGTCGCCGCGTAGCCCAGGTACCCGCCCGAATGCGTGCCCACCGCCGTCCAACGGATGGCGATCTTTGAAGCCGCAGTGTCGACCACGATGACAGGCGGAGCGCCAGCGCAGCCGGATTTCCCACCCTCATCATCAACTCATCGCACGCGCAGCGTGACGATGTCTTCCGCGGCCCACGTGAAGTCCGGGATCGCCGCGAGGAGCGCTTCGATCCCGGCCCTGAACCCCGCTCGCGTGGCCGCTCGCGGCCCCGGGCTGTGATCGACAAATGATTCGGCGTGCAGCCCTTCGAAGGGGCCAAGGCCACCGGGTGTCCAGAGCCCGAGCCACCTGAGAGCGACGCCTCGTAGTTCTTGAGCTTCCATGTTTCTCCTCGTCGGATCTCCCTACCCGCCGACCGCGCCACAGCACTTCTTGTGCTTCTTCCCGCTGCCGCACGGACACGGTGCGTTGGGCCCGGCCTTCGTCCGGCCAGGCGTCGCAGCCGGACGGGCGGCGGCTGCGGCGCCAGCCGTGCGCTTCTCGAGGAAGTAGCCATGGATCTCGACGGCCAGGTGCGGCAAGGATTCCTTGGCTGACTTGAGGAAGAGCGACGGGTCCTCGGCGGGCTTCCCGTGTTCGTCTCGGAGGTCTGCCGGATCGAGGTCCCCCGACAGCAAGCCCATGGGGACGGTTAGCTCGGCGCCATGCTCGTCCTGGACCCATGCCGAGTCGAGCCGCACACCTGCGATGTAGCCCTCACACCAGTCGCGGACCGCCCGGTCGTCCGGGTAGCCGAGGGGCACGAAGTCGCCGCGGAACAGCTCGTCCACGATCTGGTTGTTGAGGCGCGTGGTGAGCTCCAGTACGCGTTGCGCGTCCACCGCGCTCGCGAACGCCGCCGGCTCGTCCGGCAGGCCGAACATCACCTGCTGCCAAACGGCGGCCCGGATGACAGTCGGTGCCGACACGACGGCGGTGAGGAATCCATGCGCTTCCGGCAGCGACAGCTTCTCGTTCGGCGGCGTCCGCTTTCCGGTGAAGACCTACCCAGCGCCTTGAGCTCTGCAGATGTGAGAGGCTTGCGGAGGTCTTGCACGCGGGCACCCCTACCCCCAGGGATTCAGGCACGCAACGCCGCACACCTCGAAGTCTCCGACGTTCCTCGACACCACCGTCAGCCCGTGCTCGAGCGCCGTCGCGGAGATGAGGCCGTCGATGACCGGCACGGGTGAGCCCTTCCTCTCCGCCTCGCCGCTGAGAGCGCCCCACCGGGAGGCGACGGCGACATCGATCGGTAGCACCCTCCCCTCGAAGCGCTCGGCGAGGTCCTCTCTGACCCAGGCCTCGAGCTTCGTCCGTTTCTTGGCCTCGGTGAGCTTGGCGATGCCTTTCTCGAGCTCGCCGAGCGTGAGGACACTCAAGAACAGCGACGCCTCGTCCTGTCCGGCAACCCACTCGGTGACCGCAGCAGAGGGACGCGGCTTGACGAGCTCTGAGATCACGCAGGTGTCGAGGAGGTAGCTCACAGGTCGACCCTTCTGCCGGTGTCACGGTCTCGCGTAAGGTCCAGCGTCACTCCCGCGAGTGGTGACTTCCGAAGGAAGCTGACGAGATCACCTTTGGGTCGATGTGCGAGCCTTCGGAATTCCGTTGCCGCCACGACTACCACCGCGTCACGACCGTGAAGCGTGATCACTTGCGGGCCTTCCTGATTGGCCTTCCGCACGACCTCGGAGAAGCGATTCTTCGCAGTTTGGAGTTGCCATTTCGTCACGGTCAACCTCCGCGCCAGTATAGCTAGACTGTCTAGCTATAATATCAAACATTTATTAGGAATATACAAGTGTTACCGATAGCCGCCAGTCACGTGAAAGGAGCCACGAGGCCACCGGGTGTCCCCTACAGCGCTCGGTCGGTTTACGCCCCCGTGCAGCTTGGAATCCACTCCCACTTGCTGGCTCTCGCCCGCGCGGACGATTTCGGCCGACCCGAGCTGCCCCTCGAGCCACTTCGCCGTTCCCTCTTCGGGCGTGCGCAACACCAGCTGTGTCTGCGGCTGTCCGAGCAATGCGTCAGCCTCGTTGTTGCCATAGATCGCCCGCACGCCCTTGAGGGATTGAATGCCGAGCGTGACGGACAAGCCCTTCTTGCGCCCGCGCAAGAGCGCCCCATCGAGCGCGGGCCCCGCAACAAGTGCTTGGCACCAGTTGGCACCTATTCCCGGGAATCAAGAACGCGAGAAGCCGACTGCCCGACGGGTGTGCCCCGGTGCATCAGTTGCCAGGCATGGACGTCGATTGCTACCATCCGGCGGCTGCGGCGCCCGGGCTCACGCACGCCGGCCCGATCTTCGCCGGTGACCGCGGGCCGGCGCCGAGGTCATCGATGTCCGCGTCTCTGTCGCTGACCGCGCTCCGGAGCCACTGGCTGAAGGCCCTGCTCGTCGTCGTGCTGCTCGGCGCGGTGGTGACGGTCCCGGCGGTCTTCGCCGGTCACGACCAGTATCTTGGCGACGACGCGTTCAGCCTGTGCGGGATCGTCGAGCTGACCTACCGCGGGCTCGAGGCGGGCGACGTCACGCTCTACGACCTGGTCGTCAGGCGGCACATCGTGCTCCGAGATCTGGTCTGGCCGGACGGCTTCGACGACCCACAAAAAGCGAAGGTCGACCTGAGCATGATGCTCATGGTCCTGTTGCGCCACGTCGTGAGCGACGCCAACGCCGCCTACCTCGCGACCCTGATGCTCTACCTGTCGTTGAACGTGCTCGCGGTGTTTCTGGTCCTCAAGAAGGTGTTTCGACTCGCCGACCCGCTGGCGGCGGTGTTCGCGGTGCTGCCGACCACCTACCCCTACTTCTATTATCGTCTCGGCCACCTGACGCTGTTCTCTTTCTGGCAGGAGCTGCTCTTCATCGGCCTCGCCGTGGCCTTCATCGAGCGGCCGCGCCTCCACGTCGCGCTGGCGATCGCCGCGGCGGTCTACCTGAACCTGCTGATGGACCCGCAGACGAGCTACTACCTGGCGCTCTCGGCGACGCCGGCGCTCCTCGGCACCTTCGCCGACCGGCTCCGAGCGCTTCGGCTCGAGGGCACGGCCGCAAGGCACCGCTACCTCGCCGACCTGGCACTGTTCTCGGCCCTGGTGCTCGCGGGCGCGGCGTTCATCTACGACGACTTCCACCACAAGCTCCTCCGGTACCTGCCGAGCCGGCCCCTGAGCGAGCTGCACTTCTGGCGCGCCCCGATCCACGCCCTGTGGTCGCCGCCTTACAGCCACATCCTGTTTCGCGCTGCCGGCGGTCGGCCGCCCACGACCGGCGGCTACTTTGAGAAGGCCATCTATCTGGGCGACGTGCTCGGCCTCGCCGCGGTGACGCTCGCGGCCGTCGCCGCTCGGCGCTGGGGCGCGAAGGGGCTCGCGGCAGAGGTGCTTTGCGATGGCTTGCGCCGGCGATTCGCGCTGTGCGGCGGCGTGGTGTTCTTGACCGCGGTGCTCGTCAGCGTCGCGCCGGCCCTGCGCCTCGACGGCGTGCTCTACTTCTTCAATCAGTCAGGAAGGGTCTACGCCCGTGCGATCAGCCTTGCGATCGTGTTCTTGGTCGTGCTGTTCGCGGTGCTCGTGGATCGCGCCCTGGCGGCGGGCCTGGTGCGCTCGAAGCTCTTGGTGGTGTCGGTGCTCGCCCTCATCGTCCTCGACACCTGGCCCGCGGACTTCACCGCGGTGCGCAAACGCTTCGAGAGCCGGCCGCTCGAGTACACCTCGCTGGCGGCGCTGACGACGCCGGGCGAGGTGCTGCTCGACCACTTCGGCCGCGACTGCCTCAGCTACGGCTTCATCTTCTACAAGCCGCTGCACGCGCTCAAAGACTTCAACTTCGAGAAGGTGGAGCACGCGTGGGGCGCTGCGCTCCTGGCTGACCTGAGACGCTACGGCGTCGACTACGTCCTGTTCTGCAAGCACGACCGACCGCACGACCTGAACCTGGAGAAGATCCGCGCGCTCGCGACCCAATTCGCGCTGCCGACGCTCTTCGAGACCGACCGCGCGCTGTTGGTGCGGGTGCCGCGCTGAGCCTAGCGCCGCGCCGCGAACGCGCTCATGGTCTCGTCGATGCGTCGCCGCAGGTAGCCGGCATCGAACTCGCTCGAGAACAACAGTTTCACCTCGTTCTCGATCTCCCAGTCGTTCTCCTGGTCGACGCCGGCGACGCGGTCGAAGAGCGCCGAGCCCGGGAGCGGATACGGGACGGTGAACGAGATCTCGTCGAGCGGCAGCCGCAACGCCCACGCGAAGGTCCTCTCGACGTCGGCCGCGGTCTCGCCCGGATAGCCGACCATGAAGAAGCCCGCGGTCTTCACCCCGGCCCGAGAGAACCTGGTGATGGCGGCCTCGGCGTCGGCGACCGTCGCCTTCTTCTTCATCAGTTTGAGCGTCTGGTCGCTCGCCGACTCCAGGCCGAGATAGACCCTAGTGCAGCCCGCCTCCCGCATCCGCCGCGGCAGCTCGACGTCGATGCCGGTGACCCGCGACAGGCAGGTCCACGTCATCCCCTGGCCCCGCGCCTGCATCGCGTCGCAGAACGCCTCGAGGTAGCGGTTGTCGAGGGTGAAGGAGTCGTCGCCGATCCAGAGCTGGTCGTAGCCGAGAGCTCGGATCTCGTCGATCTCCTCCATCACCCGCGTAAGCTTGCGGCGGCGAAAGCGCTCGCCGAACACCGGCTTCGAGCAGAAGTCACACTGGTACGGACAGCCGCGGGTGAGCATGATGGTCGCCGCCCGGTAGCCGCGCTCGCGCTCCCAGACCTCGTGGTAGGGCCGCAGGTCGACGCCGCGACGGTCCGGCAGCGGCAGCGCGTCGATGACCTCTTCCGAGTGATGCACCGGCGGCGCTGCGACCACGCGGCCGTCGAGGTCGGCGTAGATCCCGGGATAGCGAGCGCCTTCGAGCACCGCGCCGAGCCCCTGCGGTCCGGCGCCGCCGAGGTAGGCGGTGCAAAAGGCCGCGAACACCCGGTCGGCCTCGCCGCGAAACACCACGTCGAAGCGACGCGCGAACCGCTCCGGGTACACCGTCGGCAGCGGCCCGCCGGCGACGAACAGGGCGTCCTCGAGCCTCGGCCGCAAGGCCTCGAGCAGCCGGAGCGCGTTCTTGCTCATCGTCGCCATCGCGTAGATGCCGACGATCGCCGGGCGCTGCCGCAGCACCGCGTCGACGACCGCGTCCAATCGGCGGAAGGTGCAGTCGTACTGCACCGCGCGCACCCCGACCTCTTGGAGCTGACTCGCGAGGGTCGCGATGCCGAGCGGCTGGAACAACAGGTGGACCTTCGCCGCGGTCAGAAAGTACGGATAGATGAGCGCCACCGAGCCCCTCACGACCGGCCCTCCGGCTCGCGGAGCGCCACCTCGTAAGAGAGCGTCACGGCGCGCAGGTCGTTGCCGAGCTCGAGCTCGATCTCGAAGCCGGCCCAGCTGATGCGATGGGCCTTCTCCCGACCCCAGAACGACCGTACCGGCACCGCGGGCGTCACCCGGGCGCCCTGCACCGTGAAGCGGAGGTTGCGGGCGTCGCTCGCGAGCCACAAGGCGTCGCCGCCTTGATCCAGAGGCTCCCAACCAGAGGGCGGCCGGACCTTGCGGCCGGCCTGGACCGCCGACTGAAAGGTGTCCGCCGACAGCTCGTTCATCACGTAGCACGTGACCGGCGTGCGCTTCGCGGTCGTCAGGCGGCAGGTGACGGCGACGCCGCGCCGGCCGATCTGATAGTCACACCGGGCCGCGGCGACCTGGGGCGCCGCCTCGATGGTGGTGCCGAGCCCCAGGATCCGTTTGACCAGCGCCAGGACCCGCACGTGCATCAGGGTCTTCTGCAACAGCGGCGTCGACATATAGACCTTGGTCGACCGGGCCCCGAGCTTGGTGACGAAGGGCGACGGCCGCCCCCACACGGTCCAGAGGAGTCGGCGGTTGATGCGGAAGTGTTTGGTGACCGAGCGCCCGGCGCGACGGCTCTGCGTCAGCTCGCCGAAGTAGGTGAACGGGCCGTGGCGAACGGCGATCGCCCCCAACCCCAGACCCTCACCGGTGATGTCGTCGGCGCCATGGAGCGCCAACAGGCCGCGGGCGAGCCCGGCCGACATCCCCTGACCCCGGTCCCGATCCCCCGCGGCGTAGGTCACCGCCGTCACCGTTGTCCGGGGGTCACGCCGCCGGTGCTTCACGGCAGCCATCGCAGCACCACGTCGGTCGGTCTCTGCACGGCGCGCGCCGCCCAGGCGCCCAATTGCTTCTTGGCGATGAACTCGAGCGTGCCCTTCAAGACTCCGAAGCGCATCTTGGCGGCGGAGAAGTCGCCGGCGAAGATCCGTTCGTGGCGGCTGAGGACCCCGGCGGGCTGTCGCCAAGCGCGCCGGTGGCGGCCCTGCAGGCGCTGGTAGAGCGCCGTCCCGGGGAGCGGATAGGGCAACGTGAACGACAGGTAGTCGAGCGGCAACGACAACGCGAAACGGATCGTCGTCAGCACCGTCTCTTCGGTGTCACCGGGGTAGAACAGAATGAAGAACGCCCCGGTCTGCAAGCCGGCGGCGTGGGCGGCCTCGACCCCCCGGCGGGCGCTCGCGGCGGTCAGACGCTTGTTCATGCGCGCCAAGACGGCGTCGCTGCCGGACTCGATGCCGAAGTACACCTTGGCGCAACCGGCGGCCCGCATCGCGCGGGCGCGCTCGAGGTCGAGGCTGTCGGCGCGGGCCAGGCACTCCCAACGGAAGCGCAGGCCGCGGCGCTCGATCTCGCAGCAGAGCTCGAGGGTGCGCTCGGCGTACAGGGTCAGCACGTCGTCGGCGAAGTGGACGCGCTCGAAGCCCAGCGCCAGGACCTCCTCGACCTCGTCGAGGACGTTCGCGATCGAGCGAGCGCGGTACGAAACCCCGAAGACCTCGTTGCTGCAGAACTCGCAGGCGAACGGGCAACCGCGCGTCGTCATGATCGAGGTGATCGCGTGGCCGTACCGCGCGCGGGTGTAGCGGATGTAGGCGTCGTTCGGCAGCAGGTCGCGGGCCGGAAACGGCAGGCGGTCGAGCTCGGGCGCGAGCGGCCGAAGCGCGGTCCGGCGCACCTTTCCAGGCGTGGTCGCCTCCGGGAGGGTCAGGCCGGGCACGGTCTCGAGCGCGGCGCCGCTCTCGTAGGCGACGATGAGCTCCGCCATCGTCTGCTCGCCCTCGCCGTGCACCACGACGTCGAAGGGCGGCAGGAAGCTTTGGGGATCGGTCGTCGGCAGCGGCCCACCGGCGACGAGCAGCTTGGTCTGCGCCGCGAGCGCCCGGGCCATGCGCAGGCAGTCGTCCTTCATCGTCACCATGCCGTAGATCCCGACGACCTCGGCGCGCCGAGCCTTGGCGCGGCGCATCGCTTCGCGGCGTGACAGGAAGGTGCAGTCGAGGATCGCGACGCGGTGACCCTGTTGGCGGAGATAGGCGGCCACGTAGCCGACACCGAGCGGCGGGAAACGGAACACCGAGCGGTCGCGGCGCGACCGGAAGAACGGATAGATGAGGAGCACCTCGGCCACGGCGTCTGGTCCCTCCGGGCTTGCCGCGGTCGACGGCGGCGCCGAACTGTATGCATCCGCTGCCGAAGTGTCGAGCGTCTCGGCGGCGCTCGGGCGCGAAGCCGCGACCGCCATCGCGGCCGTGCGCCAGTGAGTTGTTGACCGGACGCCCGCTCGGGTGCCACTCTCGTAGGGTGACGAATCGCGGTTGGTCGAGCTCGGGCGCCTTGTTGGCGCTCCTGGTGACGGTATCCGAGGCCAAAGCCGCGAGCGTCTTGGTCTTCGACACCGGCGGCAGCGGCAGCGGCGCGACGGCCGACCTCGTAGCGAACGGCCTGAAGACCGCGCTCGGCGGCGCCTCGATGGCGCGCAAGTCTCGTCCCCGCTCGTGGAAGAACGCCGATCTCGGCAACGCGAAGAAGCTCGCCGAGGCGGCGAAGAACGGCGGCGCCGCGGTGGGCGTCGACTCGTTCGTCCAGAAACAGGGCCAGCTGAAGATCCTGCAGGTCTTGGCGGTCACCCCGACCGGTGACGTGGTCTTCAACAAAGCCGCGCGGCTGCCGAAGAAGAAACCGGAAAGCGTGGTACGCGGCGTCGCGACCGACCTCGGCCGGGCGGTCGCCGAGCGTCTCGGCAGCGGCGCGCCACGCGGCGACGAGAGCCCCCGCCCAGAATCGCCCGGGCTGCCGCAACGGGCGGTGCTCGAGGATCCCGAGGGCAAGGACACCAAGAGCGCCGTGCCGGTCGTCGCCTCGAGCCCGCACCCCGTCGAGTCGGTCACCGCGACCCCGGAGGCGCCGGCGTCCAAGCGCCAGCGGGGCGGTGCGCTGCACGCCGCGGTTCGCTTGACCGGCGGCATCGTCGGCCAGAACGACAGCGTCGCGACGCCGATCCAGGGGGGCGACCTGAAGATCAGCATCGCGCCGACACCGGTGGTCGGCGGCGGCCTCGAGGTGGCGTTCGCGAACCTGGTCCACCTCGACGTCGCGGCGCGCCGCTTCGCCTCCGGCCTCAAGCACGAGAGCCAGGACAACCCGGTGGTGAGCAACGTCCAGCCGGCGACCATCAAGACCACGGGCTTGGGCGGCACCGCGCTCTTGTCCTCGGGCATGGAGGTCGGGCCGATGGTGGCGAAGGTCACCCTCGGCGTGGGCTACGACAAGCTCTCGGCGTCCAAGCAGACGCTCGCCAACTCCAGCGGCGGCACCGACGTCGTGGTGCTCGTACCCGCCTGGACCTGCATGCGGGTGCTGGTCGGCGCCACCGGCGCCTACGGTGACTTCGGGAGCCGGGGACTCGCGGCGCAGCTCACGCTGCTCGCGGCCCCGTGGGGTACCTACGGCGAGACGCCGCTGACCTCGGGGGCGTCGGCGTCCTTGCTCGGCATGCAGACCAACATGCGGGTGCGCTACCAGATGCCGGAGCTGCTCGCCGGTGCCGCCGGGGTCTTCGGCGAGCTCGCCGGCCAGGTCGACTACGTCCGCATCCAGTTCAAGGGCAACGGCACCCGCAAGGCGATCATCACCGGCACCCCGGTGCAGGCCTCGAAGGAGAGCCGCCTGGGCTTCGGGGTGACGCTCGGCGCCGGCGTCTTCTTCTGACCGGCGTTCGCCGCCTACGGAATCGGCCCGAGCGCGAAGCGCGCCCGGCTGGTGTGCCCCGCCGTCCAGGAGTGCTCGACCTCGTTGCTCGCGACCGGGAGCCCGGCCTTCGAGGCGACCACTGACTCGCGCAGCTCGCGGGGGGTCGCGTCTGAGGGCTCGAGCAGCACCTCGATCGGGAAGCGCTGGCCGCTTTCGAGGGTGAAGGTCTGGTCCGCGAGGATCTGGGTGACGTCCGCGGCGTCCATCGTCGTGACCTGCAACTGGTCGGCGTCATCCGGGATCTTCAGGTCGGCGGCGATCTCCAGCACGATGTAGGAGTCGCCGCAGCCGCAGACGCCGCCGACGGCGAGGGCCGTGAGCAAGAGGCGAGTCGTCATTTGAGCGGCACCGGACCGAAGTCGTGGCTCGGAGGCTCGGGACGGCTGAGCGCCCAGACGAGCGCGCCGGAGGCGCCGACGACGACGACGCCGACCGCGGCGTAGAACCACCACCGGGTGTAGAACGGCGCGGCGCGGCGATGGCTGACGCTCTCGACGGCGAGCGGGTCGTTGCGCCGCATCACCGCGTCGGGCACCGCGTTGTTCTTGGTCTCGACCGTCACCGGCGGCAAGGCGGCGAGCTTCAGCTCCTCGGCCGGCTCGTCGGGATCCCGTTCGGCGGTCGCGGCGTCGGCGCCGGCGCCGACAGGCGGCGCGGGGGCGACCGGCGAGCCTTGCGCCTCCCAGGTGCGTTTGGCGTCCAGGAACACGCCGCGGAGCTTCGGGGAGGTGTCGGCGGCGAGCAGGTACTCCGGTTTGCGCTTCAACACCTCGAGGAACGCCTCGCGTGCTTGCTCGTCGCGGCCGTAGATCGCGTGCACGAAGGCATAGAGCTCGAACACCGCGACGGTCTCTTCGGGGCTGAGCTGACTCTTCTGGGCCTTCTGCAGCCAACGCTCGACGTGGCCGTAGTCGAGATCGGCGTAGGCCTTCTCGGCCTTCACCAGGTTGCGGTTCCGGGCCGCGGCGGCGGCGGGCGCGAGGCCGAACAGGACGACCGCGCCTGCCAACGCCAGAGCCCGAGCCACAGCCACGCGCATGCCTCCAAGGTAACGCGTCTCTTGGGAACAATGCCAGTAGTTCGCTTGGCGGTCGGATCCACGCTAGACTGGGGCCGCCGTGGGTACGCCAGTGCGCTTCGGTCGGTACCTCCTCGACCGCCGCCTCGCCATCGGCGGCATGGCCGAGGTGTTCCTCGGCCGCATCGAGGGGCCGGAAGGCTTCGAGAAGAAAGTCGTCATCAAGCGCATCCTGCCGCACCTGGAGGGCAACCCCGGGCACGTGCAGATGTTCCTGGACGAGGCCCGGCTCGCGGCCCGCCTCGACCACCCGCACCTGGTCCAGGTCTACGAGCTGGCGCGGATCGACAACCAGTACTGCCTGGCGATGGAGTACATCGAGGGCGCCGACGTCGCGACCGTCCTCGACGAGTGCCTGAAACAGCACCGCAGGGTCCCGGTGGACATCGCGGTGCGGATCGCGGCCTCGGCCGCCGAAGGGCTGCACTACGCGCACGAGCTGCAAACCGACGACGGCGCGCCGCTCAACGTCGTGCATCGCGACATCTCGCCGGCCAACATCATCGTCACCTGGCGCGGCGGCGTGAAGATCGTCGACTTCGGCATCGCCAAGCACGAGATCGCCAACACCCACACGATGGCCGGCATCCTGAAGGGCAAGTACGCCTACATGTCGCCGGAGCAGGGTCGGGGCGAGACCGTCGATCGTCGCAGCGATCTGTTCTCGCTCGGGACCGTGCTCTACGAGATGCTCACCGTGAGCCCGTGCTTCGGCGGCCAGAGCCAGATCGAGATCCTCGACGCGGTCATCAAAGCTCGCTTCCGCCCGGTGAAAGAGCTCTGCCCCGACCTGCCGGCCTCGGTCGAGCGGGTGCTGCGGCGGCTGTTGGCGCTGCACCGCGATGACCGCTACAAGACCGCGCAGGCGTTGCTCGCCGACCTGCGCCAAATCTTGAACGAGTACAACATGCCGTCGGCGACCGAGGTCGGCGACTTCTTGAGCGACCTCTTCGGCCGTGACCTGCCGACGGTCACCGCGGTTCGCATCCCCACCGGCACCCAGCGCCCCGACGAGGTGCCGGTGACCGACGCGTTCTCGTCGCCGGATCTCATCGTCGACGAGTCGAGCTACAAGACGCTCCTCGCCCGCAAGACCCGCGAGGACTCGAAGCTCAGCCTGCCCGAGGCGACGGCGCGGGGGAGCGGCGTCTTCGACATCGACCCGGTGCTGCTCACCGACCGACCGAAGAAGAAGCGGCGGCGCTCGACCTTGTCGAAGGTCGCCGATCGGCTGCGCGAGCCGCGCTATTGGCCGACGACTCTGAGCATCATCGCGGTGGCGATGGCGGTGTCGGCGTTGGCGCTGGCGATGATCTATCGCGCCGCGCTCGGCCTGCCCTGGGGACCGGGCGACATCTTCAGCGAGCTGCTGTCGACCGCACCGCCGGCGCCGAGCACCACCGAGGAGATCGCGGCCGGGGCGCTGCAGGTGCTCAGCCAACCGCCGGGGGCGACCGTCAGCATCGATGGCGAGCCGGTCGAGGGCCAGACGCCGCTGACGATCGACAACCTGGCGCTCGGCATGCCGCACCACGTGGTCCTGAGCATGGCGGGCTACAGCCCGGCCGCGAAGGACGTCTCGCTGAGCGACGCGTCGCTGCAGTCGATGTCGATGACCTTGGTGCGGCTGGTGCCGGCGGGCGCCGACGTCGAGGTCGAGGTGACGAGCGTACCGTCGGGCGCCGCGGTGCTGCTCGACGGCACCGACGTCGCGCGTCTGACCCCGACGACGCTGACCTTTGCCGCCGGCAGCGAGCACGTCGTCAGCGCGCGGCTGCAGGGATACAGCGCCAAGGAGGTCAAGGTCGTCGCCAAGCCCGACGCCAAGACCAGCGTCTCCGTGCCGCTGACCGCGGTCGCCTCGGAAGCCACCGGGCAGCTGGACCTGGACAGCGAGCCGAACGCCGAGGTCCTCGTCAACGAGCGCGTCGTCGGCAGCACGCCGATCCGACGCCTGACGTTGCCGGCCGGCCCGGCGATCATCAAGCTCCGCAACTCCAAGCTCGGGGTCACGAAGACCCTGCGGCTCGAGGTCGTGGCCGGCGACACCGTGCGCCGCCGGGTCACCTTCGGCAAAGGGCAGGTGGTCTTCGACATCAAGCCCTGGGCCGATGTCTACCTGGGCGGCAAGAAGCTCGGCACCACGCCGATGCCGCCGGTGAGCCTCTACGAAGGCACCTACGCCGTGAAGCTCGTGAACCCCGAGCTCGCCGTCGAGCGCGTGCTGCAGGTCACGGTGCGGCCTGGGAAATCCAAGCGGGTCACGGAGAGGCTGCGCTGAGCGGTCGTGGGAATCGCTTGACGCCGTAGGGACGGGTCCCTATATCGGTCGGCAGCGACTGGTCAGGAAGACCTGGAGTAGTGCATGCCGATCTACGAGTACCGCTGCCTCAAATGCCACGAGATCTTTGAGGTTCTGCAAAAGGCCTCCGACCCGGCCCCGAAGTCGCACCGCTGCGGCGGCCGACGGGTGGAGCGGGTCATGAGCCGGACGTCGTTCGTGCTCAAAGGCACCGGCTGGTACATCACCGACTACGGCCGCAAAGACAAAGGTGGGGGCGGCGGCAAGAGCGGCGACAACGGCGACTCGAAGGGCAGCAGCTCCAAGTCAGGCGGCGACAGCAGCAAGGGCAGCGGCACGAAGAGCGACAGCAAGAGCGACAGCAAGAACGATAGCAAGAGCGACACCAAGGCCGACACCAAGCCGGCGGCCACGAGCGGCGCGACTTAGGCCGCGTTCGGCTTCTTTTTGATTCCCGCGCCGCGGCTGCCGCGGCGCTCCCCACCCCCAGCAACCTAGCGGGGGGACCGCCCGCCGGCACTCCGTCAGCGGACCACGCCGAAGGTGGAGCGCCGGCTCTGCGTCCCCCCGTGCCCCCGCACCTCGCACTGGCAAAGCCAGCTGCTCGGTGCCCGCCCCGAGTGGGCGGGGGCGGCGATCGATTCATCGCGAAAAAGCGGTCTACAGCACGCCGCACTTGGGTGGATCTACGCCCCTCGCCCCACTCTGACTCTTGATCGCATCTCATCGGCGCCCCTCCGGCCGGGGAATGGCGTTCATCAGGTGTAGCTCGCCCAGCATGGCCACGCGGTCCATCAGGCGCTCCCATCCATGCACGAAGGCGCTGTAACCTGGCCTCCCGGTAC
>JACRCV010000104.1 GCA_016218825.1 Deltaproteobacteria bacterium
GGGAGCGCGGCCGCGGCGGCCGCGCGGGAATCAAAAAAACGAGAGCTCGTTTGCCCTGGGGAATCAAGGAGAGGGTGACAGCGCGCAGCTGTAGGCCGTCAGGTCGATGCTCTCCCAGGTGAACACCAGGCTGGTGTGAGCGCTGTTCCAGACCATGCTCGCGATCTGGCTCTGGTCGCCGTGGTTCACGAGCACACAGCCGCTGCCGAGCGCCAGCGCCCCGATCACGTCGACGCTCGTCGGGCAGCTCGTCGACCCCGGCGGACACACCACCTGGGCCACGGTGAGCGGCGTCGCCGACCAGCCCGAGGACGGGACGTAGTAGCGGAACTCGCTGCCGAAGCGCGCGTAGAGGACGTCCTCGGGGAGCGCCAGGCCGGGGAAGTCCTGGACCCGCAAGAGCGTCATGGTGTCGACCTCGGGCGTCGGGAAGAAGTCGGTCACCGGCTCGCTGACCCACGTCTGCGCGCCGCTGTCATAGAGGTACAACACCCCGCCGACGGTCACCGCGATCGAGTCGCCGGCGAACGCCATCCCGAGCGTCTGCCCGGGCGGCAGGATCACCAGCGAGTCGATCCCGGAGGTGGGCGGCCGCGTCCCGGTCTTGCTGAAGTGTTCCCAGAGGGCCGCGAGGCTGAACACCATGGTGATCTTGCCCGCCGGGGCGTCGTAGAACGCGCCCATCTTGTCCCAGGTGAGCAGCACCCCGCCCGAGAGGCCGGCGAAGCCCGGCGGCACCCAGGAGATCGAGCTGAAGCGCGCAGGCAAGAACGTGCCCTCGTCGATGCTGCCGTCACAGTCGTTGTCGAGGCCGTCGCAGGCCTCGGCCTGGTACGGATGAAGCGCCGGGTCGGCGTCGGCGCAGTCGTTGCCGCCGCAGGCGGCGTCCTTGAAGCCGTCCTGGTCGGCGTCGGGACACAGGCACTTGCCGTTGCCGCCGCAGGCGACGCCGCCGGCGCAGGTGCCGCAGCTCAAGGTGCCGCCGCAGGGGTTCGGGTGCGAGCCGCACTCGAAGCCCAGCGTTTGACAGGTGGGGTCGACGCAGCCGTCACAGATCCCGTTGGCGCAGCCGCCGGGGCACGGGGTGTCGATCGAGCCGTAGTCGCAGCTGCCAAGAGCGCAGCTGCCGAGCGAGGCGTACGAGCGCAAGGTGTTGGCGTTCTGGCACTTCGCGGCCGGCGGCTGGTTGCAGACCACGCCGGCACAAGGGCCGGTCGGCGCCGGCGCCGATCCTTCCGGCAGACACGCGCCGCCGCTGCAGCCGAACGCGCAGCTGCCGTCGCTGTACGGGTAGGCGCACGCCCCGTCGCTGCAGCTACCGCCGGTGGTGTAGGTGCGCAGCGTGTTGGCGTCGGCGCAGGTCGGGGCCGGCGGCTTGTCGCACACCATCCGACTGCAAGGGTTGCACTCGCGGCTGCATTGGCCGGTGTCGCAACAGCCAAAGCCCGGGCCGCAGTCTTCGTGGCGCAGACACACGCCGCAACAACCCTCGACGCAGGCCACCGTTCCGGATGGACAACTGCCGCTGTCAGCCAACGCCGGCGGCGCGCCGCAGGCACAAAGCCCCCCGAGGGCGACAACGGCGAGGATGCGACGGGCTGTGGTCATCGTGGGTCTCCTTCAACGGGGTCAATAGCGACAAGAAATGCAACAGCCGCGCCAGCGCCCCGGCGCCGATCTCTCTACCCGTCGAGCCGGATTTGCTGATGAATCGCGGCACGCCCGGGGCGCGCCGGCTCGCCAGGGGGGACGTGGTATCCCCTTGGCTGGTCACCGGAGTGCCTACGGCCGCGAGTCGAGCGAGGGAACCGCACAGGCGATCGAGCTCTCGAGTTGGACCGATGTTGCCTGCCCTGGGACCGTGACGCTCACGGCTTGCAGCTGATGGTGTTCATCGCTACGTCGACCCAAGAGAACACGAACGAGGCGTTGAACGCCGAGCCCTTGGTGACGCTGCCGGAGTTGACGAGCAGAAGCGGCCCGCCGTCGATCATCAGGACCGTCATCGTCGAATAGCTCCCGGGGCATCCGGTCGAGGCGCCGGCGCAGAAGATCGAGCTCGTCGAGATGTCGCTCGCGGACCACCCGGTCGAGGCGGCGAAGACGCTGAGGACGTTGCCGGAGCCGGCGACCAACCAGTCTTCAGTCATCGCCAGGCCCGCCACGTCGCCCGGGTGCAGCAAGATGATCCAATCGACCCTCGCGTACGGGAACGCGGCGGTCACCGGCATGCTCGACCAGGTGCGCTGTACGACGTCGACGAGGTACAGGTTGGCGCCGGCGGTCACCAGCAGGGTCTCGGCGGCGAAGTCGGCCCCCAGGGTCTTCCCCTTCGGCACCAGAACCATCGAGTCGATCGCGGTCGTCGGCGGCTGCGTGCCCGCGGTGCCGAAGGCGTCCCAGAGCTGCTTCAGCGTGAACACGAGGCTGATCTTGCCGCTGGTCTTGTCCCAGAGAGCGCCGTAGCCGTCCCAGGTCAGGAGCGCGCCGCCCCCGAGCCCGAGGTACCCGGCCGGCACCCAGGCGAGCGAGTTGAAGCTCGACGGCAGGACCGCGCCCTCGTCCACCTGGCCGTCGCAGTTGTTGTCGATGCCGTCGCACTTTTCGCCCTGGCCGCCGTGCAGCGCCGGATCGGCGTCGTTGCAGTCGTTGCCGCCGCAAGCGGCGTCGCGGTAGCCGTCGCCGTCCTTGTCGGGGCAGATGCACTTGTAGGCGTTGCAGACCTTGCCGCCGGAGCAGCTGCCGCAGCTCAGGGTTCCGCCGCAGGGGTTCGGGGGCGCACCGCACTCGTAGCCCGACGCCTGGCAGGTCGGATCGACGCAGGTGTCACAGACGTTGCCGCTGCAGCCGCCCACGCACGCGGTGTCGATGGACGCGTAGGTGCAGGTGCCGCTCCCGCAGGTGCCGGTGGCGGCGTAGGTGCGCAGGCTGGTGGCGCTCGCGCAGTGGCTCGCGGGGGGCTGATTGCAGACGACGCCGGCGCACAGGTCCGTCGGACCGGGGCCGGGGCCGGGGCCCGGACCGGGGTCACCGCCGGGCTTGCAGGCGTGGGTCGCGGCGTCGCAGCCCGCGGCGCAGTTGCTGTCCACCGAGGCGTACTGGCACTCGCCCGCCACGCACAGACCGCTCGCGCCGTAGGTCCGCAAGGTGTTGGCGTCGACGCAGGCGGCGGCCGGAGGATCATCACACGCGATCCGACCGCACGGGTCGCAGTCGCGACTACATTGCCCGCTGCCACAACATCCGAAGCCCTTGCCGCAGTCCTCGTCCAACTGACACACCGCGCAACAGCCCTCGGCGCAGGCGCTGGTGCCCGGGGGACAACCGCCGCTCGCCGGGGTTCCGTCCGGTGCAGCGCCACAGCCTTCGAGGACCAAGCCGGCGACGACAACAAACAGCGCAGGGGTCTTTGACATCCGGGGGCTCCTTGTGGTTGTCGACCCCCACCCGGTGCAACCCCCGGGCCACCGCCGAACAGTCGGGACCGCCCCTACCCCACCGTTGTCTCGACGCTTTTTCTCAACACCTTTCCCTACATCGTCGCTCTGCCGACGGCGCTGGATCCAGCTGCTGGTGACTCCAGTTCCAGGCGCCGCGAAGGCGAGAAGGCCGGGCGCGACGACTGGGGCGGCGTCCCGCTCAACCGTCGGCGAAGCGCCGCAGGCGTGCCACCAGCTCCTCGACGGTCGCGAAGCGATCGGCGGGCTTCAGGGCCATCGCGGCGTTGATCACCCCGGTGAGCAGCGGCGGCAGCTTCGGGTTCACCCGCTCCGGGCGGCGGTACATCCCGGAGGCCACGGCGCGCTCCGCCTGCAAGGTCGCCGAGCTCTCGAACGGCGGTCGGCCGAGCACCAAGAAGTAGAGCACCGCCCCGAGCGAGTAGACGTCGGTGCGCGGGTCGGCGCGCTCGCCCATCACCGCTTCGGGCGCCTGGTAGGTCGGCGGGAAGATCGGCGTGCGCAAGGCGTCGCCCACCTGCCGCGGCAGCGTCGCGACGCAGAAGTCGGTGACCACCGGATGCGAATCGGAGCGCACCAGGATGTTCTCCGGCTTCAGGTTGCCGTGGACGACGCCGTGGCGGTGCGCGTAGGCGACGGTCTCGGCGACCTGGGCGACGATGCGCGCCGCTCGCCTAGAGCTCGGACAGCCGTGGCGCAGCACCCAACCGTTCAGATCCGGCGCGTCGATCCGCTCGGTGATGTAGTAGGGCTCGCGGGTCCAGTCGGCGGAGCAGTCGAGCACCCGGACGATGTGACGGCTGAGCAGCGACGCCATCGTCTGCACCCGCTCGAGGAAGCCCTCGCCGAAGCGCGGGTCGCGGCGCACGAAGTCGTGCAGCACCTTGACCGCGACCGGCACCCGCAAGCGCAGGTCCTCGGCGGCGTACACCACGCCGAGCGGCCCGCGGCCGATGGCCCGGCCCAAGCGGTAGCGGGTCGCGAGGGTGCGCGGCACGTCGGTCGCGTGCGGCGCGCTGTCGTCGTGCCAGCGGAGATGCAACAGCGCCACCGGCTCGGCCTTGCCCCGGAGCGCCACCTTGCCGAGCGGCTCGAAGTGCCCCGACGGCGCCTCGGTCGCCACCGCCTCGGTCACCAACACCTCGCCGGCGCGCGCCTCGGCCTGCACCCGCGCCGCGACGTTCACCGCGTCGCCGTGCAGATCGCCGTCTTCGGCGATCGCCGGGCCGTGGTTGATGCCGATCCGGATTTGAATCTCGTCGTCCGGGCGGCGAACGCTGGCGTTGTAGCTCTCGAGGGTCAACATCATGTTCAGCGCCGCGGCGACCGCGTTGGCGGCGCTCGGGAAACAGATCATGATGCCGTCGCCGATGGTCTTGACGATGGTGCCGTCGTGGGTGCGAACCACGGGGAACAAGAGCGCGTTGTGCGACAGCATCTTCTGCCGGCCGGCGATGTCGCCGTACTTCTCGTAGTACGCCGTGCTCCCCGAGAGGTCGGTGAACATCACCGTCGTCTGCCCGGACACCGTCTGCTTCAGGCTCTTGTCCTGCTCGGCCCGCAGCTGCATCCACTTGTCCTGCTGGTCGCGATCCAGGGTGACGGTGTCCTCGCGCTCGCCCTCGACGCGCTCGAGCCTCGACCCCGGGTCGGTCGGCCGCGGCCCGAGCGGCGCCACCGCCGGCGAGGTCTGATCGAGCCGATCCGCCGGGGTGCAGGTCAGCGCCGTCTCGGCTGCGTTTTGCGATGGGCTCACGGTGAACCACTATACGACGGTTGCAGGGCGACGGCCACGGACTACTCGGGGCGGGTCACCGTAGGTCGTGCTCGGCGTCACGGCGCGGCGTCGGGCGCGTTGTCGATGCGCAACAGTCGACGTTTGTTGCCGCCGTGCGGCGCGTGACAGGTCAGGCAATCGACCGCCGCCGGGCCGTGCGGCCTCTCCTTGGGATCGTGGCAGCGCGCACACAGCTCCCGACCTACCCGCGCCAGCAAGGAACGGTTGTCGGAGAAGTGCGGCGTGTGGCACGACAGGCAGGCGTCGGCGGCCACCGGGCTGTGCACGAACTTGTAGTCCGGGAGCGCGTGGCACTGGCTGCAGGCCTCGGCGTCGGTCGCGACCCGCAGCAGGTGCGGCCGGAGGGTGGAGTGGGGAGCGTGACACGCGAGACAGGCCTCGGCGGTCAGCGCGCCGTGCACCATCCTCGCGGTCTTCATGCCGTGCACGATCGTGCCGTGACAGCCGCGACACGGCCCGGCGTTCTTCACCATCCAGACGTTCTGCGGGTGGCCCGCGGCCTTGACCTCCGGCCCCGGCCCGCGGTGGCAGGCCTTGCACTTGCCCATCCGGGTGGGCTTGTGCAGGGTCTGCAGGGCGCCGGTCAGGATAACGTCGTGACAGCCACGATCGGCGCAGTTGGTCTGCAGCGGCTCGGGCGTCAGCGCGGGGCCGGCGGCGCCGCCAGCCATCAGAACCGCGAAGCAAGCCGGCGCGAACATCATCGGCGGTTCCTCCAGGAGCCAATGGCCCGAAGTCGGTTGGGCATACGTGCCACAGTTCGGCATGGGTCACAACCGCGCAAGAAATTGTGACAACCAACGGGCGCGATCTGCGATAATGTCGTTGATCCTGGGCGTGGCGTAACCGCAAATCAGGCAGGCCCCATGGTGACAAAAGCTCAAGAGATCCAGCACCGCATCGACCAGATCGCCGACCTGCTCGACCGGATGCGCGAAGCACACGGCGAGGGCAGGGTCGGGCCGAGCCAAGCCACCCAAGACGTCATCGAGACCGAGCCCGCCAGGGTGGCGATCGACGGGCCGGCGCACCGGCGCCTGGTGGATCCGCAACGCCAGTACACCGACAACATGGCGATCTCGGCCTACGCCAACCCCGAGGTCTTCGGCCGCAACCGCGACGGAGCCCAGGTGGTGGTCAAGTCGTCGGAGTCGCAAGGCGACTTCGGCAGGCCGCCACCGCAAGGCTCGACCGGGGTCGGCCAGGGCACCGGACCGCAGGGCTCCGGCCCGACGCCGCAAGCGCTGACCGGCGACGAGAGCGCGCTGCCGCCCTGGGAGAAGCACGGCGTGACCGGGAAGACGGTGGCCGCGGCGCTGTCGTTCATCGACCAGGCCCGCGACGCCGCGAACAACCCGATCACCACCGGCGCGGTCGACGAGCTCGGGCGCGGTGGCGCCGACAAAGGCACGAGCAGCGTGCCCACCGAGCAACAGTACTTCGACGCCGCCGCCGCCAAGGGCACGGCGCCCGACATGACGAACCCGAGCTTCGCCTACGTGGAAGGGGCGACGGCGCACGACGAGTGGGTGCAGCAGCACACGCCGGGCCTGCAGGTCGAGGCCGGCGCCGGCAAGGAGATCGACGACGGCAAGTACGGGGTCACGGTCACGATGGCGCAGCCGCGAAAGACCAAAGCCTGAGAGGCCCCGGCGGCAATTTGGTGTTTTCCCTAGACGCCTGCTAGAGTTAGGGCGATGCGCGCCCCTAAGTCAGGGCTCTCCAAGAAACTCCCGCTGCTCGTGGGCCTGTCGCTGCTCGTGGCGCGTGTAGGGCTCGCGGACACACTCGCCTACGTGCGCGCCTCGAGCCAGTACCTCGCGGAGAAGGCGCCGGCCGCGTACCACCCGCTGAACCTCCTCGACGACGACCCGGCCACGGTCTGGTGCGAGGGCATCGACGGCACCGGCGAAGGCGAGGAGATCCGCTTCTACTTCAAAGAGGCGCAGAAGGTCGACCGCGTCGTCGTGACCCCGACCCCGGAGACCGGCCGCCGGGTCTCGATCGTCCGGCTCTCCGACGGCACCAACAACGTCAACATCGAGCTCGCCGACAGCATCGAGCAGCAGCCGCTGAAGCGACCGCTGTCGGGCACGACCTACACCCTCACCGTCGTCCAGGTCGCCGAGCCCCAACGGGAGTCCAAGCTCGACAAGTCGGTCGCCTGCCTCGCCGACGTTCTCCTCTACTTCAAGAACAAGCCCTTCGGCGGCAAGACCTCGCCCGACAAGCTGAAGTACGACGCCCGCCGCGACCAGATCCTGGGCCGCTGGTCGGGCGAGCCGCTCGGCGCGCCGGAGCGCTTCATGATCTTCGCGATCGACGGCACCTGGGACTGGACCTTCGTGCCGATGCTCGGCGGCAAGAGCTCGCGGGTGACCGGCGAGTACCGCTTCCGCGGCGATCGGCTGCTGATGCGCAAGGGCGAGACCGGACGCTGGGCCGACGTCAACTTCAAGCACAAGCACGTCAAGGTCGACCCGTCCGACATCGGCGCGCCGCTCGGCGACTACGACGTCGTCGCGATCAACAGCGCCCTCGGTGAAGACTTCGCCGGCGAATACAACAACGCCGCGTTCTGACCCTGCCTCGCGAAGCGACCGCCGGACGAGCCGCGACCTACGGGCACGCGGGGTTCACCGCGCCCGGAGTGCCGATGCCGACAAAGGCAGGCGCGGTTCCAGCCACACCGGGGGCCGCGCACCACGCCGACGCGACATCGTTGGCGGCGGCGTCCTGCTGGTCGGGCGCGAGCTGATAGCTGCGGCCGACCAGGCTCGACGTCGAGGGTGGAACGGCCGCGGTCGTCGGCAGCGGATAGCTGACGGCGTCGACCACCGTGCTCCCGAGGTTGATGCTCAGCGGCGCGGCGGTGTGGCCGGTCCACGAGTTCGGCAGCGCGAAGCCGGTGATGACGGCGGCGGCAGCGACGTTGTCGGTCGCCGCCCCCTGCCCGGCGACGACGGCGTAGGTCCCCGGCGCCGCCGCGATGCAGTCGGCGGCGCTGATCGTGTCGGTCGAGGTGCTGCTGGTGACGACGACGATCGACAGGCCGTTCAGATCGACCGGTCCGGTCGCGACGTAGAGCTCCACCCACTCGCGGTTGCCGTCGGTCGTCGGCGGGTTCGGATCCGGATAGATCTCGGTCACGACCAGGCCTCCCGCCGCGGGGGTCCGCACCGCGCGCCAGGTCGCGGCCTCGCGGCACGCCGGCGCGCAGACGTCGTTCGCGAGGCCGGGCGAGCCGATGCCGCTAAACGGCGGGTTCGGGACCCCGGCCAGGCACCAGCTCTGCGGATCGTCGTTCAAGGCGGCGTCGACGATGCCGGCTTTGAGCATGTAGGAGGTCCCCTCGGTCGCCGGCAGCGGGTAGCTCATCTGGTCGATGGTGACCGGCCCGGCCTGGAGCGCCAGCGCCGCGCGCTGCACCGTGGACGAGTTCGGCAGCGTGAAGTTGTTGATCGGCAGGCCGGCGCCGACACCGTCGGTCGCCGTGCTCTGGCCGCCGACGACCACGTAGGCGCCGGTCGCGGCCGAGAGGCAGTCGGCGCTCGCGAGCTGCTTCGTCGTCGGGCTGCCGGTGGTGGTGATCATGATCTTGAGGTCGTTCAAGTCGACCGGGCCGCGCGCCACGTAGATCTCGATCCACTCGCGGTAGCTCGAGGTGTCGGCGCCCACGGGGTCCGGATAGACCTCGGTGATCACCAGATCCCCGGGGCTCGGGACCTTGCGGGCCCGGGGCACGCCGGCGTCCAGGCAAGTCAGGCCGGAGATCGCATCGGCGGGGGGGGTGATCGGATCGCCGGGGCCGGCGTCGCTGCGGCGTGGATCGGACGGCCGCGGGTCGCCGGGCCGCGGATCGCCGCCCGTTGGATCGCCGGGCGGTGGATCGCCGTAGCCGTAGCTCGAGAGGCAGAAGTCGTTGACGCACACCAGGCCGCGCTGACAGGAGCCGTCCTTGTTGCAGCGCTCGCCCAACGCGCCGGTCGTCTGCACCCCGCCGTCGGCGCCGCAACCAACGGTCGCGATCACGACGACGGCGAGCGTGGTCGCAAAGAGCGGCCGCGACCGTGCGGTGGACAACCTCAGACTCCGCCCGCGCCGGCTAGTCGCCGTCCGGATCACCGGTGCCCACGCCTTCGGCGAGCATGTCCCGGTTGCGTTGCAGGACCTTGGCGATCGACTCCAGCCCGTGCTTGGCGTCGCCCTCGAGCCCCTTCTTGGCGTCGGCGAGCGCGGCGTCCATCTCGCGCATCATCACCACGTCGCGATTGCGCATCGCGTTGACGGCCTCTTCGAAGGTGGAGAAGAACTCCTGCAGCTCGTCGCGCTTGCGCAACGGCCGCACGTCCGGATACCGACCGCTGGCGATCGCCGCCAGGTGCCGAGCGACGACGTAGAGCGGGCCGCTCACCCGGTGGGTCACGATCAGACCCCAGAAGCCCAGGCCGACGCCCATCAAGATCACGAGGACGATCAGGTACAACAGGAAGATCTGGTCGCCCCGCATCACCTCCGCCTGCAACAGCTGGTTGCCGGCGAGATCCAGGAGACGGGTGTTGTCGACGTGCGCCTTGTAGAGGAAGCCCCCCATGATCGCGGTCAGGCCGACGCCGAGCGCCATGATCAGCAGGGTATACTTCCACTGGAACCGGGCGTCGACGATCGGGATCACGCGCCGGCGCGGACGAGCGTCATTGGCCAACAGAGGGGAGGTCTGAGCGTTCTCCATCGCGAGCTCTCCTGATGGGACAGGGTGCGATCGACCCCGGTCACGGGTCACCCGCGACAGCGATCAACACCATCCCACGAAACCGGGGGCATCCTAGCCAAGACCCCAACGCCGCGCAATGCCGGTTTGACGCTTGACCTCCGCCGCGAAAAGGTCTTGTTTAGCCGCCACAAGGAGTCACCATGGCACCAGGCCCCGGCAGCAATCCCCCCAAGAGCCCTCGACCCCCTCCGCCGCCCCAAGGCGCGGCGCCCGGCGCCGGGACCCCGTGGTGGGCGAACCCGGGAGCCGCACCGCCTGGAGCCCAACCCCAGCAGCCGATGCCGCCGCAAGGCTACCCGCAAGCCCCCTACGGCCAGCAGCCCCAATACGCCCAGCCCCAGTACGCGCCGCAGCCCGGGATGCCGCAGCCACCGCCCGGAGCCTACCCCCCGGCGCCACCTCCCGGCGCGTATCCACCCGCCCCGCCCCAAGCGGCCTACCCGCAGTATCCGGCCCCGCCCGGAGTCGCGCCGCAAGACGGCGCGCCGGTCCCCGGCGGCGAAGCGTTTGGCTTCACCGCGAAACCCGGCGAGGAGCACTACAACACCGAGTACCTCGCGACCAGCATGATCAAGGAGCGGCGGCGCTCGCAGTACGTCATCCTCGGCATCGTCGTCGCGGTGATGGCGGTGCTCGCCTGGGTGGCGATGCGACCCCACGCGCCCGCCCCCGCCCCCGGCACCGGCGAGGCCGAAAAGACCGAGGCGGCCAAGGCCGAGCCCGCGAAGACCGAGGCCGCGGCCCCCGAGGCCCCGAAGGCGGATGCCGCGAAGCCCGCGGAGCCGGCGGCGGCGGCAGCTCCAGCGGCGGCGACACCGGCGGCGACCGCACCGGCGGCGCCAGCCACGGCAGCCCCGGCGGCCAAGGCGCCGGCAGCAAAGGCGGCGGCCGCGGCCCCGGCGCTGCCGCCCGAGCTCAAGACCCCGGACGACGCCGACGACAAGAACTAGCTAGGTCGCGGCGCGGCCGAGCCGGGTTTTCAAGAGCGCCGCGAGCTCTCGCGCCGGCGCCACCAAGAGCGGCACGACCGCCACGGCGTAGAGGCCGGCGAGCAACCAGCCGTGCGGCCAGAAGGTCGCGGCGGCGAGGACCGCGAGGGTCAGGGTCAAGAGCAGCGCCAGGCGGCCCGGCGCCCGCGTCGGCCGGGCCTCGAGATCGCGCCACGCGTACCAGATCGACACGCCGCCCTTGATGATCGAGTTCACCACCATACCGAGCGCGAGCCCGACGAGCCCGAGCTCGCCCTTGGCCAACACCCAGATCGCCGCGGTCACCACCAGCGCCACGATCGCGGCGTAGTTCGGCGCCTTGACGTGACCGGCGCCGGGCAGCGCGTTCGCGGCCGGCGTCGCCAGCACCTCCATCAGCGCCGCCACGGTCAGCAGGCGAAACACCAGCAGGCGCTCGGGGGTAGCGACCCCGCCCATCACCTCGATGAGCGGCGCGCCGAGCACCCCGACCAGGCCGCACGCCGGCACCGCGACGAGCGCCAGCCAATGGTTGGCCTCGGTCAGGCTGCGCCCGAGCTCGTCCTGCCGCCCCGAGCCGTCCAGCGCCGCCGAGTGCGAGAAGATCACGGTGCGCAGCATGCGCGGGAACATCTGCAGCGGCGCGAGCAACGACATCGACAGGCCGAGGTGCGCGGCCGCCCCCAAGTCCGCGATCCGCGGCGCCGCGAACACCGCGAGCTCGCGCACCGAGAGCGAGGCCGCGGTGCCGATCGAGGCGATGGTCGAGAACTGCAACAGCGGCAACAGGCGCGGCCGCCGGTCCGCGGGGCAACCGAGCACGAGCAGCGACCGTGTGCTGACGAGCGTCGCGAGCCCGAAGCCGACGTAGGCGACCATGAACGCGACGAGCAGGTGCGAGCCGGCGCCGGCGAAGACCAGTGCCACGACCGCCAGCAGGAACAACAGCGCCCCGCCGACCTCGAAGACCGCGTAGGCCGACACCCGATCGGCCGCGTACAGCACGTTGCGCAGGAACAGATAGAGCGCGTAGCCGACCGCGACCATCGCCGCCTCGAGGACCAAGGGCGGCGTGATCTGTTGCGCCGGCGCGATGGCGTCGCGCGCCGCGGCCGCGACCGCCGCCACCCCCAGCGCGACGACCAGGGTCGCGAGCAGCGTGGCGCGATAGATCCACGCGGCGCGCTCCCGCTCCCCGGCCGCCAGCGCCTGGCCCATGAAGCGCATCACGGTGCTGCCGAAGGCGGTCGTCGCCGGTAGTGACAACAGCACCGCCAGGGACAAGGCGACGTTCAGCTGCCCGGCGGCCCCCTCGCCGAGCGCCCGCAGCGCGACGAAGTTGAACCCGAGCCGCATCAGGCCGATGACGGCCAACCCGACCCCGGTGAGCATGACCTTCTTCAGCACCCGCGCGCCTTTCGCTGCCGTCCGGCGGCGATAACCCGTGTCGCCACGAGACGCAATAAGATAGGCTCGGCGCCGATGGCCCCGACGCGCGTCCTGGTGGTCTCCAACATGATCCCCGGCAAGGGCGCTCCTTACTATGGCGCCTTCGTCGCCGCGCACGTCCGCGAGCTGCAACGCGATCCACGCCTGCAGGTGGAGTTCGTAGGGATCGACGACCCGCAGAAAGGGCGGGCGCGCGCGCTCGTCAAGTACGGCCGGTTGTTCGCCGCGCTCGCCGAACGGCTCTGCGCCTTTCGACCCGAGGTCGTGCACTATCACTACGCGCTGCCGACCGCGTTGCCGGCGCCGCTCGTCTCGCGGCTCTGCGGCACGCCCTACGTCGTCACCCTGCACGGCGGCGACTTCTACCAGATGCGGGCGCGGCTGGTCGGCGGCCGAATGCTCCTGACCCGGGTGTTGTGCGACGCGACCGAGATCATCGCGGTGAGCGAGGCGCTCGCCAGGGACGTCGCGGCGAGCCTGCCCCACGCTCACCCGCCGGTGACCGTCGTCAACATGGGCGTCGACCTGGCGCGCTTCGCCGCGGTCCGGGCCGGGCCGCTGCACCGCCTCGCCTACGTCGGCCAGCTGATCCGTCGCAAAGGGGTCGACATCGCGCTGCAGGCGCTCGCCGAGCTGCGCCGCACCGCCCCGGCGTGCACCCTCACGGTGATCGGCGACGGCCCCGAGGCCCGGGCGCTCGAAGCGCTGGCGGCGCGGCTCGGCATCGCGCCGGCGGTGACCTTCACGGGCGGATTGCCGCCGGAGCGCGTCGCCGCCGCCCTGGACGGCCACGGGGTGCTGTTGGTGCCGTCGCGCGCGGAGCCGCTCGGCCTCGTGGCCCTCGAGGGCATGGCCGCGGGCCTGATCGTGGTGACGAGCGGCGCCGGCGGCCTCGCGGAGCTGGTGCGCGCCGACAACGGCGTCACCGTCGGCGACCACAACGGCGCCGCCTGGGCGCGGTGTCTCGCGGGCCTGCAGTCGATGCCCGCCTCAGACCAAGAGCGCTTGCGGGCGGCGGCCCGACGCACGGCGGCGGCGCACGCCGTCAGTGAGAAGGTGGCGGCGGTGTCTCGGATCCTGCGGGCGGCCGCAGGCCGGGGGGACTGACGCCGCGGGCGAGGACGACCGACAGGGCGACCAAGAGCCAGAACCAGGCCGCGGTCTTCGGCACGAACAGCAGGCTGTTGACCTGATCCTGGAGGAAGAACGCGGTCGCGGCGCCGCTGATCCCGGCGGCCAGGAGTCGCGCCTCGCGATCGACGGACCAGAGGCTCACGAGCCACATCCGCCCGAGCGCCAACAACACCAAGCCCAGGAGCACGAGCCCGGCCGGTAGTCCGGCGTGCGCCGCGGCGAGCAGCGTCGAGTTGTGCGGCGTCGCGAGGGCGACGCCGTAAGGCGTGTACTGGTAGCGGGCCGAGCCGCGCAGCAGCCGGCCGTAGTTGCCGTCGCCGACGCCGAAGAGGGGATGATCGCTGACGACGCGGACCCCGGCGGCGTAGAGCGCGGTGCGGTTCGACTCGAGGGAGGTCAAACGATCTTTGAGGCGCGGCACGAGCACGACGCTGCCGGCGGCGACGAGCGCGAACACCAGCACCAGCCAACCGCGGCGCGTGAGGAGCGCGACCACCACGAGGCCGACGCCCAGACCGACGAAGCTCGCCCGCGAATAGGACACCCCGATCCCGGCGACGCACGCCCCGAGCGCCGCCAGATACAGCGCCCGCCCCCAGAGACGGCGGGCCTGGAGCGCCATGGCGCCGCACAGCACCCCGGCGCACATCAAGTACGCCGACAGGAAGTTGGCGGCGACCGGCGTGCCCCCTTCCCACGAGCCGCCGGCGGCGAAGGTGCCGTGGACGCGCTTCAACGTGCTCCACATCGGCGTCGGCGCCATGCCGATGCCGAACGGCCCGGTGTAGTCGGTCGCGTAGGCGAACAGACAAAACGCGCTCTGTACGACCGCGGCGACGATCACCACGCGCAGCAAACGGCGGACGTCGTCACGCCCGTCGAGCACCCCGGCGACGGTGGTCAGCATCGCGGCGTGGAACAAGAACCGGCCGAAGCCGCGCGCGGTGGAGCGCAGCAGCTCGGCGTCGGTGCCGCCGCTGCCGAGCGTGGCGCCGAGGTTCAACAGGGCCACGATCATGAGCCCGTAGGTGACGACCTCGAAGCGCGGCCGGCCGCCAAACAGGCGCCAGACGAGCCCGAGGCCGACGACCACCACCGGGAGCAGGTCGTCGAGAGACAGCGGCGTGTGCGGCAGCTCGACGAAGGGCACGAACACGAACCACGGAAACAGCCAAATCACCGCGGCCCGGACCAGCGGCCGCAGGCGGGCGCCGATCGCCGGCGGCGCGCCTGGGTGCTCGAGACCGACCGCGGCGAGGGTCCTCATCGTGGCGCTCGGGCTCAGCGAGGCGGGGGCGCGTGGCCGGCTTCCCGGACCTGGAGCAGCGCGGCGAAGAGCACGCCGAGCGCGAGGCCCGCCGCGGCGCCGAGCAGCAAGAGCAGCAACGCCGGACGCGTCGGCGTGGTCGCCGGCACCGGCGTCTTCAACAGCACGGTCGGGCGGCTGAGCCCCCGGTCGGCCTCGAGGCGCGCGTCGAAGAGCTCGCGCGACAGCTCCCGCGCCAGGAGCACCCGGGAGAAGCGGTCGCCGTCGTTGCCGGCGTCAGCGGCGTCGAGCTTCGTGAGCTGCCGCTCGAGGAACGCCTGATAGTCGGCGTTCGGGCCCACAATCCGATCCCAGGTCGCGGCGTGTTGCTCCAGGACCGGCGCGACCGCAGTCGACACCAGCTTCGCGGCGGTCTCGGCGACGCGACACTCGAGCGTCAGGGTCACCAGCGCGTCGGGCGGCTCCACGAAGGAGGTCTCGAGGGTGCAGTCGGCGGCGGCCGCCGCCTCCCGGTACTTCGCCTCGAGCTCCGCGGCCACGGCGCGCGGGCCGTCAAACACGCCGACCCCGTAGGCGGTGCCGATCCGCACCAACGCGGTGGAGGCATAGCGTGGCGGGGTCCACAGGACGACCACCGCCGCCACGACGAACCCGGCGACGACGGCGGCGAGGATCAGCGGCCAGCGCCGCCGCCATAACAACGCCAGCCAGAGGCTCAGCAGATCGGGTGGGAGGGCGGTTGGGTCCACGGTGTTGGCGCCGGGAGCTCTCGTGGTGGCGAAGCGGGGAGTCGAACCCCGGACACTGCGGTTATGAGCCGCATGCTCTAGCCAACTGAGCTACTTCGCCCCGAAAGTCCTGCGGTTGATTACGAGAGAGCGCTGGAACTGTCAAGCGACCACTATTTCCCTCGCCGCCGTTCTGGGGGATAACGGGCGGCACCGCCCCCCACCCGTGGCGGGCCCGCGAGCGTCCATGAGCATCGAGATCAGCCGCCGCTACCGCATCGACGCGCTCCTGGGCGAGGGGGCGACCTGCCGGGTCTACGCCGCGGTGGACCACGAGCGCGACGACGCCCCGGTGGCGGTGAAGGTCGCGAAGGACGCCCTGGCCACCACCGACCGCCTGCTGGCGTCCGAGTTTGCGCTGCTGTTTCGCATCCGCCACCCTCACCTGCCGCGCGCCTTCGACATCGGCCGGCTGCCGCGCCCCCAACCGCTGCCGGAGCACCTGCCGGCGGCGCGCTTCCTGGTCCTGGAGCGCGCGCCCGGCGTCCGGTCCGCGACCTGGGCCGCCGGCAAAGCCCCCGAGCTCATCGCCGCGGTGGGCGCGCAGATCGCCGCCGCGGTGGCGGGGCTGCACGCCCGCGGCATCTGTCACGGCGACATCAAGCCCGACAATATCCTCGTCGACGGCGGCGCGCTGCCGCACGCGACGCTCTTGGACTTCAACCTCGCGACCCAAGGAACGCAGAGCGGCGTATCGGGCACGCTGCGCTACATGGCCCCGGAGGCGCTCGCCGGAGCCCGCAGCAGCGCCGCCGACATCTACAGCCTCGCGGCGTCTTTGGTCGAGATGCTGAGCGGGGCGCCGCCCGGCGGCCACCACGGCGCCGAGCTCGTCGCGCCGCACTTCGCGGACCTGATCGCCGCGATGAGCCACCCCGACCCCTCCAAGCGCGCCGACGCCGCGACCGCGTTCGCGCTCTTGGCCGCGGTGGCCGCGCCGCCGACTCGCGCCCACCTCGACCGGCTGCAGAACGGCGTCGAGCTCGTGGGGCCGTTCGGGCTGGCGCCGAGCGTCACCGCCGCCATCGACCACGGCCTCGCCGCCCGGACCGCCGGCTGCCGGGTCGTGAAGCTCTCGGGCCCGAAGGGCTCGGGCAAGACCGCCGCCCTCGAGCAGGCGACGGTGAGCGCCGCGCTCGCCGGCTACGAGGTCGCCGGCGGCGTGCGCCCGGGGCAGCTCGGACGGCTGGCGGCGATCGAGGACCTGTGCGCCGAGCTCGAGGGCCGACCGCGACCGCAGGAGACACCGCCGGCGGCCGCGGCCTTGACCGGGGACTGGGACCAGATTTCGGCGCTGGCCGACCGGCTCACCGCCCTGACGACCAACGCCGGCTTGGCGCTGATCTTCGACGACGTCGCACCTGACGCGCCGCTCGTCCGTCTCGCCACCTTCCTCGAGCGGATGGGAGAGGCCGGCCCGAAGATCACCTGGTTCGTCGCCACCACGGCCGGCGGCGACGACGGCGTGCGCCTGCCGCCGCTCGACCCGGAGGGCGTGCGCCGGTTGTTGACGATCGCGCGCCCGTTGCGACCGCACGATCTCGAGGCCGCCGAAGCGCTCGCCGCCGCGTCCGGCGGCAGCCCCGGGACGGTCACCGCCCTCCTCGAAGCGTTCAAGGGCGACCTGTTGCTCGCCGCGGCCCGCGACGGCCGCCTGCGGCGCGCCGACGTCCTCACAGCGAGCGCCAGGTCTCGCCTCGCCGAGCTCCCGGCCGCGGTCCGGCGCGCGGTGTTGGCGGTGGCGTTGCTCGATCCGCCGGTGCCGATCGAGGTCCTCAAGAAGATCCCGAGTGTTCGCACCGCGCTGACGCCCGCCGCGCTCGACCGGGCCGTCGACCTCGGCCTGCTGACGAGACGAACGGTTCGCGGCATCGCCACCCTCGCCGTCCCCGGGGAGGTGCTGCGCCAGGCGCTGCTCGAGACCGCCGACACCGAGCTCGTGCGCCAGGTGGCGTCGTCGCTTGCCGGCGCCGATGACCTGACGGCCCGAGCCGCGGAGATCGGGCGCCTCTGGGTGCGGCTCTCCGAGCCAACGAAGGCGGCGCTGCCCCTGGTCGCCGGCGCCCGCCAGGCGGCGGCCGAGCGCCGCACGCTGGACGCCCTCGAGCTGTACGCCGCGGCCGTCGCCACCCACGCGCTCGATCCGCAAACCGACGCCGCGGCCGCGCTCGAGTCGGGCCGCCTGCTGCATCTCCTCGGGCGCTACGACGAAGCGGTGGCCCACTTCGATCGGGCCGCCTCGCATCCGGAGTCGCGCACCGGAAAAGCCGAGGCGCTGATCGCGAGGGGTCGTTACCGCGACGCGGCGGCGCTCCTGACGACCGGCCGCGGTGTCGAGGGCGAAGATCGGGGTCTGGTCGAGGCGATGCTCGCCCGCGCGCAGCTGCTCGCCGGCGACGATGCCGCCGCCACCGCCGCGGTCCGCGCCGCGCGCGCTCGCGAGCTCCCGCACCCGCGCGCCGTCGAGCTCGCGACCGTCGAGGCCCTCGCCGCCTCGCACGCCGGCGACCACGCGCGGGCGAAGGACCTGCTCGAAGAGGCCCTGGGCACGGCCGAGCGCCACGGCGACGCGGCGCTCGTCGACACGACCCGCGCCAACCTGGCGCTGGCGCTGCACAAGATGGGGGACCAGGCGGGCGCCCTGCAGTGCTACGCCGCGAGCCTCGACGCGGCCCGCGCCCGTCGCGATCTGCCGCGGCAGCTCCTGCGGCTGGTCAACCTCGCGGCGCTGCGCCAGGAGCAGGGGTCGTTCGCCGCCGCGCTCCAGGGCTATGACGAGGCCTGGACGCTGTCGCTTCTCATCGACGGCCGCCGGGAGATGGCGCGCATCGGCCTGAACTGGGCCAACCTCCTCTGCTGGCTCGGGGACACCGACGCCGCCCTCAAGGCCTGCGAACAGGCGCAGGCGGTCGCCGCCGCCGCCGGCCTCGGCACCGAGACCGCGTACCTGCGGCTGGTGCAGGCGGAGATCCTGCTGGCGCGCGGCGACAGCGGCGGCGCCGAGACCGCGCTCGCGGCCGCGGTGGCGCTCCTCACCGAGCAACACGACCGCGCCGGGCAGGCCGAGGCCGCCGCGGTCAAAGCCGAGATCGCTCTCTACCGGCGCGACGCCGCTCGCACCCGCGCCGCCGCCGACGAAGCGGTCAGCGCCGCCCGCGCCGTCGGCCGCGACCGCATCGAGGCCTACGCCCTGTTGTGGCGGGCGATGGCCGATCTCGAGGAGCCGACCGCGAGCGCGGCGCTGGCGGTGCAGGCCGCGGTGCAGGCCGGCAACATCGCCGACAAACGCCGCGACTTCGACCTCGGCTGGCTGGCGCACGCGACCGCCAGCCGACTCCACGCCCGCGTCGGCCGCGGCGACGAGGCGCAGTTCCACGCGGTTCGCGCCCGCCAGCTGGTCCAGAAGGCCAAGGAGCGCCTGAGCGCGCGCTTCGAGAAGAGCTACGGCGCGGTGTGGTATCGGCGCGAGCTCTGGGCGCTGACACAGCAGGCGGCGGGCGCGCCGCCGGACCAGCTCGGCCGCGACGTCGACCGGCTGTTGGCCATCAACCGCGAGCTCGCCCAGGACCACGATCCCGAGCGGCTGCTGGAGCGGGTGATCGACGCCGCGATCGCGCTCTCCGGCGCCGAGCGCGGCTTCATCGTCTTGAAGACCGACGGCGGCACCGACCTCGCGGTGCGCGCCGCGCGCAACATCGATCGCGAGACCCTGGAGACCGGCGCCTTGAACATCAGCCGCTCGATCGCCGGCGAGGCGATGGCGACCGGGGCCCCGGTGACCAGCATCAACGCCGCCGACGACGACCGGTTCCGCGAGTTCCTCTCGGTGCACAACCTGCGGCTGCGCAGCGTCTTGTGCCTGCCGCTCAACTCGCAGCGCGGCGCGCTCGGCGCCCTCTACCTCGACAACCGCTACCGGGTGAACGCCTTCTCCGCCGCCGACGTCGCGATCCTGAGCGCCCTCGGCGATCAGGCCGCGATCGCGCTCGACAACGCCCGGCTGGTCTCCGAGCTCTCGGCGCGCTCCCGCGAGCTCGAGCAGAGCCGCGCCGAGATCGAGGCGTTGAACCAGACGCTGCAGGGCGAGCTGCAAGCGCGCGCCCTCGAGCTCGCGCACGCCCGGCTGCAGGCGCACCTGCCGGCGGCCGACAAGGGCCGCCACGGCATGATTGGCCGCAGCGCCCAGATGCGGGAGGTGTTCCGCGTCATCGACCGGGTCGCCGACAAGATCGTCCCGGTCACCATCCTCGGCGAGTCGGGGACCGGCAAGGAGCTCGTGGCGCGCGCCATCCACCAGGCGTCGCCGCGCGCCGCCGCGCCGCTGGTGTCGGTGAACTGCGCCGCGATCCCTGCCGAGCTCGTGGAGAGCGAGCTGTTCGGCCACGAGCGCGGCGCCTTCACCGGCGCGGTGCGGACCAAGCCCGGCCTGTTCGAGATCGCGAGCACCGGCACGATCTTCCTCGACGAGATCGGCGACATGCCGCTCACGATGCAGGTGAAGCTGCTCCGGGTCATCCAGCAGCGCGAGTTCCGCCGGGTCGGCGGCACCGAGCACATCAAGACCGACGCCCGGGTGCTGTCGGCGTCGAATCGCGATCTCGAGGCAATGGTCAAGGCCAACACCTTCCGCGAGGACCTCTGGTATCGGTTGAACGTCGTCGAGGTGAAGCTGCCGCCGCTGCGCGCCCGCCGCGAAGATCTGCCGCTCCTGGTCGACGAGCTCTTGACCCGCCACGGCGGCGACCCCAAGCCCCGGTTCTCGAGGGCGGCGCTCGCGCTCCTCATCGATCACGAGTGGCCGGGAAACGTCCGCGAGCTGGAGAACGAGATCCAGCGCGCCGTCGCGCTCGCCGAGGGCCAAGAGATCACCGTCGACAACCTCTCCGCCAAAGTGCGCGGCGCCGCCGGCGGCGCCGCCGACGCCGACGACCTGAGCCTCAAGGCCCGCGTCGACCGCTTCGAGCGCGAGGTCATCAAGAGCACCCTCGCCCTCCACGACGGCCGCGTCGCCGCCGCCGCCGACGCCATGGGCCTCACCCGCGCCGGCCTCTATAAGAAGCTCCATAAATACTCGCTCAAAGCAGACAAAGATTGACACGAGTCAACCAACGTTGACATCGTGGCGGCGTCGGTAGAACATATGTGCATAGTTATCATATAGTTACGTCGTTGGCCCGGATGGCATCGGATCTGCATTCCAGTCTCACCGTGAGTAGACGGCTCGTCATAGGTTTGGGGTTCGTCGGTCTGTGTCTGGCGGGGTGCATCATCGACACCGTGCCGTTGCCGGAGCTCCAGAACGAGGGGGATGACAAGAATGGCGGGGCAGTTCCCGGCGTTGACGGCGGGGTCGGGATCGACGTCAACGCGATCTTCTATACGGAGAGCCCGGGGCTGTTGGTCGGCACCGAGAGCGCCGTCGGCGCCCGCGCGTTGGTGCGGGTGAAGAACGAGACCAACCCCGCCCACTGGCAGAGCCAAGTCCTCGCATCGGTCAACGGCTCGTTCAACCTGCCGCTCTCGGCCGCGATCGGCGATCAAATCTCGATCGCGACCTTCGTCGGCGGCGTCGAGGTGGACGCGGTGCTGATCGCGCTGTTGCCGCCGTCCGCGGACGCCTCGAGAGCCAACGACGACCTGGACGCCGCCTGGGGGGAATGTGCCAACGGCTACTGCGGCGCCGCGCCGCCCCCGAGCGGCACTGGCATCATCTTCGGTGTGTCGCCGCCGGACGCCGACGGCATCGTGACGATCCTCGCGCCGCCGGGATCGGTGGCCGACGGCATCGTCGTGATCGTCGCCAACCTCACCGGCGGCACCTCCACCGCCGCGACCCGCTTCGCGGACGGCAGCTTCGTGGCGCAGCTCTTGGGCCGGAGCGGCGACCAGCTGACGATCTTCGCGGTGGAGCCGGCGGCGTCCAACGCCGGCTCGACCCCCGCCGTCGTCAGCGTCCCGTAGCCGTAGCCGAGCGCCGGCTGCGGTCCGACCCGCTCTCGCGACGGCGCGACCTTCGCGCCCGCCCCACCCGGGGGCGGGCCCTCGCGGTGCTCGAGCGTATTCAGGGGTGGGGGTGGGGAGCGCGGGCGCATCGTCCGCGCGGGAATCAAAAGCAGGAGACCAAAACGGTCCTACGGTTTCTTGAACAGCGCCTCGAGCTTGGCCTTCGCGGCGTTGACGTCGACGCCCGCGGCGCGCTCACCGGAGAACGGCTTGAACATGCCGCAGAGGTTGGAGCGCTCCTTGTCGGGGACGTACTCGGCGATGGTCTCGCGACAGTCGGCGTGCGCCCCCGGCTCGTAGTACTCGCAGTTCTTGCACGAGCGCATGTCGGTGTGACAGTGCGGGCACTCGTCGGCGCGCAGCACCTTGTCTTCCATCTCGGTCGGCTGCCGACAGGACCAACAGGTAAACACCCACTTCGACATCGGTCACCTAGCCCGCGATCGTCAGGGAGGCCCGCTCCGGCCGGCCCTTCTTGAACCAGCGTCGCAGCCAACCGCGCTCCTTGCTGGCGAGCTCCTGGATCTTGATCATCGCCTGGGTGAGCGCCTCGGGGCGCGGCGGGCAGCCGGGGATATAGACGTCCACCGGGATGATCTTGTCGACGCCTTTGACGACCGAGTACGACGACTGGAACAAGCCGCCGCAGTTGGCGCACGAGCCCATCGAGATCACGTACTTCGGATCGGGCATCTGGTCGTAGAGCAACCGGCAGCGCTCGGCCATCTTGTAGGTGAGGGTCCCGGCCACGATCATCAGATCGGCCTGGCGCGGCGACGCCCGCGGCACGGCGCCGAAGCGATCGACGTCGGCGCGCGGCCCACCGGTCTGCATGAGCTCGATCCCGCAGCACGCCAACCCGAACAGCAGATAGAACAGCGAGCTCTTGCGGCTCCAGTTCACCAAGAAGTCGGCGAGGTCGTCGACGCGCGTCAGCACCACCTGGCCGCCCGGATCATGAGAATACTTGTCTGTCATCAAGACTCCGCGCCGGCCGAGCCCGTCAAACGAGCACCCGCCCGGCTGCGCTGTAAGATGCCCGCGGCCACCGGGGGAGTCAAGAAACCCCGGGCCGGCGGGCGCGGGCGCGCCCATTCTCGGCTTGCGCTCGGCAAACGCTGAGGTATCTTGTGGCGATGCGCCGTGCGCGCCTCGACCCCCAACAACCGCAGGCCACGATGACGCCCGACGCCGAGAACGTTTCGCCCGCCGCCGCTGCCAACACCGGCCTGCCGCCGCTCGAGAGCGACGAGGCGCTCTTCAAGACCGACGCCGATCACCCCCCGGAGGCGAAGGACCTCGCCGCGAGCCCGTCGAAACGCATCGTTCGCTTCCTGGCCTCGGAGCGGGCGATGCACTGGGCGATCGCCGTCCCGTTCCTCATCTTGATGGCCTCGGCCGCGGTCTTGGTCCTCGTCTACAACCCGCACCCGCACCGGCCGTATCGCGAGATCGTCTCCTTGGTGCATCGGATCGCCGGCGTGTTGCTCATCAGCCTGCCGCTCGTGACCCTGATCGCCGGCTTCCGTCAGATCGGCATGCACCTGCGCAACGTCAAGGAGGCGTGGTTCTGGACCTTCGACGACATCAAGTGGCTGATGCTGATGCCGTTCGCGGTGCTCAGCAAGAAGGTCAAGCTCCCGGAGGAAGGGAAGTTCAACGCCGGCGAGAAGCTCAACTTCATGATGGTCACGGCGACCTACCCGCTCTTCAGCCTGACCGGCGTCGCGATCTGGGGCGGCTACTTCGGCGCCATCCCGTGGCTGGCGCACATCGCCCTCGCGGTGATGGCGACGCCGTTGGTCTTCGGGCACATGTACATGGCGATGATCAACCCGGCGAGCCGCAAGGGCCTGTCGGGGGTGTTCTCCGGCATGGTGGATCGCGCCTGGGCCAGCCACCACTACCGCCGCTGGTTCCGCGAGAACTTCGCACACGAGACCGTGGCGGCACGCGCGGACAACTGGCGCCGCAAGACGCTGGGCGACTGGGTCCTGGACGGTGGCGAGACCGTTCGCCACCAGACCGGGCCCGGACTCAGCCCGACGCCGATGGGCGACGGCAAGCGCGAACGGTCGATCACCAAGTCCACCGCCCGCGCGGTGGTGAAGACCGGCCTGTCCCTGACCCCGGCCACCGGCTTCTTCGCCGGCGTCTTCGGCGCCGCGCTGTTCGCGGCCGGTGCCTATCTCGCCTCGCCGTCCCGGCACTCGACCGCGTACGTGGTCGGTGAGCAAGCGTTACGCCTCAGACCCGCGCCGGACGCGGCGTCGATCGCCGGCGCGCCCCTCACCGACGGCACGGCGGTGATCCTGATCGAGCAGCTCGGCGACTTCGGTCTGGTCCGGGACGCCTCCGGCCGCGTCGGCTACCTGGCGAAGAGCGTCATGTCGGATGAAGAGCCCGCGCCGCCGGCCGCTCCGGTGCCACCGGCGGTCGAGCCGGCGGCGGTGACGCCTCCCGTACCGGCGCCGGCGGTCGCCGACACCAAACCCGGCCCCGCGGCGACCACCGACAGCCCGAAACCGGCGGCCAAGGTCGCCGAGCCGCCGAAGCCCGCACCCAAGCCGAAGCGCGGCCACTCCGGCCGCAAACCGCGGCGCGGCCGCTAGCCGTCTGCACCCGGGAGAGCACGCCGCCCCACACGCGCACACACCGATCCTGTCGGCCTCGCGGGCGCCGCTGCGCCTGCAAGACAGTGTGGACGGCGAGCTGGGAATCGCGCACAATCAGGGGCATCACGATCGCCGCGAGCGGTCCCACATCGGCCGAGGAGAAGCCGCGTGACCATGGTTCGGATCCGTGTGCTCGTGATCGCGACGCTCTTCGCGACCGGCGCCTGCAGCAAGCTGGTGGAGGTTCCGGGCTCCAGCTGCGCGGCGAACGACGACTGCTCCGCGTATCCGTCTTGCGCCCGCCGCCTCGACGCCTGCGTCTGCAAGGACAGGGCGTGCTACTTTGACCCCGACGCCCCGGTGGTCGACGAAGCCACGAACGATCAGTTGATCGGCTGCCGCGAGTGTCACGGGAGCACCCGCAACGCTGCGCCGCCGGTGTCGACGGCCGGCGACCTCGACACCGCCGCGCTCGGGGTCGGCGCCCATCAGACCCACCTCATCGGCGGCAACCACTCCCGGTCGGTGTCGTGTACCGAGTGCCACGTCGTGCCGCGCGCCACGAACGCTGCCGGTCACATCGACTCGCCGCTCCCCGCCGAGGTCACGTTCGGCGACCTCGCCAACGGCGGCGGCCGAACCGTCGCCGCTTGGGACCGTTTGAGCGGGACGTGCTCGGGGTACTGCCACGGCGCGGCGATGCGCTTCGGGCCGACCTACGGCCGGCCGATCTGGACGGTCGTCGACGGCACCCAGGCCCAGTGCGGCACCTGCCACGACGTGCCGCCGCCGACGCCGCACCCGTCGTCCACCGAGTGCTCGCTGTGCCACCTGCCGACCGCAGGCCCGAACCAGACGATCGCCAACCGCGACACCCACGTAGACGGCGTGCTCCAGGTGACCGGCGGTAGCTGCAACACCTGCCACGGCAACGCGCAGAACGCCGCGCCACCCGCCGATCTGGACCCCGACCCGAACGACGTCACGACCGAGATCGGCGTCGGCGCCCACCAGACCCACCTCGCCGGCGGCGCCGCGTCGCGACCGACCGGGTGCTCGGAGTGTCACGTGGTGCCGCAGCAGGTCGACGAGCCGGAGCACATCGACAGCGCGACGCCGGACCGGGCCGAGATGAGCTTCGGCCCGACCGCGACCGCCGGGCTGATGAGCCCCGTTTGGGATCGCGGCAGCGCCACGTGCAGCAACACCTACTGCCACGCCGGCCGGGACCGGAACGGCACCGCGACGGGCCGCAAGCCGACGCCGGTGTGGACCGAGGTCGGCGCCGGCGAGGCGGCCTGCGGCGCTTGCCACGGCCTGCCCCCGAACACGCCGACCCACGCGGGGATCGGCGCCACCGATTGCTCCGTCTGTCACTTGCCGAGCGCCGGGCCCAACAGCACGATCGCGGCGCGCGAGCACCACGTCGACGGGATCCTGGACGCGAGCAGTGAGCCGTGCAACGCCTGCCACGGCGACGCCACCGGCGCCGCGCCCCCGAAGGACCTGAACGGCGACAGCGCGCCCACCGATCCCGAGGTCGGGGCGCACCAGCGCCACATGGCGGGCGGCGACGTCTCGTCGCCGGTGCCCTGCGACACCTGCCACCTGGTGCCGCAGAACGTCGGCGATCCGAACCACAACGACACGCCGACGCCGGCGGAGATCACCTTCAGCGGCCGCGCGGTGGCGATGAACGACAGCCCGAGCTGGGATCACGCGACCCGCACCTGCGCCGGCACCCACTGCCACGGCGCGAACTCTTCGATCGGCCTGCAGCCGGTGCTGGACGCCACGGGCGCCCAACTCTGGAACCCGGCGCCGGTCTGGAACGAGCCCGCCGCGGTCGCTTGCGGCTCCTGCCACGGCCTGCCGCCGAGCCCGCCGCACCCGCAGACCAAGCGCTGCGGGATCTGCCACCAACCGACGGTCGCCTCTACCTTCGACTACGGCAACCCGACCACCGCCGCGAGCCCGGGTGTCGGCGATCGCACCCGTCACGTCGACGGCGTCGTCGACGTCGATCGCACCGTCGTCTGCACTGCATGCCACGGCACCGCCGGCGTCAACGCCGCGCCGCCCTCGAGCCTGACCGGCAACACCGGCAGCGCCGATCCGAAGGTCGGCGCCCACCAGGCGCACCTCGCGGGCGGCCAGCACTCGAAGGCGGTCGACTGCGCCGAGTGCCACATCGTCCCGACCCAGTACACCGACGCCGGGCACATGACCGACGGCGACGACGTCGCCGAGCTGACCTGGGGCGCGCTGGCGTCCACCGGCGTCTCGCCGACGCGGACCGGGGCGCAGTGCAGGAACTACTGCCACGGCGCGACGCTGACCGGCGGCAACCCGCAGTCCCCGAGCTTCAACAGCGGTCCGATCACGAGCTGCAGCAACTGCCACGGCGCCCCGCCGACGACGCCCTATCACGCGAGCGCCACCGCGACGACCTGCGACAAATGCCACGAGACCGCCGGGCCGGGCGGCACGGTCGCCGATCGCAGCCGCCACGTCGACGGCGTCGTCCAGGCGGCCGCGGCGTGCTCCGCGTGTCACGGTGACGCATCGCGGCCGAGCAGCACCGCCAACGCGCCGCCCATGGACCTCCAGGGCTTGGCCGCGTCGTCCAAGGTCGGCGCGCACCTCGCGCACCTGAGCCCGACCAACTCGGCGCCGGCCGCTTGCGACGCCTGCCACGTCGTGCCGCTGACGATGGATGATTCCGGCCACCGGGACAGCGACAACGTCGCCGAGGTCACCTTCCACGGCCGCGCCATCGCCGCCAGCGGGCCGGCGATCGGCTACACCGCGGCGACCCTCACCTGCGCCAACACCTATTGTCACGGCGTCATCACCGCCGGCGGCACCAACAACGATCTCGCGGTCTGGGACGCAGGCGGCGCCGCCTCGGCCTGTGACGCCTGCCACGGCGTGCCGCCGCCGACCTCCGGGCACGGCGCCGTCATCGCGGCGACGCCTTGCGGGGGTTGTCACACCGACACCGCGAGCTCCACCGCCGCGACCACCATCAAGGCACCGCAGTACCACGTCGACGGCGTGGTGCAGGTGAGCGCCTGCGGCGCCGCCTGCCACGAGGTCCCACCGACGACCGGCGCCCACGGGATGCACGCCCAGACGCTGGGCTTCGCCTGCGCCACCTGCCACGGCCACAACGGCAGCGGCCCGACCCACAACCAGACCGGCTGCACGGCTGCCGGGTGCGCGATACCGTCGGCGAACGTCGACATGGTCTTCGACCTGACGCGCACCTTCCCCGGCGGGACCTCGATGCGAAACGGCGGCACGCCCGCCTACGCCCGGAGCACGAAGACCTGTCAGGTGGGCTGCCACAACCCGGTGCCCGGGAAGCCCCCCGAGACCCCGAACTTGAGCCGCCAGGTCACCTGGACCACGACCGGGCTGAGCTGCACCGGCTGCCACGACGAGATCGGCACCGCGTTGCCGCGGAGCCACGCGCTCGGCACCCCGATCGCGAGCTCGTGCAGTGGTTGTCACGCGCCGACCGGCCACACCGCCGGCGCCGTGGTGCTGAAAGATCCGGATCCGAGTGACGCCCACACGCCGTCGCTCGCCGACAAGGAGGCGCTCTGCAAGACCTGCCACGACGGCGGCGCCGGGACCTACTTCGGCGGCCAGACCGCGGTCAACGTGCTCGTCGGCTGGACCTCGTCGTCGCACGCGAGCCAGGGGCTCAAGTGCCTGACCTGCCACATCACCCACGTGTCGACGCCCAACACCACGGCGAAGATGGTCGACCGCACCAAGACCGGCTGCAACGCGACCGCGTGTCACGCCGACAAGACCAACGCCGGCGGCCCGTTCACGCTCGCCGGCTCCCACCACAAGGTCGACGAAGGGGTCGCCGGGGTGTCCTTGACCTGCAGCAACTGCCACAACCCCCACCTGTCGCAAGCGCCGCCGCTCGCCGCCGTCAACCCCGACAACAGGTGGCAGCTCTTCAACCTGCCGGCCACCGCCGCCACGCGGAAGATCAACTCCGGCGGCAACTACTCCGGGTTCTGCCTCTCGTGCCACGACGCCAGCCCGCCGGCCGGCGTCACCGGCGCGCTCGATCTGCGATCGACGATGAACGGCGGCGCCGAGGTCACGCAATTCAAAGACGGCGGCGCCGCCTTGCACCGGGAGCAGCACGGCGGCTGGAACTGCGTCAGCTGCCACGACTGGCACGGATCGACGGGCACCTCCGGGACCAACCGCGGCCGACTGCTGTTACCGTTCCTGACCGTGAACGCCTTCCCGTACAACGGCAAGAACAACTGCAGCATGCCGTCGGCGTCTTTCGGGCGTACGTTCATCGGCACGTTTTACAGCTACACCAGCTTCAGCTGTCACTAGCGGCGATAGCCGAGCTGCACGAAGCCGGCGTGGATGACGGCGCCGGGCTCCAGCACCCCGTCGTACTCCGCCAGCAGGTGCACACCCTTCAGGGTCTCCAAGAGCTCGCCCAACGCCAACCACAGCCCGCCGCGCAGGTCGATGCTCTGCACCTTCTGCCCGCCGGCGCGCCGCACGCTCCGCAACAGGATGGCACCGGCGTCGCCGCCCCACACCTGGTGGTCCATGCCGACACCGAGCGCCGCCATCTGCACGTCGTCGTTGAACGCGCGTCGATGGGTGTAGTTGAGATCGGCGTACCCGAAGCGCGGCGCCCACTTGAAGCCGACGACACCTTGGGCGGCGTTCGCGGCCGCGGTGTGACGACGGTCGTAGCGAACCCGCACGTAGGGAGTCAGGCCGGCGCCGACCGGCACGTTGTTCGTGAAGCGCATGCTCGTCACCCGGGTGCCCAAGGGCTCGGCGCCGTCGAGGACGTAGCCCAGCTGGCGCCGGCGCTCGTTCAGGAAGTCCGTCCACCAGCGGTTCGGGACCACGGTGTGGGTGTGGGTCACGCTCAGGTTGCTGTCGACCGGCGCGACGCCGCGGTAGCGCACCACGCCGATGAAGCTCGTCAAGTCAGGGCCGTTCTTGGTCCCGGTGTCAAACAGGCCGCGCGGCGCCAACAGGTCGACGATCGCGAAGCCGGAGACCACGAGGTCCTGGCTCAGACGCGCGTAGCTCCGCTGGGTCAGGAAGGCGCGATCGGTCGTGCCGCGATAGAACGACAGCACCGCGCCACCGGCGTGATTGCTCGCCTCCGAGCGGTGGTCGTAGCCGATGCCGCCACCGACGAACTGGGTGTTCACCGCGCCGGTGAACGGGTGCGGCAACAACCCGCCAAAGGCCAGCGCGGTCGTCTGACTGCTGACCTTGAGATCGATCTCGCCGCCGTCCACCTCGACCATGCCCAGCGGCCGCACCACCTGACGGCCGAGACTCAAACGCCAAGACTCCGCCGAGCCCAACGCCGCATAGGCCTCGCTGACGGTCTGGCGCCGCGGCGTGGTGGTGTCCGACGGCAGCCGCAGACGCGCGTCGGCTTGGAGCGCCAACGGCGCGCCGAGGAGCCGCGACCCACCGCCCACGAACCGGAGATCCGAGAACGACACGTAGCCCGGCATGTCCAGGTCCTGGGCGTAGGTGTGCGCCAGATCGAGCTGCAGGCGGAGCTGGTTGTCGGGAGCGACGCCGGCTTCCGGCTGTGGCGCCGCCACCTGCGGCGCCGCGTCTGCCGCCCACGCCGGGGCCGCGCCCCGGAAGATCACCACCGCGGCGGCGATCGCGATCCTGACGCCAGCCGAACTCATGGCGGCACCGCGCCGTGGATGACGCTCCAACCGACCGGGGAATGGCAGTCTTCGCAGGTGGCGGGATAACCCGAGCTGACGTGGTTCGGTACCGTGGCTGGATCGAGATAGGCGGCCATGTGGCAGCCGGCGCAGGTGTCAGGCGTGCCGAGGTACACACCCTGGCCGTGGCAGTTCTTGCAGCGCACGAAGTTGTGCCGCCCGACCAACGGGAACTCCAAGTGCGAGCGCCGTGCCGGTACGAAGGCGGTCTCGGTGTGACAACGATCGCAGGGCCGAAGCTCCGCGGTGTGCAGCGGGTCGGCCACCCGGGCGGCGTCGGCGGCGTGACAGATCTCGCAGTCGGTCGGCGTCCCCTGGTAGGTGCCGATCCCGTGGCAGCTGTCGCACTCCAGGCGGCGGTGCCGGCCCTTCAGCGGGAAGCCGGTCGCGGTGTGCGAGAAGCGCGTCTGCTTCCACTCGATCTGCAGGTGACAATCGCCACAGAACGGGCCGAGACCATTGTGGTGCCGGTCGTCGTCGATGTGACAGGTTGCGCAGACCTCACCTAGGCCCGCGAGGAGGCGCTGCGCCGTATGGCAGCGATTGCAGGGCAGCGTCCTGTGAACGCCATAGAGACGGAAGATACCGGTGTCGTGCGTGGTCGCGCTGACGTCCTTGAACGCCGAGGTCCGGTGGCAGGTCTGACAGGCGGCGCCGTAGCGGCCCTGGTGGTTGTCGGCGTGGCACTCGGCGCACTTCTTGCCGATCACCGGGAAGGTCCGATCGAGCGGCGGCGGTGCGACGCCCTTGGTCCACCCGACCTTCGGCGGCGCCGCCGGCGGCGCCTGGTGACAGAACGGACACGGCACGGTCAGGTGCGTACCCTCGCGCGCGAACTTCGTGTGACTCTCGTGCACGAAGGCCGGCGCGCCTTTGGCGGCGGTCGGATGGCAGCGTTCGCACGTCGGCCCGAGCTTGCCCTTGTGCGGTTCCTTCTCCGCGTGGCAGTCGACACACTTCAGCCGCCCGGTCTTGTAGGCCTTCGCGGGATGGCACTTCTGGCACTCCACCTTGGCGTGCTCGCCGTCGATCTTGAAGGCGGCGATGGCGTTGTGGTTGAACTGGATGAGCGCGAACTTGACCGCGGTGTTGTGGCAGCGGTCGCAGCGGTCGCCGAGCGTGCCCTTGTGCTTGTCCTCGTGACAGGCGTTGCAGGTGAGCTTGCCGGAGCGGTAGTTGCCCTTGCCGTGGCACTTCTTGCAGTCGCCCTCGAGCGCCAGGGTCGCGTGCGCGCCGGTCAGCGGGAAGCGGGAGTCCTTGTCGTGGTTGAACTTCAGCTTCTTTGACCCACCCTCGATGTGACAGTCGGTGCAGGCCTTGGCATCGAACTGGTGCTTGTGGGCGTCGGTGTGCGCGTGACAAGCCCGGCAGTCGGTCGACTCGTGGCGCTCGAAGTCGGTCGGGCCCTTGCCGCGGTGGCACTGGCGACAGCTGAGCCGGGCGTGACGGGCGTGCAGCGCCAGCTTGGTCTGCTTGCCGTGCTCGAAGCCGATCACCCTGGTGTCGGCGGTGTCGTGGCAGTCGCCGCAACGAAACTTCGCGAACCGCTTGCGGTGCGGATCCTGGTGGCACGACTCGCAGGCTCGCCCGGGCTTCTGGTCCTTGTCCTTGTGACACTTGTTGCAGCGCACGTCGTCGTGCTTGCCCGCGAGCGCGAAGGTGGTCTTCGCCGCGTGGTTGAAGTCCACCTGCGCCATCGCTCGAACGGGGTCGTGGCACTCCGGACAGGTCAGCTTGACGTAGACCTTGCCGTGCGAGCTCTTGTGGCAATCGACGCAACGGCGGCGCTTGTCGAGGGACATCTTGCCCTTGAGGTGGCACTTGCCGCAGGCGATCTTGCCGTGCTTGCCCACGAGCGGAATCCCGGCCGCCGCGGCGTGATCAAAGGGGATCTGCGCCGCGGTCATCTCCTTCGCGGTCAGGCCACCGGCGACGTGACAGCGCGTGCACTCGGCGCGCAGCTTGGCGTCGGTGAACTGGTGCGGGTTCTTGTGACAGTGGTCGCAGTCGGCGTCGAGGCCGACGTAGCTCACGTGCTTGGCGCCGGGGCTCTGCTTGTGACAATTGATGCACTTGGTCTTGGCGTGCAGGCCGGTGAGCTCGAACCCGGTTCGCTTGTGCTCGAAATTGGTCTGGCCGCCGACCTTCACCCAAATCACGACCTCACCGGCGCGTCCCTTGTGCTCCTGATGACAGGTCAGGCAGGACTCGTCGGTCTTGGCGTGCAAACCGTGGCCTTCGCTGATCGCTCTCTTCAGATCGTCGTGCTCGTGACAGCCGAAGCAGCTCAGGCTCTTCCGGCCACCGCGCGCGTCGTGGCACTTGAGGCAACCGAGCGGTGACTCCCACTCGGCGTGCGCGTCCGAGAGTGGGCCCGGCGCCAGGTGCAGAAAATCCGTCTGCGCCCACGCCCACGCCGGCGCCCACAGGATCACGAGCGCCCCCACCGCAGCGGGCCAAGTGCGTGCCATCCTACCCTCGCGCTTCATCGCTTGCTGACACAACTCATCATCGTGATGACGCCACTGATCGTCGCAAACACTGGCACGGATTCGTGATGCGCGGCAAGGCAGCGGCACGCTCTGCGTCAGCCGCGCTCCACCCCGGTCGCAGACGCCGCGGCGCCCACCCACACGAGATCGGTGCCGGTCAAGCGCAGGATCTGGTCCGCGACCCTGACCTTGCGCCAGGCGAATCCCGACAACAGCTCGCGCGGCGAGGTCGCGGTCGCATGCTCCGAGAGGCCGGCGGCGGCCGCGATCACGCCGCACAGCTCGGCGGCGGAATAGCGCGCCCGTAGCTGCCGTGCACCAACAGCGCCATGGAGCTTGGCGAGCTTGGCGCGGTTCTCCTCCAGGAACAGCAAGTGATGGCGATAGCTGGGCTGCGGCAGGCCCAACAGGCGCTGCAGCGCCACCTGCGTCGCCGTCGACAGGGCGATGTCCCGACCGCGGACCACCCGGGTGACCCCGAGGTCGGCGTCATCGACCACGACCGCGAGATTGTAGGCCACCGCGCCGTCCCGACGGCGCACCACCGGATCACCGAGGGCGGTGGCCGGCGTCTGGCTGAGGTCGAGGCCGCTTTCGTCGGCGAGCGCCAGTCGGGCGTCGTCGAGGCGGGCGCGAATGACGCCGGTCACCGACCGCCAGTCGCCGCCGACCACCTGTGCCCGGCAGGTGTTCGGGTAGACCCAGCCGCCATCGGCGCCGCGCACGCCATGCGCCTTGATCTTGCTGCGGCTGCAATCACACCGGTACAGGCGCCCCGCCGCCGCCAGCCGGTCGAGCGCCGCCCGGTGGCGCTCGTCCTGCCGGCTCTGCAGCACGACCTCGTCCCACTCGAGGCCGAACCAACCGAGGTCGCCCTGCATCGCGGCCTCCCACTCCGGCCGCGACCGCTCGGGATCGAGGTTCTCGAGACGCAGTGACAGGCGGGCGCCGCGAGCGCGCGCGTCGAGCCAACACAACAGCGCCGCGAGCAGCGTTCCGGGGTGCGCGAGTCCAGTCGTCGAGGGCGCGAAACGACAGCGGTCTACTAGCGTGCCACGATCCATGCAGCGACGATGACCCCCACCATCACCACCATCGCGATGAGGAGGCGGCCCGGACGCCACTGCCCGTACTCGGTGGTCGGACCCTGCGGCGCCGCCGCCCGGTTCCCGGGGGTCCCTTGCTCTTGGCCTTGTCGCGTTGTCTCCATGGCTCTCCTCACTCAGGTGACCCGCTATGACACAACCTCGGCGTGCACCGCAATCCCCTCGCGCGGAAAGCACCGCGCGATGAAGCCGCAGCCGAGCTCGACGCAAGACTCACGCGCCAGCCCCGGCCAGCGGCCGCCGCTGGTGCGCGCCCGCGCCACGACCGCCGCCGTCGCCAGGATCTCGGCGCGCGTCGTCTCGCGCTCGCGCTGACTCGCCCGCCGCAGCAAAGGCGCGCCGCCGCCGCGGAGAAACACCAGCGCGGTGCGAAGCTCGCCGACGTCGCCGCACAGCTGCGCCACCGCGAGCGCGTACATGTCGACCTGCGCCTGGTAACCCCGCAGGCGCTCGCTGTCCTGGCTGCCATGCTTGTAGTCGACAATCAGCAGCCCCTGACGGTCGGCGACCAGGAGATCGATCTGGCCGTGGACCACGAGCCGCACGGCGTCGGTCGCGAGCGCCAGGCTGAAGGGCAGCTCCACCCGCCGATCGGCGGCCGGCACCGCGCAGAGAGTGCGCCCGAAGTCGCCGCTCAAGAAGGCGACCAGATCCCGTTGCAGCTCCGTCAGACCGGTGTCCGCCGGATCGTAACCCCGACCCCTGAGCTCAGCGGCCACGAACGCCGCAACGTCGGCGCCGCATCGATGCAGCGCGCCGAGCACCTCGTGTGCCAGGCGGCCCCGGGCCCGGGGTGACAGCGCCGGCGCACCGAGCGCTGTTGCGTCGTTGCCCGCCGCCCGTGCAGGGTGGATGGCCTCATAGAGGCCGAGCTCCTGGCGAAAGAAGCCGCGTCGCGGGCACGCCAAGTAGCTCTCGAGGGCGGTCACCGGCATCGTCAGCGTCGTCGGTCCCAAACAGGGCGCCGCGATGGCGCCGGCATAGGCCGCTCTTGCCCAGGCGCGGTCCGCCTCCGTGACCGTCGCCCTGTCGGCGCTGGCGTGCGGCGGCCGAGCCGCGGGCGCCGCCGCCGCCCCGAGGACCGCAGCCGCGCTCGCCGACTCCCGCCAGGGCTCCAAGAGACTCGCGATGCCAGCGCTCTTCCCCGGCGTGCCCGGCGGCACGCCGAACAGGATCACCTCGCGCTCGGCGCGCGTCACCGCCACGTAGAGCAAGCGCCGTTGCTCCGCCTCGGCCGCCTGCCGCAGGGCCTGCTGCACCGAGCGGCAACGGCTGGAGGTGACGGCGGTGCCGGACGCCACCGGTCGAAACGCCAGGCCGATGTCCCGCGCGTAGAGCACCGCGCCGTGGTCCCGCTGCGGCGCGTGCCGCAGGTCGCAGAGCAACACCGTCGGAAACTGCAGCCCCTTGGCCTGGTGCACGCTGCTGACGACCACGGCGTGTCTGAGCGCCGCCGGCACCGCGGCCACGGGCTCCTGATGGCCCCGCGAGATCCGCGCCGCCTGCTGGCGCGCGAAGCTCCACAGGCTCATGCGCCGCTCCGCCTCCGCGGCCTGCGCCAGGTCGCACAAGCGGTCGAAGTTCGCGAGGCGCTGCTCACCGGCGTCCAACCCCAGGAGGACCGACCGCAGGTCCAACAGCGCATCGAGCGCCTCGAGCACCGCCGCCGGCCCGAGGCTGCGCCCGGCGTCGACCAGCTCCGGCAGCGCGGTGCCCAGACGCCGCAGCGCCAGCTGGTCCCCGACCACGCCGCTCTCGAGGTCCCCCGCCTCGCCGTGACGGAGACGGGAGAGTCGGTCGCCGCCCCGCTCCGAATGGCCGAGGAGCGCGAGCAACGCCGATTCCGACAGCCCGACGATCGGGGATCGCAGCGCCACGGCCGCCGACAGGCGATCCCCCGGATCGGCGAGCCAGCTCAAGAACGCGACGACGTCGATGATCTCGGGCCGGGAGTACAACGTCGCGCCGCCGCCGAACACCGCCGGGATGCCCGCCGCCGCCAGGGCGCTCGCGAACAGCTTGGCGCGGGTGGTCACCGCCAGGAGGATCGCGAACTCGCCCGCCGGCGCGCCGGCGTCGATCTGCGCCCCGATCCACGCGGCCACCGCCCCTGCTTCACGTGCCACCTGGGCGATGTTGCCGCCGGTCCCCTGCTCCACGTCCAGCCAGGTCATCCCCGGCCGGCGGATCGAGACGCGACCCCGGCTGACATCGACGTCGGCGACCAACCGATCGTAGTCGGCTCCGAACAGATGCTCACCAAGGTGGTTGATGCTCGCCACGAGCTCCGGCGACGACCGCCGGCTGACCTCCAGGACCTCCTCGACCCCGCCCGCGGCCTTCACGTCTTCGCTGAAGGCCGCGAAGCTCGCCGGGTCGCCGCCCCGAAAGCCGTAGATCGCCTGCTTCTTGTCACCGACGACGAACAACCGCGCGGGCTCGGTGGCATCCCTCCCCGGCCCGAGCGTGCCGGCCAACAGCCGCACCATCTCGCGCTGCAAACGGTTGGCGTCCTGGGCCTCGTCCACCAGCACCACCTTCACCTGTTCGCGCACCGCGCGGTGCAGGCCGGCGTCGCGCTGCATCAGCGACACGAAGCGCTCCACCAAGTCACCGAAGTCGGCGACCGCGAGCCCGGCCTTGTTGCCCTGGTATTGGCGCCACGCCGACCTCACCAAGGTCGCGAGATGCGGCGCCAGGCGCGCGCACAGCTCGTCGGCCGCGGGCTCTTTGACGCCCTCTTTCAACAGCTCCAGGTCCGCGCCGCTGATGAGCTCGCCGAGCTTGCCCCGCCGATCGAGGCCGCGCGTCGCCTCGTGCCAGCAGGTGGCCCATCGCTCTGGAGGCTCGTCCACGGCCGGAGGCGGCCGGGCCAGAGCCGCGGCCACCCGCGGTGCCACCGTCTTCGACAACATCGGCAACGCCGCTTTGAGGCGCTCGCGCAGCGCCACCAACACCCCGTGCTGCCGCGCCTGCAGCGCCCGCCAATCGTCGACGCCGAACAGCGCCTCGCCGACTCGGAACGCACCATCCTCGCGCGCCTGCGCCAGCGCATGCCAGAGAGCGTCGGGGAGCGAGACATCGAGCGCCAGAAACGGCGCCACTGCCGCCACCGCGGCCGCGGTGTCGTCGTCGCCACCGAACCACGCTTCGAGACAGGACTCCGCGAACAGGATCGCGTCGTCGCCGCCCTCGCCCATGACCTCGGTCGAGATCGGCCACGCCTCCGCGTCCCTCGCCATCCGCAACCAGCGCAACGCCAGCCCGTGGAAGTTGCCGATCGGCGCCTCGGCGAGCCCGGCCACCGTGGCTCGCGGCGTCCCGGTGGCCAACAGCCGCGCCCGGATCCGGGCGCACAGCTCCGCCGCCGCCTTGCGGGTGAACGTGATCGCGACGATCTCACTCGGCTGCCGCCCTTCGGCGATCGCGCCGACGTAGGCGTCCACGAGCGCGTAGGTCTTGCCGGTCCCGGCGCTGGCCCGCAGGACCCGATGCGGCGCTGGGCTCACGACTCCGCCTCGCGCTCCGGATCGAGCTCGACCTCGTAGCGACACAACGGCCGAAACTCACACCGCGCGCACTGCGCGGCGCTCTCCGGATCCGGGCTCACGTCCCCCGCCTGAAGCCTCGCGACCCGCTGCCAGACGTCCCGCGCCACCACCGCGCCACAATCCGCGCCCCGCTCCGGGAGCCCGGGCGCGGCCTTCGCCTTGCCGTCTTTCAGCCCCACCCACGCCGCCTCGATCCGCGTGTCCGCGCCGCCGAGCTCGCGCAGCGCCACCAGGGCGTAGAGCGGCAGCTGGAAGTGCCGCCCGGCCACCCGCGCGATGATCCGGCGCTTGTAGTCCAACACCCGCAGGGTGTCGCCCGCGCGATCGACACGGTCGATGCTGCCGCGCACCCGGATCGCCCGTGAGCCGTCGGGCGCCGTGACCGCGAGCGGCGGGTTGCCGGCGTCACCGTCCAGGCCGAAGCGCCACTCGACCGCCACCGGCTCGCGCTCGTCCGCGGCCGCCAGATCGTGGCGCAGGACCGTCCGCACCATGGTCCACGCCCCTTCCAGGGTGCTGGCCCGCAGGGCGTCGTGCACCCGGACCTCTCGGAGGACGTGGCCGGCGTTGGCGAGAAACAGCTCCCGGGCCCAGGCGACGCAGGCATCCGGGTCACGCCGCGCCTCCCGCAGCCCGCCCTTCTTGATCAGGTCGCGGTAGATGAGCTCGAGCCCGGCGTGCGCGGCGCTCCCTTGTTCGCGCGGATCCGGGCCCAAGGTCGGCAGCTCCTCGCGTTTCAGACCGAGGAGATCGGCGGCGAAGAACTTGAACGCACACACCCCGAGGCGGTCGAACGCCGATGCGCCGTGCACCTCGCCGGCGAAGTAGCTCGCGACCCGCTCACCTTGTGCCCCGCCGATGCGCGCCTGGCAGCGCGCCGGCCCCTGCAGGCGTCGTTCTCCCGCCACCCGTGCCTCGATGCTCTCGAGCCGCTCGCGCTCGGCGTCGCGCAACACCGCGTCGAGCGCCGCGCTCGCCCCGGGCGCGAGCCGGCGCCGGACCGCGGCGGCCCCGCCGTGCCGCGCCAGGCTCCAGGCCTGCAGCAGCCCGTCCTTCCCCACCCCGTCGTGCTCGCCGTCCTGCGCCCCTCCGGGGGAGTCGACGCTGCCGGCGGTGCTCCGGTAGAGCTCCTCCACCACCTCGCTCAGGGCCGGCTCGCCCGGCGTCATCCGAAACGAGACGACGATCTCGTGGCTGGCGGCGCCGAGAGCCTCGAGCCACAACCAAAGATCGCGCGACGACGCCCGCAACGCCCCCTTGCCGACCCCCGGGGCCGCCTGGACCAGACGGGTCCCGAGGCGGCGGTTGATCTCGAAGCGCAGCTCCTCGCTCAAGAACGGGTCCGACGCGCGCGGACGGGGGAAGCCGTCGGCGTCGATGCCCGTCAGCACGACGCGCTCGAAACGCGTCTCCACCAGATCCGACAGCCCGAGCACCGTGACCGCGGCCCCGAGCGACTCCGACTCGACGCGCCGTTCGAAGAGCGCGGCGTTTGCCAGCTGGCAGAGCTCCCGCCGCGTCCAGGTGCCGCCGACGCTCGCATGCTGATGGTCGAGGGCTGCCAACTCGGCGCGCAGCTCGGCCACCGCTTCGCGCGCGGCGCGTTCAGCCGCCGACACCTGCAGCCGGTCACGTCGCCCGTGCAGGGCGCCGTCCGGATCGTCCGGCCAGACGTGGGCGTGCGCCGCCGGGCCTGTCGCCGCCGCGACCAGCGGCGCCAACGCCCTCGCGTGCTCGGCGAGTGACGCGGCCGCGGGAACCGCGTCGACGAGCGCCGACAACCGGTCGACGGCATCGGCGACCGCGGTGGCGGTGGCGGCGTGCATCCCGTCGCGCTCGTTGCCCAGCTCGACGAGCGCGCGCCGATAGCCCCCGAGGCGCGCCGAGCGCGCCCCCGAGCGCCGCACCCACCGGGCGACCTCGGCCGACGCCAGACGATGCCTCCCGACCGCGACGCTCTCCCCGAGGTCACAGAACAGATCGAGCAGCGCCTCCCGGGGATAGCCCTGCTCCGGCAGCCGCAACGCCAGGTCGAGGATCCGCGCCACCCGGGTCGTCGTCAGCCGGACGCCGCGGCAGAGCGCCGCATACACCCCGTTGGCTCTGAGCGCCCGGACCAGGCTCGGCCCGTACCGATCCAGGTCCGGGGTGGCGACCGCGATCTTCTCGGGCGCCGCGCCCCGCTGCAGGAAGCGCCGGACCTCGAGCGCCACGAGGCGCGCCTCCTCCTCGCCGCTGCCGACCGGCCGCAACCGCAACGGCGCACCGCCGACCACCGCGGCGGTGAACTGCGCCGCCCTCAAGGCCGCGAGCGGTCCATCACCGACACGCGGGTCCGGCTGCACCTCCAACGTGACCCGGGTCTCGGCCTCGACCGCGGCGAGGCTCGCCTCCGGCCAGGCGAAGGCGTGCGGCCGACGCGGATCCCAGGGCATTCGCACCCGCACCGCGGCCCCGCGCGCCGCGAGCGCCGTGAGCAGATGCAGCGGCGCGCCGACCAGATCGCCACCACCTTCGACGGTGATCTCGCGGACCTGCCGCCAAATCGGCGGCAGCTCGCCCTGTGCCGCCTTGAGCACCGCCTGGCGCTGCAGGTCCGCCTCGTCGCACAGCCGCGCGGCGTCGAGCGCCGCCTCGTAACGGCCGAGGAGATCGCCGAGCCCGGTCAACGCCGGCGACGCGCCTGCGAGATCCAAGTGCGCCTCGGTGATCCCGGCGTTGCGCAGCTCAGCGACCGCCGCGGTCGCCACCCGCACCTGGCCGAGGTCGCTGCCGACCTCCCGAAGCCAGCCGGACGAGCGACAGAGCAGGTGCCGCAGGAGAACGAGGCGGTGAACCGACGAGATCAGGTGCCGGCCGATCAGGTCACCAAGGCCGCGGTAGAGATCGGCGAACGTCGTCAACCCGGCGGTCTCGATGCAGTCGCCGCTCCCGAGCGTCAGGGCGTGCGCCGCCGCCCTGCGACTGGGAAAGATCCGCAGCTGTCGCGGGCACGGGGGCAAGGTCGGCATGCTCGGGGAGAATAGCACGCCCCCCGGACAGCCGGAGGGCGGTCAGAAGCGGCGGCGACCGACGGGTCTTGCTAACGACCCTTCATGGCGTCGTCGATCTTGGCGCCGACCTTGTCGACGATCTTCTTGCCGATGTTGCGCACCGCCTTGCGCTCGGCCTCGTCCATGCTCTTGTGGCCTTCCTTGTGGCGCTCGGTCAGAGAGGTGATGACCTTGCCGGCGGCGAGGTTCTTGACCTCGACGACCGCCACGGCGCGCGCGAACTGCAGGCCCTTGGCGGCGCCGGCCCCCTCTTCGGCCTCGAACTTGATGGTCACCGCGACCAGGACGTCCAGCCCCGCGCTCTCGCCCCCCGAGAGGTCGGTGATCTCGTAGCCGCGTTTCTTCAGCCCCTCGATGAAGGCGCTCTTGAACTCGTCCTCGTACTTGCCGTCGACCTCGACGCCGACCTTCAACGCCGCCACTGCGCTCTCGAGAGCGGCGGCGACATCGGCGTGCGAGTATGGACTGCCCACCCCGACGCCGTCGGCGTCCACCAGACGGAGCTCGACGTTCAGACCCTCGCGCTCGAGGATGCCGTCCATCGCGATCGCCAGGTACTTGAGCTTGCCGGCCTTGTCGTCGGTGTTGGCCTTCTCGAGCTGGTGGCCGACCTTGGTGTCGGCCTCGGCGATCTGCTCGCGCAGCTTGCGACCCTCTTTGGCGCGGTCGAGGCACGCCAACGCATAGGTAGTCTTCGCGCCTTTGTCCTCCCAGATCTCGCGCAGCTCGACGCCGGAGAAGACCTTGCTGGTCGACACCTTCGTCAGCGTCTCCGAGGACTGCACCTCGAGGCTCGGGGCACCGGTCTTGGAATACGCGCCCATGAAGTCCTTGCTCATCGAGCTGACGTTGGCGACGAAGATCCGCGACAGCGCGGCGTACGAGCCGTTCTCCGCCGTGGTCCGATCCGGACCGAAGCCGACGCCACAGAGGTAGCTCATCCGCGGGTAGCTGACGTCCTCGCCCTCGACCCAAGCCGGCCGCTTGCCGCTCGAGGTCTTGGCGCTACCGGTGTTCGCGGGTGGCGGTGCGACCGCCGCCGGCCCTGCAGCGCCCGCGGTCGGCCGGACCGCGGGAGGCGCCGCCGGCTTCTGCGAGCCCTTGTCGAACATGTCGTCGACCGAGACCTTCTCGACGTAGCTCTTGAACGCCCCGAGCTCCTTGGCGCGCTTCACCGCCTGCATCATCTCCTCGAGATCGAGCTTGGCGAGCGAGTACATCGTCCCGTCCTGGTCGACGTAGCGGTCGGCGATCTCGACCCCCTGCAACGACACCGACGCGAAGGTCTTGACCGCCTGCTCGACGTTTTGCTCGCCGGCGGAGTTCATGTAGTCCTTCATCAGCGACGCCGAGAACACCTCGAAGATCTTGCCGAGCTCGTTGCGAGCGCGGTTGTCGGCGGTCGACCGCAACAGCGGCGGATTCTTGATGCCCGAAGCCAGCCCGACGCCGTAGAACGCCCGCCGGCCGTCCTTGGTGACCGCGGCGCTGCCGCGATTGATCCAGCCGGGGAGCCCACCCTCGGTCGTGCCAAAGTCTGCCGCCGCCGCCCCTGGCGCCGCCGGCGCCCCACCCTTCTTGCCGCCACCGCAGGCGCCGAACGCCACCAGCACCAAACACATCGTCGATCGCTTGAAACGCATGGTTCCTCCATTCGAGAGCGGCCACAGCGATGCAGCCGGCGCCGGCCCTAGCCCACCCGCAGCCCAGTTTCGTCTAAGACGCCCGCGACTGCTCCGGAATTCTAGACGGGCGATTGACGCCTATTTATCAGATCCGGGCGTTCACGCCAGCGCCCGGAGCCGGTCGCGCGCTCCCCGCGCCCCACCCGGGGGCGAGGGGCCGGGGATTGGGGGTCACACCGCGCCGCGGCAACCGCGGCGCGGGAATCAAAGAACGGAATGCAACGCGCCCTAGCGCACCGTGAAGACCGTTTGGCCGATGCCTTCGTTCTCGGCCTCGTCCAACACCCGTACCGTCACGGTGTGCGACCCAACCGCGAGCTCGGCGAAGCGCAGCGCGAAGGTCTCCGCCGGACCGTCCAGCACCCCGTCCTCGGGGACGACCGGCTTGAACTCTTGCCCGTCCAAGGAGCTGTGCGCCGCGATCAGCGGCCCGACGGCGTCCTGGACCCCGAGGCGCATCGTCGCCACCTTGCCGTTGACGGTCACCTGGAACAAGTCGAGCTTCGGCGGCGTATTGTCGACCAGGATGTCGTGGCTCTCGCGGGTGTCCTGCAGCTCGGCGCCGACCGGGTTCGACGGGGCGTCGGTCGCCCGCACCTTGAACTGGTAATGACCGTCGGGGAGCTGCGCCGCGTTGATGGTGTAGAACGGGTCGTCGAGCTTCTCCTTCATCACCTGCCAGGTGCCGCCGCCGTTCTTGAACGACAAGTCGTACGACAGCTCGTCGCCGTTCGGGTCCTCGGCCGTCCACTTCACGGTGAGCGCGCCGCGCCGCTCCACCTGGCGCGCCCGACCCGTCCGCCCCGCCCCCTTGTCGTCGTCGCCACGGCGCATCTCCTCGTTGGCCTTCTCGCCGAGCGAGATCGTCTTCGACTTGGGCTCGTCCACCGGGATCGCGATCAGCGCCAACCCCTTCTTCAGCGCCACCACCTCGCGCACGAACGGCGGCAAGTTCTGACGCAGGTACGCCAGCCGCACCCGATGGACCTCCGGGCTGACGCCGGCCGAAGCGTTCAGGCTGATCCGGATCTGCATGTAGCGGCCGTTTTGCACCTCGGGCCGCGCCCCGGGCGCTTTGATCTCCTTCGACCAGTCGGACCAGCTGCTGTCGGGTTTCGCGGTCTGACCGGTGCGCACCGCCGCCGTGACCCCGGTGGACAACGGCCAGGCGCCGAAGATCTGCAACAGACCAAAGCGGGAGTTGACGCCGGTGTCGAAGGGCTGGGTCACGAACTCGCCGTGGGGCGCGACGCCGCCGGCCAAGTGGACGATCCGACCGCCGTCGGCCGCCACCGCCGCGAGCGCGCCGCGCGGCAGGTTCACGAGGTGCGTGATCCGCCGCGACGGCGACTGGTAGATCATCGCGATCTCACGGCGCTTGGGCTCGACGGTGTACAGCCGACCGCGCGGGTCGTCGCGGCCGGTCGCCCCGGTCGCCACCACGATCCGCTCGCGGTCGTCGATCGCCATACTGAAGATCGCCTCGTCGCTCGACCCGGCGACGATCTCGGAGCTACCGTCCATCGCCACCTGCGCCAGCTGCGAGTTGACCTCGGGCCCGTCTTTGCCCTTGCGGCTGCCCTTTTCCTCGGTCGACGCCGTCGCCAGCGCCTCGGCGCCGGTGACCCCGGCGGCGTAAACATAATCGCCGCGGGTGACGATCGCGGCCACCTCCGGGTGGCCGGTGTCGTACAACGCCCTGAAGACCTTGCCGGTCTCGGAGCGGTACAGGACGCCGCGCTCGCCGCCGCCGACGAAGATCCCGAGGCGCTTGTCGTAGGTGATGCTCTTCAGGTGCTCTTGGTCCGGCTTGAAGAGGATCTCGCCGTTGCCGTGTCTGTCGATCTTCAGCACCGTGCCCGGCTCGCCGGTCGCCGCGAGCAACGAGTCCCCAGGTCCCTCGACCATGGCCCAGACGTAGCCGGCGTCCGGGGTGTGAAACACCGCGGCCTTGCCGTCGTCGCCGATGCGGTAGATCTTGGCCGGCGATCCGGTCGCCGCGAACAACCCGAGCGGCGTCGCCGCCAGCGTGGTCACCACCGTGCCTTCGGCCTTGAACAGGCTCTTGGTCTTTCCTGCCCGGTCGACCGCGATCACCTCGCCGTCGTCGACCTTCGCGACGATGACGTCGTCACCTCGCACCGTCGCCGCCGAGAAGTTGGTGGCGGTGTCGGCGAGGCGCTCGCGCGCCGTCGGTGGCAGCGAGATCAGCCCCTCCTCGGTGATCGCCGTGCTCTCCGGGTTGCCGTCCAGGAACTGACCGAACCCTTCCAGGTTGTAGAACCGGGGATTCTCCGCCGTCGCCGTCGCCGCCGTCAGCGCCACCGCGCCATACGCCCCCGTGACCGCCGCCACTCGCAACCAGGTCTTCGCCATCACCGCGCCTTCCTCAATCGCCACCGCCAGCGAGGGCGCCGTGGCGCTCCTACTCACATCGGTAGAACCCGCACCGCGATCCGCGCCTTGCCGCTGACCACCCCGGGCCGAGCGCGCTGCTCCTCCCAGGCCACGCCACGCGAGCGCCGCGCTTTGCTCGGATCCCCGGAGAGCACCGCGACCGCCGAGCCCGGCAGGAAGGACATCGCCTCGGCCCCGGCCATGAGCCCGGCGCCCGGGCGCACCACCATCAGGTAGAGCCGGCCGTCCGGACGGCGGCCCGACAACCAGGCGCCGATCCCCTTCAGATCGATTGGCCGGGGCTCACCGTCGACGTCGCCGGCCAGATCCTCCGCCGCCACCGCACCGGCGGCGACGATCTCGACGGTCTGATCGGCCCAGCTGTGGGGCACCGCCAACAAGAACTTCTCGGTGCTGGTGCCGCCCTGTGCGCGCCGCAACCGCACCGCGACCTCGGCGGTATTGCCGGGGCGGAGCTCACCGCGGTCGACGTGCAGACCTTCGATCCACTCGCTCGTCGGTTTCGGATCGTAGGCGGCGTCGAGGCTCAGCTGCATCCGCGGCGGCGGACCGAAGGGCGTGTCCCACAACGTCGCCAGCGTCATCGCCATGTCGATCGCCGCGTTGATGAACAGGCCGCCGTCGCGCTCCGCGGCGTAGACGTTCTCGACCCGCACCGGCGCCATGCCGTCGATGTCGATGCGGCCCGCGAGGCGAACCGTGCCGCGCTCCGCGGACTCGACCCGACCGACGAGGGCGCCGGCGGTGCCGATCGCCACGAAGCGCGGGGTCAGCATCACGTCGCGGGCGACGTCGAAGGAGAAGCGCGACTCGGTGGCGCCGACCTTGACCTTGCCGCGCACCGGCAGCATCGCCGCCCTCACCCCGGTGCGACCGCCGATCGCGGTGAGCCGATCTTGGATGACCTCGCCGACCAGGGCGCCGGTGACCGCCATCTTGTAGGAGCGCTGCGCCGAGACCATCGTGTTGACGATGGTCGCGTTCGCCATCGGCAGCGACACCATCCCCGCGCCCAAGAACGGATGGCCGAACGCCAGCACCCGGTCGCCGTCCACCGTCGTCACCGTGCCGGTCGCGGCGACGTCGACGTCACCGGTCACCAGCACCGCCGCCACCGCGCCGCCGGGCACGAGAGGCCGGGCCGCCGTACCTTTGGCCATCGCCCCACCGACGACCGGCTCGAAGCCGATGGCCCGCAGCCACGGGCCGAAGTGCTCGGCGACCGCGGCCGGCACCCCCGCCATCGCCAGCGGCGTCGCGATCGCTCTGACCTCGGACGACGCCGAGTCCGACGGCGGCGCCGCGCCGCGCTTGAACGCACCCCAGTCTTGACCGATCGACGCCGTCGCCCGCCACGGGCGCTCGGTCTCGGGGAGGTTCTGCACCTCGAGCATGTCGGCGATCGGCGTGATCCCGGCGATCGGCTCCTTGGCGAAGGCGGCGAACGAATAGGCGAGCGCGCCGACGAGCTTGCCGTCGATCGAGCACGGGCTGCCGCTCATGCCGGCCACGACCCCGCTCCACTCCGGCTTGTCGCCGAGCAGGCGGATCACCACGACGTTCTTGTTCGGGCCGAGGAAGTTGCGCATCACGCCTTTGACGACGAAGGCCATCGGCTCCGGCTGGTCGCCCTCGAACACCGTCTGGCACTCGCCCCGCTGCCCGGGCACGAGGTCATCCACCCCGATCGCCGGCGGCGCGGCCGTCAACATCAACGTCAGGAGAAGATCCATGGCCGGCCCACTCTACTCGAAGGAAGTGTCGCTCACCAGGAGATCGAAACGGCGGCGCGCGAGCGGACAGTCATGCCGCCTAGGGCAGGCGCCTTTCGCCCGTCGCCCGGGCGAGGATCTGCCCGGCGCTCCGGCGCTCGTCGCTCGCCGCGATGCAGGCACGCACCGCCTCGCGCACCTCGGCGACGTGCGCGTCGATGGTCGCGAGCTGCCAATCGCCGGTCGGGATCGGCGCCCCGATGGTCAGGTAGACCGTCCCCGGCCGCAGCAGGCGACTGTACTTCGGCATCACGTCTTTGGCACCGGCGATGCCAATCGGCACCATCGGCAGGCCGGCGTGCATCGCGATGTGAAACGCGCCCTTCTTGAACGGCTGCAGGGTACCGTCTTGGCTGCGGGTCCCCTCGGGGAACACCGCCACCGACCAGCCCGCGGGCAGCTTCTTCAGGCCCTCCTGAATGCTGTGGACCGCGCCTTGGGGGTCCTTGCGGTCGATCATGATCGCGCCGCCCGAGGCCAGCGCCCAGCCCCACAGCGGAACGCGGTTCAGCTCCTTCTTCGCCAGAAAGCGCACGGTGCGCGGCAGCACCGCGGGCAGGAAGACGACGTCGATGGTGCTCTGATGATTGCTGACGAACACCGCCGGGCCGGCCAGGTGATCGCCGCCGACGACGTCGATGCGGATGCCGCCGAGCGCCAGCGTGCCCCGCGCCCACGGCCGACAGCAGGTCAGCCACATCCGCCGCGGGTCGAACAACATCGCGCAGGCGACCACCGCCACGGCACCGCTGAAGATCGTCGCCGCCGCCGTCCGCAGCGCGCGCACCACCAGGCAAATCATGGCCGTCGCCCATACAAGAAACCCGGACGCGTGAACAGATGCAGGGCACCAATCGCCCGGATATGGCGCTGATCCGCGTTTCTTAGTAAGGGAGCAGACGATGTTGTTGTGGTTCTCGATCCTCTCCTCGGTGGCGGCGCCGACGCCGGTCGACGTCAGCATCCGTGACTCCATCGAGGCGAGCCTCGGGCGGGTGATCGGCGCCGACGCCCCGGCCATCGGCAATCAGGTCGCGAGGTTGCTGCGCTGGAAAGGCGACGTGATCAAGAACGTCCACCCCGGCGACAAGCTCAAGCTCCTCTTCGAGCGCGCCCCCGAGCCCGAGCTCGTCGCCCTCGTCTACAGCGGCAGCGAGATCGACCTGCGCGCCTATCGCTTCGACGACGCCGACGGCATCAGCCGCTATTACGACGAGAGCGGCACCCTCATCGAGCCTTGGCTCCTCCACTCCCCGGTCGACGGCTACGTCCAGATCACCGAGACCGTGCAGACCGGCCGCGGCAAGCGGCGCCACCACGGCCTGGATCTCAAGGCCCCGGAGGGCACGCCGGTGCTGACACCCTTCGACGGCGTCGTGGCACGCGTCAACTGGGGCTCAGGACGCGCCAACGGCAAGTGCCTCGAGGTCACCTACGAGAACGGCACCGTCGGGCGCTTCCTGCACCTGTCGACAGTGGAGCCGGTGGCGGTGCCGGGCGCCAAGCTCGAGGCCGGCACCCGCATCGGCGCCGTCGGCTCGACCGGCCACTCGCTGGCGCCGCACCTGCACTACGAGATCCGCGCCCCGGCGGGGGATGCCCTAGACCCGCTCGAAGAGCACGGCACCGAGCGCGCCGTGGTCGCGGCCGAGAAACGCCAGGCGTTCGACGTCGCCCGCCGCGCCTTCGAGGTCGCGCTCACCGGCGTCAGCGCCACGACCGCCGTCGCCGTGCCCGGGCCCGCCGACCTCATGGGCCCGGTGCAGACCCTGCAGACCATTCAATAGCCCGACGCCGCGGGCTCGACCCCGAGGTGCGTCCTCGAGCGACACCACCCGCCTACGAGCGCTCCAAGAGCAAGAGCCGCTGCGCCGCGAGCCGCAGCGTCGCGGTCAGCGCCGCGTCGTCCTTGACGGCCTGCAAGTCGCGGCGGCTCAGGAACGGCAGCAGGTTCACCGCGAGCCGCGGCGCGAGATAGGGGTTGTTGGCGAGCGCCAGGCGCACCGGGTAGCGCCGGCCCCACTTCGGCGATCGCAACACCGCCTCGAGGGCACGACTGACCGTCGGCCGGCGCGACGCGATCCGCAGCACCAGCTGCTCGGTCGTGTGCGGATTGGCGAGCAGGTTCGTGACCACCGCGAAGTCCGGATCGCGCGCCAAGCGGTTGCTGGCCTCACCGCGCGCGGTGCGCGCCAGCGCCCGCCTCCTGCCGAGCGGCACGTCCTTGAGGCTGCTGTCGATGAGCGCCTCGCTCTCGACCTGCGTCGCCGACGCCGGCGCCTGCGGGCTCAGCAACCACTGCGCGGCCACGACGTGGCCCGCGGCTCGCCCGGCGACGAGCATCGCGTCGAGGTGCGCCGCCGGCAGCAGGCACACGAGGTCGTTCGCATCGATGAGGCAGGTGTAGACCGCGACGCAGCCGGCGCGCCGGCTGATGACGCCGCGGATCAGGGTCTCGAGCGCCGACACCGCGCCGCCAGCGTCCATCGCCCGCAGCGCCGCCGCCAGCGCCGCGCGTCGCATCGTCACCTCCGGCAGCGCCGCGAGGCGACGGATCAGACCGAGGGCGGGGTCGCGCTGCCCCACCGCTAGAACGCCCAGATCAGATCAGCCTGCGGCAGCACCCAGGTCAAGGATCCGAACGGCAGCTCGCTGTAGGCGACCTTGACGCCGGCCTGGACCCTGAAGTCCGCCGACACCACAAAGCCCACGACGCCCGAGCTCTCGACCGCGAAAGTGCTCGTGCCGCTGTTCATCATGAAGAGATCCAGATCGAAGCCGTAGGTGAAGGAGCGCCCCAACGGCCCCTCCAGATCGAAGCCGAAGGCGCCGCTGACGTGCTCGGTGTAGGCGGCGGTCCGCGGCAACACCAGCGGCAGGTCGATGGTGGTGAGCGTCGAGCGCCCGACGCTCATCGCCAGCATCAGCCCGACCTTCGCCGTCAGGCGGTGGCGGCGCGCCACCGGCAGCGTCAGGTAGACCTCGTTGTTGAGCGCCAAGATGTGCGGCACCCGGGTGTCGTGCGCGATGATGCCGCCGGTCCCCTCGCGTGACAGCGCCAACAACAACCCGGTCGGGTACATCAGGTTGTGGCGGGTCGCGACCACCGCGCCGCCGAAGCCCAACCACGCCTTCTTGACCGCCAAGCTCGGCATCAGGAGGTCCAGCAGCGGCCGGGTCGACAGCTCGAGGTTGTGACCCAGGCCGTAGCACAGGGGCTGGAACACACCGACCTCGAGACGCCCCTGCGGCAGCACGTACGCCGTGCTGCTCGACCACGGCGCGGTTAGCGCCACGGGCCGCGCGACCTCGGTGTCCACCGGCTCCGGGACCTCCGCCAAGAGCGGCGGCACCACCTCCTGGGCCGGAGGCGGCACCTCGGCCTCGGGACCGGCGCCATCGACCGGCGGCGCCGGCGCCGGCTCGTCGACCGGCGACTCGTCGACCGGCGACTCGGTGACCAGCGGCTCGACGGCGGCGGCGGCGGGCGGCGCGGACACCTCGAGCGGCGCCTCCGGCGACAGGAGCACGAGGGCCTGGAACAACATCGCCACGCTGCCGCTCATCGCTGCACCGTCAGCCGCGCCGAGACCGGGGCGTGATCGGACAACGGCAGGGTGTCGAAGCCGCCTCGCGCCTCGCTCTGGTGCACCAGGCCGGAGCCGGGGTCGAAGGTGCCGCTGGTGAACAGATAGTCCAGACGGCGGTTCCAGCCGACCGCCGCGTCGCCGGTGAACGAGAAGTACGGGGTGTTGTCGTCGGCGTAGTCTCCGAGCGGGATCGCCTCTTGGAAGGAGGCGTAGAGCGCGTCGAGGTAGTGCTCCTCGCCGGTGTAGTCGTCGTTCTCGAAGCGCGCGTCGCTGCAGTCGTCGGCAAAGCCCGCCACCTGGGTCGAGGCCGGCGGGACGGTGTTGAAGTCGCCGCCCCCGACCACCCAGTAGCCCTGGTCCGCGAGCTCCGTCATCACGCTGCCGAAGGTGCGGATGTGCTCCACGCGGATGTCATCTTTGGAGAACGCCTCGGCGTGCATGTTGGCGAGCCAGAGGTCGGCGGCCTCCGGGAGCTCCACCCGGGCGCGGAGGATGTTGCGCTTCAGGTAGAAGTAGCGGGTCGCGGCGCCGTCCTCCTTGGAGAGCGCCAGGGCCAGGCGCTCGGCGTGGTCGATCGGGTAGCGCGACAAGATGGCGTTGCCGGAGTCGATGCGGCCGAGGCCGTCGGAGGGCACGAAGTCGGCCTTCCACTGCGAGGCGTAGGCGCCGTAGTTGAAGGAGGTGTGATCGAGGAGCCACTGCACCTCGTCGACGTAGGCGCTGCGCTTCGCCTCGACGTCGGCCTCCTGGAGCAAGAGGATGTCGGGATCGACCTGGTTGATCTTCGCGGCGAGCCCCTCGAGGTGGCGGTGGACCTCGTCCTCGGTCATCAGGCCGCGGTCGCCGTTGCACTCGTAGAAGAAGCGCAGCCGCGCCCCGGCGAACTCGATGTTGTAGGTCATCACCAACAGCTCGGTGACCGCCGTCGGCGCCGGCTTCGGCGCCGCGGCCCGATACAACACCGCGTCCTCGACCGCCTCGAAGTTGGTGTCGAAGGGATCGGTGAGGCTACAGGCCGAGGCCGCGAGCGCCAGCGCAAACGCGACGCGGCCGCGCTCGATCAGGCGTCGCCCGCCGCGATCCGCGCATCCTCGTCGTCGAGCGACGGGTCGCGCTGGTAGGCGCACTCCTTCTTCGGGCACCGGATGATCGCTCCGTCCTTCTTGGTCCATCGCCGCACCAGGTACTTGTTGCCACACGTCGGGCAGCGGCCCTCGACCGGCCGGTCCCAGCTCGCGAACGTGCAGTCAGGATAGCGCGAGCAGCCGTAGAAGCTCCGGCCCCGTTTCGAGCGGCGCTCGACGACGTAGCCGCCGCACTCGGTGGGACAGGTGACACCGATCGGCATCGGCCGCGTCCCCTTGCACTCGGGGTAGAGCTTGCAGGCCAAGAACTGCCCGTAGCGGCCGCGCTTGACCACCATCGCGCCGCCGCACTTCGGGCAGATCTCGGTGGTGGTCTGCTCCGGCATGATCTCGATGCTACCGTCCAGGCGGCGCTTGTACTCGCGGGTGTTGCGGCACGCGGGGTAGCCCTGGCAGGCCAGGAAAGTGCCGTTGCGGCCCCACTTGATGACCATCGGCTTGCCGCACCGGCCGCAGGTGTGCTCGGTCGGGATCTCCTCGCGCTTGACGTCGCGCATCTCGTCCTTGGCGCGCTCCAGCGACTCCTTGAAGCCGCCGTGGTAGAAGTCGCCGAGCAGCTTGTGCCAGTCGACCTTGCCTTCCTCGACCTCGTCGAGCAGCTCCTCCATCTGCGCGGTGAACTCGACGTCGAGGATCTTCGGGAACGAGATCACCAGGAGGTCGGTGACCAGCGAGCCGAGCTCGCTCGGCGTGAAGCGCCCCTCGATCTTCTGGACGTAGCCGCGGGCGACGATGGTCGAGAGGATCGCGGCGTAGGTCGACGGCCGGCCGATGCCCTTCTCCTCGAGCTCCTTGACGAGCGAGCTCTCGGAGAAGCGCGGCGGCGGCTCGGTGAAGTGCTGCTCCGGCGACACCTTCTCCAGACGCAGCGGGTCGTTCACCGCCAACACCGGCAGCGCCCCGCCCCGGGCCTCGGCGCCCGCCTCCTCTTCGGCGGCCGCCGGCTCTTCCTCGATCTCCTCGACGCCGAACGCGGCGAGGAAGCCCCGGAACTTCATCACCGAGCCGGTGGCGCGCAGGGTGTACTTGTCGGCGGCGATGTCGATCGTCGTCTGGTCGTAGACCGCGGGCACCATCTGGCTCGCCATGAACGAGCGCCAGATCAGGGTGTAGAGCTTCAGCTGCTCGCCGGTCAGGAACGCCGCCACCTTCTCCGGCGGATAGTCCATCGAGGTCGGGCGGATGGCCTCGTGCGCGTCCTGCGCGCCCTTCTTGCTCTTGTAGACGTTCGGCTCCGCGGGCACGTAGCTGTCGCCGAACTGGGTCTTGATGGTGTCGCGCACCGCGGTGAGCGCGTCGTTCGACACCCGGGTCGAGTCGGTGCGCATGTAGGTGATGAGCGCCACCGAGCCCTCGTCGCCGAGCTCGACGCCTTCGTAGAGCTGCTGCGCCACCATCATCGTGCGCTTCGCGGTGAACTTCAGGCGGTTCGCCGCTTCCTGCTGCAGCTTCGAGGTGATGAGAGGCGCGTTCGGTCGCCGCCGGCGCTCCCGGGTGGTGACCGTCGCCACCTTATAAGTAGCGGTCTCGAGGGCGCGCACCACCTCGGTGGCCTGAGCTTCGCTCACGAGCTGCAGCTTGTCGGCGCCGACCTTGATGACCCGCGCCACGAACGACGGCGGCGCCGCCGCCCCGAGGGTGCAATCGACGGTCCAGTACTCGTCGGGCTTGAAGGCCGCGATCTCGCGCTCGCGCTCCACGACCATGCGCACCGCGACCGACTGCACCCGGCCGGCCGACAGCCCGCGCCGGACCTTCTCCCAGAGGATGGGGCTGATCTGATAGCCGACGATGCGGTCGAGGATGCGGCGCGCCTGCTGCGACTCGACCAGCGCCAGGTTCAACGCCTGCGGGTTCTTGATCGCCTCCTGCACCGCGCGCTTGGTGATCTCGTTGAAGGTGATCCGCCGCGTCCGCAGCGCCAGGCGCTTGCCGAGCTCCTCGGTGATGTGCCAGGCGATGGCCTCCCCTTCGCGATCCGGGTCGGGCGCCAGGAAGATGGTGTCGACGTCTTTCGCCGCGTCCTTGATTTCTTTGATGATTTTCGACTTGCCGCGGATCAGCTCATAGGTCGGGGCGAAGCCGTTGTCGATGTCGACGGCGAGCTTGCTCTTCGGCAGGTCGCGGATGTGACCGACCGACGCCTTCACCGTGTAGCCGGGGCCGAGATACTTCTTGATGGTCTTGGCCTTCGCCGGCGACTCGACGATGACCAGGTGCTTGCCGGAGGCCTTCCTCGGCGCGGCCGCTTCGACCTTGGCGCTCCCCGACGCCCGCCGCTTGGACTTGGCGCGTTTCTTCGGGGTCTTCTTCTTGGCCGGGACGGGTTCAGTCTCGGCGGCACTAGATGTCATGCAGGGCCTCGAGTCAGGGGCTCTACCCCTTAGCAACCGCGCGGCCGGGGCGCAAGATCTCAGTCGTTTGACATCCGCGGGTCGCTCGCCGACAACAAGGTAACGTGAAAAACCCGGGCTCGCCACGCGCATGCACCGCCGCCTCGAAACCCTGATCGTTCTCCTGTTGGCGCTCGCCGCAAGGAGCGCGGTCGGGGCCGAGCCACGGGCCACCGGCGCCGAGCCCGGCGCCAGGCCGGACTTCCAGTTCGCCCTCCTCAAGTATGCCGGCGGCAATTGGAACCCCCGCCCCCACGGCTTGACCCGCCTGGCGTGGGAGGTCCGCAAGCGCACCAGCATCGCCGTCGATCTCGAGGTCGCCGCCGCCGATCCGGAGAGCGACTCGCTCTTCGACTACCCGATCCTGGTCTGGCAGGGCGACGCGGCGTTCGCGCCGTTGTCGGCCGCCGCCATCCTCAACCTGCGCCAGCACCTGATGATGGGCGGGACCTTGCTGGTCGACGTCGCGGACGGCGTCGTCGGCGGCCCGTTCCACAGCGCCGTCAGCCGCGAGCTGCAGCGCATCCTCCCCGACATGGCGCAGGGTCGCCTGCCCTTCGAGCACGTGCTCTACAAGTCGTTCTTCTTGATCGACCGCCACGGCGGCCGGGTGCCGAGCCAACCCTTCCTCGAAGGCATCAGCGTCGAGGGCCGCCTCGCGGTGCTCGTGTCGACGAACGACCTGGCCGGAGCGATGAGCAAAGACGACTTCGGCCAGTGGGAGTACGACGTCGGCCTGGGCGGCGACGCGACCCGGGAGATGACCTTCCGCCTCGGGGTCAACATCGTGATGTACGCGCTCTGCCTGGACTACAAGGACGACCAGGTCCACGTGAGCTACATCCTGAGGCGCCGCCGGTGAGCCGGTTCCTGCCCTCGACCTACAACGACTGGGCGTTGGTGTCGTTGTCGCCGTTCCCGCTCGCGGTGAAGCTCGGCGTCGTCGTGCTCGTGGTCGTCACCGTCGGCCTGGTGCTGTGGAGCTATGTTCACGCCCGGCGCCGGATCCTGCTCGGGGTGATGCGGGTCGCGGCGGCGGCGCTGGTCATCGCCTTCGTGCTCGAGCCGGCGCTGCAGCTGCGCGCCGTACGCCGGGTGCGCAACCGCCTGGCGCTGGTCGTCGACCGGTCGCTGTCGATGTCGCTGCCCGACAAGGACGGCGGCAGCCGCTACGACCACGTCCTCGCGACCCTGAAGGCCGCCGAGCAGAGCCTGACGAAGCTCGCCGAAGAGCACGTCGTCGAGTGGTTCGATCTCGACGGGCCGAGCTCTGCAGCGACGCTCGAGAGCGCGCCGCAGGGCACCCGCACCGATCTGCTCACGGCGCTGGAGCGCGCCCGCACCGCCCAGGCCGGCCGCCCCCTCGCGGCCATCGTCCTGATCTCCGACGGCGCCGACAACGTCGATCTGCAGGCGAGTGATCGTCAGGGGCTCGCCAAGGAAGGCCTGGAACGACTCGGGCGCCTCGAGGTCCCGGTCAACACGGTGATGGCCGGCGGCGGCCGGTCGTTCAAAGATCTCGCGGTCGCCGAGGTGTTGGCCGACGAGTTCGCGTTCGTCCACAACACCCTGGAGATCAGCGTCCGCCTGGAGTCGGTGGGCTTGGGGGCGCTGTCGGTGCCGGTGACGCTGCGGCGCGAGGGCCAGGTGATCTCGACGTTGACCGCCGCGGTGCCCGAGGGCGGCGGCGCCGAGGTGGTGTTCGCCACCAAACCCGACCAGATCGGCGAGTTCGTCTACAGCGTCGACGTGCCGCAGGTCGCCGGCGACGCGGTCCTGGCCAACAACCGGCGGACCTTCGTGCTCCGGGTGATCCGCGACAAGGTCCGGGTGCTGCAGGTGGCCGGCCGGCCGAGCTGGGACGAGCGCTTCCTGCGCCAACACCTGAAGGAGAACCCCAACGTCGATCTGGTGTCGTTCTTCATCCTCCGCACCCAGGCCGACACCCCCGGGGCGCCGGACGAAGAGCTGTCGCTGATCCCGTTCCCGGTCGACAAGCTGTTCACCACCGAGCTGAAGAGCTTCGACGTCATCATCTTCCAGAACTTCGACTACCGCCCGTACCAGATGAGCCAGTACCTGCCGAACATCCGCGACGCCGTGAAAGGCGGCCTCGGGTTCGTGATGATTGGCGGCGACCAGAGCTTCGGCGCCGGCGGCTACGGCACGACGCCGATCGCCGAGATCGTGCCGCTCAACCTCGACTCCGCCGACGTCAGCTGGCAACACGCGGTCCCCGAGATCACGCCCGCCGGCCGCGGCCATCCGGTGACCGACCTGACCCGCGGCAACGGCAGCAACGAGCGCCTGTGGAAAGCGCTGCCGGCGTGGCGATCGATCAACATCAGCTCGGGCTTGCGCCCCGAGGCGAGCGCGCTGGTGGTCGACACCGCGGTCCGAGACCTCACCGGCAACCCGGCGCCCCTCGTCGCCGCGATGGACGTCGGTCAGGGCCGCTCCCTCGCCATCGCCTCGGACTCGATGTGGCGCTGGCGCTTCGCCTCGCACCGTGACGGCGGCAGCGCCGAGCGCGCCTACCACCGCTTCTGGTCCAACGCCTTGCACTGGCTGGTGCGCGACCCGGAGCACTCCCGCATCCGGGTGCTGCCGGACAAGCGCCGCTTCGACATCGAGGAGCCGGTGGATCTCACCGTGACCGTCAAGGGGCGCGACTACCAGACGGTGGCGCAGGCGAACGTGCGGCTGCAGCTCGAGCTCGCCGAGAAGGGTGTCAACCGCGACGACACCTTGACGACCGGCGAGGCGGGCTCTTTGCGCCAGCGGTACCTCGACCTCGCCCCGGGCGCCTATCGGGTCAGGGCCAGCGCCACCGCCGGCGGCGAGGATCTGGGCCACGGCAGCGGCGTCTTCGTGATCGAGAGCCGCCAGCCGGAGCTGGTCCGCGGCGCGCCCCGGCCCGACTTGCTGGAGGCGATCGCCGACGCCACCCACGGCAACGCCCTCGAGCTGACGCCGGACGCGTTCGCGAAGATCCGGGTCATCGACCCCGAGGTCGTCGAGGTCGACCGCCGCCGCAACATCGAGCTGTGGGACACCACCGCCGCGTTGGTCCTCGCGACCCTGCTCCTGGCTTCCGAATGGGCGCTGCGGCGCAACAACGGCTACCTGTAGAGCGCCCGGCGACGCATGTAGCTCGCTGATATCACCAACAAATCCACCGCAGTGCCCGGGGCCCGAGCCCGGCGCCGAATTTTCTTTGCTCCGGAGTGTCACAAACTCGGCGTCGCGGTGTTTCGAGAGTACAGCCGCAACCTGGAGGTTCTGATCATGGGCAGCACACCTGAAGGACTCGTCTCTACCCTCACATCCCTGCCGGTGTTCCACGCCGAGTGGGTGTTGTGGCTCCTCATCGCGCTGTCATTGGCCTCGATCGGCGTGATGCTCGAGCGGGTGATCTTCTACCGCCGCCGCGCCATCGACGTCGACGCGCTGCGCAAGAGCCTCTCGGAGAGCCTCGGGCGCGGTGACTTCCCGGCCGCGGTCACGACCCTCGAGGCCCACGACACCCTCGAGACCAACGTCGTGCTCTTCGGCTTACGCGACTACGCCCGCGGCGCCGACGCCGTCGAGGATCTGCTCTCGGGCGCGACGCAGAAGGAGAAAGAGCGCTACGACCAGCGCTTGAGCTTCCTCGCGACCATCGCCAGCAACGCGCCCTTCATCGGCCTGTTCGGCACCGTGCTCGGCATCATTCGCTCGTTCAAAGACCTCTCCGGCAACATCGGCGAGGCCTCGAGCGCGGTGATGGCGGGCATCGCCGAGGCGTTGATCGCGACCGCGGTGGGCCTGCTCGTCGCGATCCCGGCGGTCGTCGCCTTCAACTACTTCAAGGCCAAGGTGAAGCGGGCGATGAACAACACCCACCTGTTGTCGAAGGTCCTGTTGTCGCACCTGAAGACCGTCCACAGCTGAGAGCCGGCACCGCACCCGAGGAGATCCCCATGGCAGCAGACGTCCAGGCCAACGGCGACAGCGAAGACGACGCGATCGCCCAGATCAACATCATCCCCTTCGTCGACATCGTCCTGGTGCTGCTGATCATCTTCATGCTCACCTCGGCGGCCATCGTCAAAGCGAGCTTGAAGGTCGAGCTACCCAAGGCCGCGAGCGCCGGCGACGGCGTCGAGTCGACCCTCAACATCGTCCTCACCAAAGAAGATCTGCTCTACCTGAACGGCGAGGTGACGACCGCGGAGGCGTTGGCCGGCTTCGTGCGCGGCGAGGCGGCGAAGAACCCGCAGCTCCAGGCGGTGATCGCCGCCGACAAGATCGCCGCCTACGGCAAGGTGATCGCGATCATCGATTTGGTGAAACAGAACGGCGTCAAGGCGTTCGCCCTGAACCTCGAGCGCGACCTCGCGGCCGCCGCCACCAAGCTCTAGGAGGAAGAACGTGACCGCGGTGCGCCAAGAAAGCGACCGAGCCCCGGCGTTGATGACCCAGGCGCCGTGCTATCGACCGCGACGGCTGCGTCACGCCGCGCGGCGCTGCCGGCCGGTGGTGCGCAGCGCCGGGGCGAAGGCGCCCATCGGACGCGACCCGCTGTCCCGACCCCCGTCGACCGGACTGCGCAGGGCAGGCATCGCCGGCCTGGTCGTCATCGCCTCGATCGGTGCGCACGCGGCGCTGATCTTCGGCTCGGTGCTGGTCGGCGAGGCAATCCTGCGCGACCACAGCGACCCCGCGAGGGACCGCGCGCCGCTCGAGGTCGCGATCGTCGAGCCGCCGCCGCCACCCGCGCCGCAACGACCGCTCCCCAAAGAACAGACGCGCAAGGCGCCGGCGCCGCCAGCGCAGCCGGTGGTCGTGCCCGAGGCCCACGAGCCCGAGCCGCCACCCGATCCGACCCGTCAGCCCGAAGCACCGACGCCGAAGGGCTCGACGCCGCGGCGCATCGTCGGCCTGAGCCTCGAGTCCACGACCGCGGGCGGCGGCGGACCGTCGTTCGCGGTCGGCAACACCCGGATGGGCGCGACCGACCAGGTCGCCAAGGATCCGAGCGCCGCTCTTGCCCCGATCACGACCGAAGCGCGGGTCTCGAACCGCGTGCCCACCGCGACGGCCGCGTTCAAGCCGCCGCAGAAGACCGCCGAGGTCAAGCCCGAGTTTCCGGCGGCCCTGCGCGCCCGCGGGGCCGAGGCCGACGTGGTGCTCGCGGTCCTGGTCGCGACCGACGGCAGCGTCGTGAGCGTCGAGGTCGTCAAAGCCCCGTCCGCGCCCGAGTTCGCCGCGGCCGCGGTCGCGGCCGCCAAGCTCGAGCGCTACGCGCCGGCGACCAAGGACGGGGTCGCGGTCTCGCAGCTCATCACCTTCACCGTGCGTTTCCGTCTGACCGACTACTAGGAGGGACCATGAAGCGCGCCCATCCCCCGGCCTTCGCAGCGCTCGCCGTCGGCGTCGCCCTCGCGACCCAAGGCTGCGGCTCGACCTTCGACCCCTACAACCAGCTCGAGGGCTTCCGGCTGCTCGCGGTGCGCGCCGAGCCGCCGACCGTGGCGCCCGGTGCGACGGCCACGATCGACGCTCTGGTCTACGAGCCCGACGGCCCGGGGACGACCTACGCCTGGTCCTGGTGCCCGGTGCGCACCGGCGCCGACGGCGCCTACGAGTGCGCGATGTCGGAGGCCGACTTCAAGGCCGAGCTCGAAGCCGTCGGGGTGCCGGTCGATTCGCTGACCTTCGACCTCGGCACCAACGAGACCGCGACCTTCGCCTACCCCCTCGACCCGACGATCCTCGCCTTGATCTGCGCCACCGCGATGGGACCGCCCGGCGCCGGGGCCGCGGGCTTGCTCCACTGCGACCAGGGGTTTCCGGTGAGCGTCGGGCTGACGGTGCGCTACGGCGACAAAGAGATCTCCGGCTTCAAGACCCTGCGCCTCGCCCTCGACGCCGCGGCGCCCGCCAACGCCAACCCGGTGCTCACCGACTTGAGCGTCGCCGAAGCCAAGGGCACGCGCGCCGACGCCGCCGTGCTTCCGGCCGGCGAGCCGACCTACACGATGGTGCTCGGCGAGAAGTACGAGCTGTTCGCCGAGGTGCCGGAGGCCGCGGCCGAGACCTTCTTCGGCACCACGACCACCGGCATCGCCCCGACCGAGCAGCGCGAAGTGCTCTTCATCACCTGGTTCGTCGACGGCGGCAGCACCGCACACCAGCGCACGACCTTCTTCGAGGGCACCGCGGGCTTCGACCGCCTGGTGCACAACACCTGGACGCTGCCGCAGCCGGAGGAGCTCGGCCGTGACCGCGCCCGACTCGTCCTCGTCCTCCGCGACAACCGCGGCGGCGTCGCGTGGCTTCGGCGCGACGTCCTCGTTGGCCGACCGTAGGCAACCGCAGGCAACCACAGCCAACCACGAGGCTCCCCGTGAACCACTCCTTCATCACCTTCGGCCTGACGGCGGCGCTCCTGATCGGAAGCCAGGCGCGCGCCCAAGAAGCGGCCCCGACCGCCCCGACGCCCGCCCCCGCGCCTACCGACGACGGCCCGGCGATCAGCAAGATGCCGGAGCTCGAGCGCTTCGTCGAGGCCGAGTACCCAGCGCGCGCCGCCGCAGCGCGAATCGAGGCGATCGTCATCCTCGAGATCGACATCAACGCCGCCGGCGGCGTCGACGCGGTCCGGGTGATCGAGCCCGCCGCGGCGACCGGCTACGGCTTCGACGAGGCCGCGACCCTCGCCGCCTCCAAGTTCGAGTTCTCCCCCGCCGAGGCGGGGGGCACTCCGATCCCGGTCACGATCTCCTACAAGTACGGCTTCAAGCTCAAAGACGCCCCGCCGCCCGCCGAGCCCGCGCCCCACGTGCCGGTGCTCTCCTTCTCCGGGCTCCTCCTGGAGCGCGGCACCCGCGCGCCGCTCGCCGGCGCCACCGTCACCGTGTTTCAGGGCGAAGGCGAGAGCGCCCACGGCCTCGAGACCACGTCGGACAACGAGGGCCGGTTTTCTTTCTTCGATCTCACGCCCGGCGAGTGGAAGGTGCTCTGCGATCCCGAAGGCTACTTCCCGGTGCGCACCGCCGAGACCGTCGCCGCCGGCGAGGTCGTCGAGGTGGTCTACCACGTCGAAAAGCGCTCCTACAGCCCGTTCGACGTCATGGTCGAGGCGCGGCGGCCGAAGAAGGAGGTCACCCGCCGCACCGTGACCACCGAGGAGATCGAGAAGATCCCCGGCACCTTCGGCGATCCGATCGCGGTGGTCACCAACCTGCCGAGCGTCGCGCACACGCCCTTCGGCAGCGGCGCCCTGATCGTGCGCGGCTCGTCGCCGGCCGACACCATCATCAACGTCGACGGCACCAACGTCCCCTACCTCTACCACTTCGGCGGCATCCGCACCGCGATCCCGGCCGGCATGTTGCAGTACCTGGACTTCTACCCCGGCAACTTCTCGCCCTACTTCGGGCGCGCCACCGGCGGCGTCCTCGACGTCAAGCTCAAGCGCCTGCAGCCGGAGAAGGCCAACGGCTACATCGACGCCAGCTTCCTCGACACCGGGGTGTTCTTCTCGATGCCCCTCGGCGACAAGGCCGCGATCGCGATCGGCGGCCGGCGGAGCTACCTCGACGTCTTGATGCAGCAGGTGATCCCCAAGGACGGCCCGGTGACCCTGACGGCGGCGCCGCGCTACTATGACTATCAGCTGATGGCGTCCTGGCGGCCGACCCCGGACCAGGAGCTCAGCCTGATCGTCTTCGGCTCCGATGACCGCTTCGCGATCGTCTTCAACAACCCCGCCGACGCCGCCGGCATCGCGATCCCCGAGATCAAGACCGCGTCGCGCTTCTATCGCGGCATCCTCAGCCACCGTCTGCAGCTCGCCGGCAAGACCACCAACGAGCTCAAGCTGACCCTCGGCTGGGACGAGCAGATCGCGGACTTCGGCCCCGGCCGCTACATCCACCAGGACTACTTCAGCCCGCAGCTGCGCGACACCGCGTCGTTCGCGGTCGCGGACGCGCTGCAGCTCAAGGTCGGCCTCGACTGGCTGCTCTACAACGCCACCTGGGACGTGTCGTTCCGCCGACCGCCGATGGAGGGCGACAGCATCGCCGACAACAACAGCTTCGACACCGGCGGCATCAGCAAGACCAAGATCGATCGCAAGGTCGTCAGCTTCCCGGCCGCGTTCGTCGAGGCCGAGTGGACGCCGATCCCCGAGGTGACGCTGCTCCCGGGCGTCCGCGTCGACTACTTCGACTGGATCCACGAGACCGTCTACGACCCGCGGCTGACCGCCCGCTGGCGCTTGAGCGCGACCACGGTCTTGAAGGGCGGCGCCGGCGTGTTCCACCAGGCCCCGCAGGCGGACCAGGTCGACCAGGGGTTCGGCAACCCCGACGTCAGGGCGTTCTGGGCCTACCACTACTCGCTGGGCGCCGAGCACCAACCGCTGTCGTTCTTGAACGTCGACGTCACCGCCTTCTACAAGGACGTTCGCGACGTCGTGGTGTTGAGCGACGCCTTGATCGAGCGCGGCGGCGTCCAGGTCCCGGAGCGCTACAACAACAACGGTCGGGGTCGGGTCTACGGCATGGACCTGCTCGTCCGCCACGAGTTCGCCAACGGCTTCTTCGGCTGGCTGGCGTACACCCTGTCGCGCTCCGAGCGCCGCGACAATCGCAGCAACGGCTTCCGCCGGTTCGACTACGATCAGACCCACATCCTCACCGCGCTCGGCTCCTACCGCCTGCCGCACAACTGGGAGGTCGGCGGTCGATGGCGTTACGTCTCCGGCAATCCCTACACTCCGGTCGTCGGCTCGAAGCTGGACCTCGACGCCGACACCTACCAGCCGGTCACCGGCAAGGTGAACTCCGCCCGCCTGCCGGCCTTTCACCAGCTCGACCTGCGCATCGACAAGCGCTTCGTCTATGACGCCTGGATGCTCTCGGCCTACATGGACATCCAGAACGTCTACAACCAGCGCCACACCGAAGGCTGGTCCTACAACTACGACTACTCGCAGAAGAGCGGCGGCGGCGACCTGTCGTTCCTGACGATCTTCGGTCTCCGGGCCGAGTTTTGACCTCGAGGGAGGCTCCGATGCTGCACCGACGTCATCATCATCACTGGTTGGCCACCGGCGCCGCTGTCGTTGCGGCGCTGTCCGTGGCCGCGACCGCCGAAGCGGCCGAGCTCACCGCGCCGGCCGCGCGCCAGGGGTATTACCTCGGCGGCGGTGTCAACGGCGTGGCGGTCCGAAGCGTCGACCGAGACCTGGGCGCCTTCGCCGCCGCGTACGGCAGCAGCTATGCGCTGCGGGTCGGCGAGATGCTGACGCCATGGCTCGGCATCGGCCTCGAGGTCGGCTTCGGTCAGGCGCAGAGCTCGCGTTGGCGCTCTCAGTTCGGCGGCCTGCTCTTGGACGCGCAGGCGAACGTCTGGAAGAACCTGGCGCTGCACGCGATGGCCGGCCTGGGCGCGGTGATGGCCCGCGACAAGCTCGGCCGGGTCGCGAGCGCCAAGGGCACCGGTGGCGCGCTCTACGGCGCCGGCATCGGCTACGACTTCTTCCCGTTGCACACAGAGGGCAGCGGCGGCTTCGGGATCACGCCGAGCCTCCAGGGGCGCTACTGCCCGGGGAGTAGCTTCCACGCCGCGATGGTCTGGGTCGGGCTCGACCTCTACTGGTGGCGCGGGCTCGACAAGCAGGAGCTCGAGCTGCCGGCCGCCGAGGCCTTCACCGGGAAGAAGCAGGGCTAGTGTGGATCGGTTTCGCCACGAGGCCATCCTCGCCCCCGCCCCACTCGGGGGCGGGGGACGGGGGGTGGGGGTGGGGAGCGCGGCCGCAGCGGCCGCGCGGGAATCAAAAACTAGCGCAGCTCGATGATGCCACCGTGGATGAGCTTGCGCAGGGTCTTCAAGGTCTCGCGCTCGTTCATCGAGCTGACCATGATGAGGCTGCCGATGTCCATCCGCGCCTCGAGGCGATCGAGGAGGAAGTGCTCCTCGGGCCGCAGGCGGAGCTTGGCGAGCTTCTGATCGGTCGCGACCACGACCGGGACCTTCACCGGCGGCAGCTGCAGGTACAGGTCCTGGATCTGCTCGGCCAGCACCTCGCGATAGAACACCCGCGCCTCGGAGCGATCCGGCCGCAGGCGCACCGCGACCTCGACCAGGGCGATGGCCTCGTCGAACTGCCCCGCCTGGCGCATCACCTCGGCCTGCTGCAACAGATGGTCGACGCGGCTGGCGTCCTTCGACTTGACGTCCTCGGCGGCGCGCTGCTCAATCTCGACCGCGCCGCCCTTCTCGAGCTCGGCGAGGGCCCTGAGCACCGCGGGGATCGGGGCGCGCAGCTCGAGGCAGATGTCGGAGATCGACTGCCCGGCGGCGAGCGAAGCGAGGATGCGGCGCTCGCGCACCCCGAGGCTCTCGATCGGCGGCAGGCGCTCGTCGATGATCCGCACGTTGATCTCGTCGTTCGGGAAGCGCTCGCGGATCTGGGTCCACTCGTCCTGGCGGCGCGCGCCCTCCATCAGCAGGTGGTTGATGTCGAGGTCCATCGGCAGGCGCTCGGCGACGTCCTCGAGCTCCTGGTCGAAGCTGCCGCGCGCGACGTCGGTGAACACGAACTCGCCGCCCAAGTCGATGAACAGGTCGTAGATCGACTCGCAGGCGAGCTCGGTCAAGCACTCGTGCAGCTGCACCTGGGTCAAGAACCCCCGGCCGACGAGCGCGGCGTTCAAGGTGCCGCCGTGCTCGCGCTGGTGCTGATAGGCGGCGCGCAGATCGTCCTCGGTCAACAAGCCGCTGGTGACCACCACGTGGCCGAGGTTGTTGGTGAGCTCGGGGCCGGAGTAGCCGGTCACCTGGCCGTGCTGCACCGACAGCTCCCACTCGTTGCCGTCGCGGTTGACGATCAGGGTGCCGGAGCGGCGGGTGTTCTGGACCCAGCTCAACAGGTCGGAGAGAGGCATCGTAGCGAGCGAGCCGTGAATCGCCATGGACCCCGGCACTGTAGCGCGATTCCGGTTGGCGGGGCCAGCGCCGGCGTTGCCGCCACCCCACCCGGCCAGGGCCATCGAGTTCTCGTTCTTTTGATTATCGAGTAGGCGCCCCCGTCACCGGGGGCGCCTCTCACAGAACCGTACTTGTGCTGTTCACATACGGCTCTTCGGGACCGACGGTTGTCACCCCGCCGGCCGGCCAGTTCACTGACCTCGCTCATCCCAACGCCAGCAGTA
>JACRCV010000106.1 GCA_016218825.1 Deltaproteobacteria bacterium
CCTCCGACGGGTTCGAACCAAGACCTCCGGCACCGCGCTCCCTGGTGAACCACACCGCGGAGGGCCTTCAGGCTCCAGGCATCAGCCGGTCCCCTTCTGGTGATCGAACGCGAGTGGGGTTCTTACGGCGGAATCAATGTTAGGCAGGAGCGTAGGCCAACCTGATCACATCCTCGCCAATCCGATCACTGGCCAGGAGGCGGAGTGGCGGCCGGGACCCGGCGAAATATGGCTTTCCGTGGCCGAGCACGACGGGGTGCAGGTAGATTCGATACTCATCGATCAGGCCAAGCTCGGTGAGGCTGTGCGCCAAGTTCGGGCCGGCAACTTCGATCTCCCCGTCGCGCCCGGCCTTCAGCTCGCGGATCGCGCTCGCAAGATCATCTTCAACAAGCCTCGCGTTGGGGCCGACCGACTTCAACGAGCGCGAGACCACCCATTTTGGTTGATTCCGCCACGCCGCCGCGAAGGCGTGTTCCTCTGCATCCCATTCAGGATGATCGTCGTCCCAGTAACGCATGACCTCGTACATTTGGCGACCGTACACACTGCCCGCCTGCGCCTGAGCCTCCTCGATGAAGTGGCGGAAGAGCGTGGGGCTTGGCGCAAACGCCATATGGTCGACGTAGCCGTCCAGGGACTGGTTCATTCCGAACACGAGCTTGGCCATACCATTTCCTCTTTCTACCGCAGCACATACATCGGCAAATCGATACCCAACCACGCCGAAGCCGTGACGTGCTTGCCGTCGCCGGCCCTCATGGCCGGCACGTACGACATTCCGGCGCCGAACGAGATTGGCACGCTGTCCACGAGGCGAACGAAGAGCTCGCCACCCAGGCGAACTGCGTCCTGCAGCTCTACGGTCTCGGTTCCGCCCTCGGCCAGTAGATAGGCGCCGAGATCGATCGGATAGAGCATCACCCCGCCGTGCTTGTACGCGATCATGAAGCCGAATGGCGCGAACAGGCCCGCAAGCGGGGCGCGGTCACCCTTCATGGCCGTTCCATTCCACACCCGACCGTAGCGCCCAGCGAGGATGGCGCCGGCGTCGATCGTCAGCATGTCGAAGCGGCCCTCACGCGACATCTCGTCAGAGAGCGCGGACCTGAAGACCGCCTGCACCTCCTCGGGCGACTTCGCCTGGTGGGCGCTGAGGAGCACGCGACCGAACCGCAGCGCGTTCTCGAGCTCGGGCCATTCCTTGTCGACCGCTTTGGCGAGCCTCATCGGGATGTAGACGTAGTTTCCGCCGGCGACCTCCTCGAGCAGCGCGGCCCCGTCCGCCAGCGCCTTCGCGGCGGCCGATCCGGCGGCAGAACCATTCGAGAGATCTGCCAGTGTGCCCAGAACCCGCGCAGTGACCTGGACGGCGGCGCGTGGTTGGGTCTTCCCGTCGATGAACAGCTCTGTGAGGCGTTCGAGGCTCTCGATGAGTCGCATGAGCTCTGCGGCAGCCGCGTCGGAGACCTCGAGATTGGCAGAGGATGAGACGAGCGTGAACAAGATGAACGACCGAACCGTCTGCCGCAGGGCGTCGACGACAGGCGGGAGGGGCGTTCCCTGTGGCGCCCGTAGCGCCTTCCCGTCGAGAAAGTCCGTCAGCCTCCGAGTCGGCAGATAGGCGGAGGCCTCCTGTTCCACCAGCGCCAACCACTCCTTCGTGCGCTTCTCAGGCGCTGCCACGACCGCCGCCGCCATCAGACGGCCGGCCCAGACGAGGCTCGTGTCGACCTTGTTTGTGGCGCTTGCCGCCAATTCGGCGCGTCTTGCCGATGCGTCGAGCACCATCTCCTCGAACTTGGGAAACGGCCCTTTCACGACGTCGGCTGCGTCGATGTAGATCTCCGACTCGGCGAAGGCATAGGTGAGGTCCCAGAAAGCCGAGTTCACGAGGTCCTGCGAAGCGCCCGGGTCTTCGACGGCGCAGCGGGCTCGTTCGAGAACGTCCCAGAGTCGAAGCAGCTGCGCAACCTTGCAGTATTCGACCTCATTCGCATCCGGGTAGGCGCTCGCGCACGGAACATGGACCGCCTTCGGGTACTCGCCAGACGCCGGGTCGAACATCCTGGTGAGCACGGTCTGCACGAGCGCGAGATCTCCCTTGCAGGGTGCGCGGCCCAGCTTGACGTCGTCCCCCAACACCGAGGCGATGAGGCCAGGAGCATCGATCTCCTTGCCCGCAAGCTTGGTCCTCAGCTCCTTTGCGCCGGCCGAGGCGAGCAACGCTTTCGTGGAGTCTCGCAGCAACCCGCTGATGATCTCCTCGCCGCCGCTCGCCTGGGCGAACCTGCGGGTGGCGACCGCGATGTCGGCAAGCGTGACGGTCTCCCGCGTGAGCAGCGCCACCATCTCCGCGACGTAGTCCTCGAACTGGCTGAGGGTTGAACGCCACGCCGCTGGCGCGAGACCGCGCCCGGCGGTGCGGACGGCGCCTCGAATGAGATCGTCGCGGAAGGTCCGAAGTAGGAGGGGATCCTGTAGGCTGAGGCCGACCTCGTTGAGGAGCCGACAGGTCTGGTCGAAGAGCGCAACACAGGTCGTCGATGCCGATTCCTGCTTTCCACACGCCTTGCCCAGTTGGAATGTGATGTCGCCGTCCTCGAAGGTTCTGGACAAACAGAGCGCGTGGCGCAGCCGATTGCGTATCTGGCTCGCCGCCACCTGCTCGGCCCGTTCCTTCACGACAACGGCCAGCGCCGGCAACACCTCGTCGCTGACCCCTGAGGCCTTCACCAGAGCGGACGGCATCGACACCGAGACCAGTCCCACGAATACCAACGACGGTCGACCTGGGCTCTTCATCCGCACCCCCGGGGCGGGCGCGCCTTCGTGCGCACCGGCGAACGGCGACCATAGCCGGTCGGTCTGACATGGGATCGGCGACACTCGGGCGCCGGGCGGGCCGGGCCGGCAAACGAAGAACCGCGGTGGAGCAGGACCCAGGAGCTCGTCGCCGCCCTCCGAGAACATCATGCGGCTCCCGGCATTCCAGCGCAGGGAGCGCTCGGCGGTCTCTACCGGCGAGGCGGTTTGGCGCGCGGCACCCGGCGGCTGCTGCTCTCGCGCTCGCGCAGGCGGAGGCTCTCGAGCTGCGCCTGCGCCACGGTGATGGCTTGCTTCCGGGCGTCGTCGCTCTCGATATCGTCGTGGGCCAGCGCCCTGAAGTGGGCGAGCAGGTGCAGCTGGCGGCGGACGTCGAGGCTGCCGATGCCGGTGATCTTGTTGCCGCTGGCCTGCAGCGCGCCGATCAGCATCAAGGCCCGGGTGAGCTGGATGAGCTGCGGCGGGCTGTTCTCGGGGCCGCCGTCGAAGTTGAGCGGGAAGCCGCTGGCCAGCAAGTCGATCGTGCGCCCGTCTTTGAAGGTGTAGCGCAGCGTCGGCGGGTGGTTGTAGCTATCGATGACCTCGATCGATCCACCGTCGCGACACAGCGCCTCGAGGCCGGCGACGTCGATCTCGACGAGCTTCGACGACGCGCTGCAGACGATGCAACCCTTCTTGAAGCACGCGAAGTCGGCGACCTCGATCGAGCGCACGCCGGTGGCGCCGAGGACGATGTCCTGGCTCGCGAGCAGCGCCCGCCGCGCTTCGCTGTCGTTGGCGTCGACGATCTCGAGGCGCGTGCCCGTGGCGCGGACGGCATCCGGTTTCTTGTCGAGCAGCGTCACGTTGCAGCCGAGCGCTGCGAGGGCCTCGGCGGTTGGCAGGCCGATCGTGCCGGCGCCCACCAGCGTGACCTTCTTGCCGACGAGGTCCTTGGGCTTGATCCCCAGGTGATGGAGCCGGCGCAGCAGCACCTCCGACACCTCGTCGGCGATGAGCGGGCCTTCGACGAACTTGCCCCAGCTCTGCGCGACGTTGACCAGCGACGTCGGCAAGTCCAGGCCCTCGGCCACCGTGATGCCGCGGCGGGTCTGCTCGACGATGCGGAAGCTGTGGGCGTTGTCGCGCAGGTAGGGATCGGTGGCGATCAGGTGCGAGCAGATGCCGCCGTCGTCGAGCACCACCACCTTGCGGTTGCCGATCTTGGCGTTGGCGAGGCGATCGTAGAGGGCGCCGCGCACGTCCTCGACCCAGCGGCTCATGTCGAGCGGCGGCACGCGCACGTCCCAGCCCTTGTCGGCGAGGGTCTGGACCGCCGGCTCGCACGCGGAGTATGGCACGCCGACGATGCTGGCGCGCTCCGGGGTAAGCCCCAGACGGCGGTAGGTCTCGAAGGTCGCCACCTGAGTGTCGAGCAGGTGCTGCACCGCTACCACCTCGACGTCGCGGAAGGCGGTCTTGGGCGTGACCGCGGCGATCTCGTTCAGGAGCGGCAGCTCCTCGGGGATGGACTCCAGGTGCGCCAAACGCGCCAGGATCGCCCCCGAGAAGCCGTCTCTCGGCGTCTCCTTCTCGCCGCGGCCGGTGAGGTCGAAGCGGCCCTTCGCATCCAGGAGCTTGGCGAGAAAGGGGAAGCGAGCGCTCTCCGCTCGCCAGAGGCTGGTGAGCGCGCCTTCGGAGAAGGCGGGCCCGGCGAAGATGTCCGGGTTCAGCTTGCGCAGCGTGGCGAGAGTGTCCGCGAAGGGGGTGCCCTTGGGCGCCACCCAGATCTTGTCGAGGATACGGCGCGCGGCCAGGATCTGCTGGCGCCACGCCCAGTCGGGCACGATCTCGGGGTAGGCGCTGCGGGCCGCATCCCAGGTGTAGCCGTCGAAGTCGGGGTAACGCTCGCTGAACGCCTTGTTGTGGCGCAGCTCGGCGATGATCTCGGCGCGCGTCTTGTCGACGGGAGCCATCTCGATCGCGTAGGCGATTCGCAGCGCCAGGCGCTCGTCGATGTTGCCGCCCGCGCGGCCACGACGCCAGGGGAACAGGTGCGGGAACCGACGCAGGGCCTCGACGACGTCCTCTTGATCGACCTCCAGCCGGCGCGCCAGGGTCGCCGGCGCCGCGTCCTGCAGCTTGCTGTCGGCGCCGACGAGCTTCTGCAGCCGCTTGGCGAGGGTCGCGAAGTGGCTGTGGCCGTGACCGCGGGAGTCGTCGCGCACGTCCTCGATGTAGGGCACCTTCTCGGGGAAGCGGGCGCGCAGCTGGATGATAGTGTCGACGTCGAAGTTGGGCTGCGCCGCCGCGAAGCGCGGGTCCCGTTTGAGGAGGTGCACGACGCCGCGCAACAGCTCCTTCGGGTGGTCGCGGATCACCTGCCCGACCTCCACGGCGAGCGCCTCGGTGAGCGCGGTGCGGGCGACGTCCCACGGCATCCGCCCCTGCGAGTCCAGGAGCTTCGCGGCGTGCGGATGCGCCCCGGGGTTCTGCGCCCACGCGCTCAGACGGTTGCGGAACGCTTGGATCCCGTAGGCGAGGTCGTACCTCTGCCGCAGCGCGCGGTGCAGCTCGACGACGCCGATGCCGCGCGGCGAGGCCTTGGATACCTTCGCGACCAGCTGTTCGAGGCGCTCGTCTTGGAACGCAGCGTAGCTCGAGACGCCGAGGTGCTTCTGGATGGCCGCATGCACCGGCGAGGTGCTCGCGAACGGATGGCGATCGAGCATCTCCGGATGCTCGGTCCGCAAGGCCTCGAGGACCTCGTAGAGGGGCGCGCCGATCCGCGAGTCGTCGAGGAGCTCGCGCAGGACCTTCTTGTCGGCGTCGCTGTACGCGGCGCCGTGCGGGACGTCGGCGAGCTCCCCGGGCCACAGGGTGCGGATCAGCTTGGTCCTGTGATCGGTCTGGCGCCAGTCCCAACCACGCAGCGCGCCGAGCTCGTAGATGCCGCGGTCCTGGTGCTTCTTGATCTCGGTGAGAAACGCGCGCGCCTCCTCGACGGTGTCGCCGGCCATCGCGACCCGGAAGTTGGGGATCAGCTGCGGGAACTCCTGGCGCAGCGTGCCGAAGCGGTTGGGGTCGTAGAGCGGGTAGCCGTGCTCTTGGTGCAGGATCCGAACGAGCTCGGTGGGGTCGTGCACCGGCGGCGGGCCGTCATAGAGCTCGCGCACCAGCTTGCAGAAGTTCTCGCGCGCCAGGCGCCGGATCTCGGTGTACTCGGGCACGAAGTCGAACTTGCGGCGCAGCCCGATGTGGTTGGCGCTCGTGAACTCGGTGCCGAGCTCCTGGCTGATGAAGCGGCGAAACGCCTCGGCGTCCCAGTCGTAACGGATGCGCGGGTCGCGGCTGAGGCGGGCGATCTCGCGCGCCACCTCCTCGGTGAGGCGCATGCGCTCGCCGGCGACGGCGATGCCCGACTCCTTCCCGAGGGCGCGGATGACGTAGCCGCCCTTCTTGATCTCCAGCTTGTCCTTCAGGAAGGGAAAGCGGTCAGGCTCGTCCTTCCAGGCGCGCTTCGCGGCGCTGACGAAGGCCGCGGTGCCGAAGCCCGGGTGATCTTGCTCGAACTTGCGCAGCAGGTCGGCCACCGGGGTGTTCTGCGGGATCTTCTCGAGCGCGCAGACGAACACGAACGAGCGCAGCGCGAAGCTCTTCGAGCGCATGCCCCATGGGAAGGCCTGGCGCTCGCGGTTGAACAGGCCGTTGAGCTGGCCGACCTCGACGTCGCGGCCGGCGAACGCCGCGTGGGTCTTGAGGGAAGCTGCCAGATCCTCGACCTCACACAAAGGCGGCGCCGACCAGTAGGCGTCGAAGATCGCGCGCACCTGCTCGGCGTTGAACGACTGCACGGTCGCGCCGTGGGCGACCTTCGGCGGCTTCTGACTCGCTGGGTAGAGCGCCCGGAAGGCGCGGATGGTCGCGGCGTAGCGCCGCCCGGCGTCTTTGTCCCACCCGGCACCGCCGCGCTCGTCGATGAGGCCGGCGGTCGCGGCCGCGTGCGGATCTTTGCGCCACTGTTGGAGCAAGCTCTTGATGTGCAGGTCGGTGTAGTCGATGGCGTGCACCGCGCGCGCCGCGCGGATGAGCTCGCCGTCGGTGACCTCCCCCAGCTTGCGGCCGGTCTCGTGTAGCAGCACCGCCAGGCGGCGGCGTTGAGTTGCCGGCCAGTCGCTGACGGCGAGGTGGGTGCTGTAGACCACGCCGAGGTTGCGGGGGTCGCCGAGCGGGTGCCTGGCGACGAGCTCCGGCTGGGTCTTCTTCAGCGTGCGGTAGATGTCGGCGGCGCTGGCGCCGATCGGCGAGGCGTCGAGCGCGGCGCGAAGCAGCGCGATCTCGGCCGGCGTATACGGGGCGCGCTTGGACTCGTGCTGCTTGAACTCGGCCGGCCACTTCTTGCGCGCGATCTCGGCGAGGTACTTGGTGCGCACCTCGTCGAGGCCGAGACGGGCTCCGGCCTCGGCGTAGGTCTCGCCGCCCTCGGCTTTGATCGCATCGACGAGCGCGCGCGCCTGCTCCTCGGCGCTCTTGCTCTTGCTCTGGTGGAAGTACGGGATCTTGGGATCTTTGACCGTGTCACGCAGGTAGTCGAACAGCACCCGCGGGAACTTCTTGTAGCCGAACTCCTGGTGCAAGACCGTCGCGATCGCCTCGGACGAGTCGAGGCGGCGGGTGGCGTGGAGCTCGACGATCTTCTTCGCGAGGCGCACCATCGCGTCGCGTTTCATCGTCGTCCAAGCGGGCACGCTCAGGCGCTGGCGCTCGAGCAGGGCGTCGTAGTTGTTGCGGTTGAACGGGATGCCGAGCTCTTTGGAGACGAACTTCAAGAAGTCGGCGAGTCCCCAGCCGTAGAGCACCTCGTCCCGCCGGCCGAGCTCGGCGACCTTCTTGGCGAGCGCCTCGCTGAGCAGCAGGCGTCCCTTGCCGTCCCGTTGCACCGCCTGCGCCTCGCCTTGCGCTTCGAGGACGAAGTGCCCCTCGGCGTCGCGCGGCAGCGCCGTCAAGAAGGGGTAGCGCTCGGGGGAGTCGTACCACTCCTTGCGCGTCCAGCGCTTGACGATGTCGTCGTAGGGAAACCCTTTGTGCGACTCCTTGAGGGCCGCGTACATGCGCGCGAAGCTGGTGCCGGCGGGAGCCTTCAGCGCCTGATCGACGAGGTGATAGCTGCCGATCACCGAGGTGCGCACGCCCCACTGCCACGGGAAGCTCTCGGGCAGGGAGGTGAACAGGCGCTGCAGCTGGTGGTCGGCGATCGGCTCCTTGCGGCTCTTGAACTCGGGCGCCTTCTCGGCCTCGGCGCATAGACGCTGGAAGTCCCAAGCCGGCGAGGCGCTCCAATAGGTGCGGTGCAGCCAGCGGATCTGCGCGGTGTCGAAGGTCAGAAGCGTCTTGCCCTCGGCGAGCGCCGGCAGCTTGCTGGCCGCGGGGAAGTAGCTGATGAAGCTCCCGAGCGCCTCGTCGCGCGCCGCCGCTCTCTTCTGCTGGTCGAGGGCGTCCACCTTGCTGCGGCCCTGCACCTCCTGGCGCGCGCGGTCGACGCGGGCGAAGAGACTCGCGGCGAGGCCGCCGAAGCTCTTGCTCACGGCCGCGAGGTCGATGGTGTGATCGCGATGGCGCGCGCTGCCTTGCACCGCGCGCTGGATCGCGAGGAGCTGGGCGGTGATGAGGCCTTTGAGCTTGTCCGGATCTTTGAGCGCGCGCGCGCCGCCGTGCTCGCGGGCGTCCTCGACGAGCGCCTGCTTCAACGCGGCGTTCGCGCCCTTGTCGAGCTCCTTGCCGAGCGCCTCGAGGTCCTTGCGCGCGAGCTGGTCGAGGGCTTTGTCGACCTGGCGCGAGGTGAAGCGGTCGACGCGCGCGGTGCTCACAGAGCCTCCTCACGTCGGCGCTCGATCATCAGGCTCAAGGCGTCGGTGCCGCGCCGGGTCGACCACAAGGTGGCGAGGCGGGAGAGCACCTCGGGGTCGCCGGTGACCTCGAGCTCGCCGGTGTCGCAGGCGCGCTCGACGTCGAGCTCGCCGGAAAGCAGAGGCAGCAGGCGGTCGCGGTGGAGCACGAGCGTCAGCTCGGCGCCATCGTGCGGCCCGCGGCGGATCTCGGCCGGGACGCAGGTGCAATCGACGCTGAGGACCATCTCAGGCCCGCCCGCGAGCACCAGCTGAAAGACTGCGTCCACCCGGAGCGTCGCCTCGCCGTGCGCCGCCATTACCGCGGACAGCAGCACCTCGAGAGCCAGCTCCGGTTGGAAGTGAGCGATCGCCACACGCTGCTCGCTATCATCGCGAACGAACCCGTCCGAGACCCAAGGAGCGTATCAAACTCCTGCCGTGTTGCCCATGGCGGTCGGCTGCGGGGTCTGCGGCGCGCCACCCGCGCTTCGTACCCTCAGCACCCACAGGCCGCCGCGTGGTGGCCGCACACACACGCGCCCACCGCCACCCACCAGAAAGCGAGATCGCGCGAAAAATGGGATCGCAACGCCGGACGCGCGTCCGGTTGTTGTCGGTGAAGCCGGCGCCGGCCGGTCGTCGTGCACCACCCACCACAAGGAGAAGGAACTCGTGAACAAGCTGACCGCCGCGACTTGTCTCGCCACCGCCCTCTCGATTGCCGTCACCACCAACACGGTGGGCGCTCAGGAGGCAGCGCCTGGCCCGGACCGACGAACGCTCCTCGAACAACTGAAGAGCGACTGGCCCTATCGAACGCTCGCCGACCAGATCGACGCGAAGTACCTGAAGCTGCCCTGGGCATTCTACAAGGAGCTGAAGGTGCAACGCTTCACCGGCACTTTGGAGGTTCGCCGGACCATTCACGCGAGCTCGGAAGCGACGCTCTTGGGCCGCACCGGAACGCCGGGAAGTGACTCTCACCCGTTCCACGGAGACGATGGTCTCTTTGGCTTCCCGGGCTTGGCGGTGGGTGTCATGACGACTCCCGCAGATTTCGGTAGTCGGAACCCGATGCAGCAGGTTGGCCCGCAGCCGTTCGTCGGTCTCACGATCGGGTTCAGCTTCTAGCTCGCGTGTGCTCGGTCGCCTGGGACGCGCTGGCGCGCCGCACGTCTCGGGGCGCGTCCCAGCGGCCGAGTAAAGCCGGGAACCCGCGCAGCGCCGGGCGAAAGACGGGGCGGAACACCACGCCGCGGGGAGCGGCTTGACTCGACACATGGGGGCAAGCACACTCGGCCGGGATCTTCGCCGCGGGTGACGAGGGAGGGTATGACCACCGACGAGGTTACGACGGGGCCACGGACGCCGTTCGGGCCATTCCCCACCGAGCGTGAGCTGATCCGAGCCGCGTGCGGCCGCGATCACGTGGCCTGGGCGACGATAGTGCGCATCCACTACTACGACCTCGTGGGCATCGGGTTGCGGCACCTCGGGCGCAAGAACCTGGCCGAAGAGGGCGCCCAGCAGGGCCTCCTCAACGCCTACGATCACACGCTCGGCATGATCTGCACTACTCTGTACCAGGGCGAATACCAGGGGGACGGCAAGCTCGGGCCCTACCTGCGCACCGTCGTCGCGAACGCATCGAAGGATCTCGCCGCCAAAGAATACCGTCGGGGAATGACGCGCGTACCGCGCAAGCAGCGCACCGAGCTGCGTTTCACCACCGAAGACGCCGCCGCCGCCGGCGCAGCCGACCCCGCGCCCGGAATGGCAGAGTTGGAGGCCGCCGACATCTTGCGTGACGCAATTGTCGACGGGATCAAGGAGCTCGACCGTCTCGAGCAGCTCCTCCTCGACGCGTACTGCATCAAAGCGATGACGTTGTCCGATATCGGCAAGCTCTATGGTCCGCGGCTGCGCCGCAAGGGCGACGACGACGCCCTGCATCCGAGCAACGTCCAGCGCCGACTGTCCGGCATACGCAAGACGCTGCGGACAAAGGTCCTGGTGCGCCTCGACAAGAAAGGCCTTCCCCGGGAAACGCTCACGGACGTCGTCGGCCTGCTGGCGGAAGCTCTGAATTGGAGCGAGATCCTCGGGAACACGCCCCCAGCGGAAGGAAACCCATGATCCCCGCAAACGCCCGGCAGTTCTTCCCTGCAGTGATGCCGACGGGTGAGCCCTCCGCCTGTCCTGACGCCGCTCACCTCGCGGCCTTTCAGCGCGATGAGCTCGACGAGAAGGCTACGGACGCAGTCGCGGAGCACATCATGGGCTGCACGCCGTGCTTCGACCAGGTGTGTGCCTTGGCCGGTCTGCAGCCCGGCGAGCGACGGACGACAACGGGTGCGGCCGAGCGCCTGCTGACGGAGCACCCCTCGGACGAAGGTCTGCAGCACGTCTGCCGCGGAGATCAGCACACGGCATCCGCCAGACTACACGCAATCTGTTGCTCCGAATGCGACAACCGACTCGCGACCATGCGCGCGGAGGCCGCACGCTCGGCGCGGGCGCCGCGAGCGCCCGGAGTATTGTTCGAGCTGGTCGAGATCGTACGCACAGCGAGCGATGTGCTGAGCAGCATACTCCGGACGGAGCAATGGGCGCCCATGGCGGCGGGCGTGCGGACCGACTTGCCCCCGATCTACGCGCTCGACCCGGCGCTGTTCGACGGCGAGACCGTCGCGTTGACCTTCGAGCCTTCGGCGGACAGCGACGCCATCTACGTCGGCCTCGTCGGAGCGTCTGTCGCATCACGTCGGAAGGTCGAGCTCAAGATCGTATACGACGACGGCCTCGAGCGGACCCTCGCAGGACGCGACATCGCCGCCGGGGGTCGGTGGGAGCTCACCGGGCGGGCGCCGCGGATTGTCCAGGTCGTGCTCACACTCGACCGGCAGCGCTAACCGGTGGCGGGCACGTTCCGACTCGGTTTTCCGCTCGAAGCGGACCTGGGCCAGCCGGCCTGGGTCCTCGTGCGCGCGACACCGAGCCGCAACCACTACGTCGTCGGAGGTCGACCGGGCGCGCTGAGGAATACGAGCGGCGCAGCGCTGGCGGCGATGCTGGCACCCTCCGAGGTCACAGACTCCCACAAGCTCGAGCTGACCCCGACGCCCAGTCCACCAGCGACGGCAGCACCCGCGGACCTCGCCTACAGCGGCGTATCGGACGGTGCCGCCTGTGCGCTCGCGCTCGCGGGACCCTCGCTGTTCGGGACTGAGGGGGGGGCGGTTGTCCTGGTCTCGTGTGCGATCCAACAACTCCGAAGGAATGAGGCGTTCCACGGCGTCACGTTGAACAGAGTCACCGATGCCAGTCGTCCAGACCCAGCGAACGTGGCGTCACTCCTGAGCAAGTGGGAAGCAGCAAAGACCCTGGCGTCGCCGACCGGCTGCGCGCTCATCTTGCACCGCGCAGATGCTACCCTCCTCTCCCAAGCTGCGAGTGTGCCAGTCGCGAGCTATCGCATCCTCGAGACCCTGCCACCGGGACAGGCGACCTTGATCGGCGTTCGCGAGTCCGACATGCCCCAGCTCGCAGCGATTCTCGGATGCGAGACCGACCTGTTCCTGCCGCTGCGGCGCTCGCACGCCTTCGGCGTCGCGCGGCGCGCTGCTCTCCTGAAGGCCGCCACCGCGCTGGCTCTCGGCGTCGCTCTGGGCGCCGGCGCCGCGACGGCCGTCACCCGTGCCGTGCTCCTCGCGGACCCCTCGTTCGTCGCGTTCGAGTGCAACGACCAAGGCAACTTCATCCGTCCGGGCGAGACCTCACGACTCCGGCTGCTCGGCGACAAGCTGTCCCAGCGCGTCGATGAATGGCTGCCGCGATGGACGGCCGCACTCGCCGAGGAGGGAGTGCGGGTCGTAGCTCGGGGGCTGGTGAAGGACGCCGGCGCGGCTGACTCGTCGATCGCCGTGGACGTCGCGGTGCCACGGGAATTCGACAACGACAGTCTGCCGCTGCCCACGCTGGCAACCGATGCGAGGGTCACTCTGCGGGCGCCGGTAACAGTCCGCGAGCGCCTGAGGATGGCTGTCGTCGACTACTCGCAAGGCCGCGACAAGGCGTTCGAGCGCCTGTTCGAGATGTTGGGTGAACGGATCCGAAGCACCGAGCCGCGTTTCGACGCAAGACCGTACATCAAGCCGTTCGACCAGGACGACATCGACACGCTGGTCGAGGAGGTGACGGCCGGTCGATGGGACATCGTCCGAGTGACACCGTGGGTCTATCTGCAGCTGAAGTGGGCGCTGGCACAGCGGAAGAACGGGCCGACCCTGCGCCTGTCCGGGTGTGGCAGACGACGCGACGTCAACGGAGCAACGCACACCACGTATCAGTCAGTCGTGTTCGCCGCACGCGGCGAGACGCCTGGTTGGCGAAAGCCGCTCAGGAACGCGGACGACTTGAAATTCGGGTTCGAGCAGGCGCGGGCACATGGGAGACGTCCGCAGTTCTTCTGGGGCAAACACAACTCCACGTCGGGATACGTCGTCCCGTGCATTCTCTTTGGCGACGTCGTCCGTGCTGCTGATGCTTGGAATGAGGGTGGGAGTAACGACGAAACGCGCAATCTCGTCCTGGCTCACGAACCTCGAGTCGTCAGACTCGGAGCTAGTTATGATGCCACCGTCGATCCCCTGGTCGCAACCAACGCGGGCAGGGACAACGGTGCGCTCGAGATTCTCTGGCGGTCGCAGCCGATTCCGCACGGCGGAATCGCGGTTGTGCATCGAGGCGATGACGAGCGGTCACTCGTGATCGAGAGGAACCTGCGAGAGTTACTCGTGAAACTGGAGGCCGACCCGACGATGATCCCGGAGTCCGCCCACCAGGATGTCGATGGCATCGGGACCTGCGAGGTTGGGTTGTATACCGAGCTCGAGAAGTACGTCCTGGCTCACTCGGATCAGGGCACTTGCGCTCTCCGCGCGGCGACACCCAAGACCGACCTGTCGCGAGGAACGCCCGCGAAGGAGGCCGGAACCGGCGACGCGCCACGTGGGACTGCCACGCCGGCCGCCGTGGACAGCAGCAAGCTCTCCGAGGAGATGGCGGACGTGCCTCCGGGAATGTTCGTCATGGGGACAAACGACGGCCCGGAAAACGAGCGACCCGCGCGGCAGGTCATCTTGAAGGGTTTCCAGCTCGACCGAACCGAAGTCACCGTCGCCGCGTACCGTCAATGCGTCGACGCCGGTGCGTGCTCTCCTCCGAGAGACGGCGGGGCATGCAATTGGGGCCACACCGAACGCAAGCTCCATCCGGTCAACTGCGTCACCTGGTTCCAGGCCAACGCGTATTGCAGCTGGTCAGGCAAGCGGCTGCCGACCGAGGAGGAGTGGGAGTACGCAGCTTGTGGCTCTGACGGTCGCACCTTCCCGTGGGGCGTCGAGCCTCCCGGCGATCAACTCTGCTGGGACGGGGAAGGTAACGACCTCGGCAAGGGGAACCGCCACGGAACTTGCGTCGTGGGCAGTCACCCCCGTGACCGGAGCCCGTTCGGCGTCCTCGACATGGGCGGCAATGTCTGGGAGTGGGTCGCGACTCCCTATCGCCCCTATGGTGACACGAGCTCAGTGACCGAGGAGCGTTCTGATCGCGGCGGTGGCTGGGGGTATGAGGGTGCGGCCGGCGTCCGCTGCAAGGACAGGTTCCACAAGGCGCCCTCGTTTTCGAAGGATGTCCTCGGCTTCCGCTGCGCTCGCGACAAATAGAAGAGGGCGAATCAAGCGGCCAAGGCCCAGCCGTGATCGCTCCTCGACACGTGTACCTCGATCGGAGGCCGTCGCTCATTCGAGTGCGAAGGCAATGGTGCGGTGAAGGTCGGTCACGCGAGGGAGAACGAGATCGCCGACAGGTTCGTCATCGCGCAGCGGCCACAGGGGTCAGCCCCGCGCCTCAGTAGGTCGGCAGGGCCTCAACCTCAGAGAAATGCGCATCGAGCGACACGAGAAGTCCGCCGGCTTCGAGGACGGTGGCGGCAATCCACAGGTCGTTCGTCGGAATCGGGCGCCCCTTCTTCCTCAGCGCAGCGTAGACGGTCGCATACCGACGCGCGGTCTCGTCGGTCACCGGCCATACCTCGACTCGAGAGCTGGCGAGAAACTCCCGCAGCTCTTGCTCGTTTTGCACGCGTCGGCTGCCGGTCGCGAATCCGGCGAGCAGTTCCCCCAAGACGATCGCCGGAACATAGATCTTCTCCGCCTCCGAGAGCGCCTCGCGAACGCGCCGGTCCCCGCCCATGAAGGCAGAGTATGCCGAGGTATCGAGTACGAGCTTCATTTCCACAAATCCGCATCAATCTCGCGATGCTCACCGAGTCGCTCGTCGAACTCGGCCCGCTCCTCCAGCGACCACCGACCGGCGAGATGGTCGAGATCGGTGTAGCGGCGGAGCGTGCGCGGTGAACCAATACCGAGAGAGCCCCGCAGTAGGCTCAAGGTCACCTTGTTCAGGCTCTCCCCTCGCCGGCGGGTTTCACGCCGCAAGGCCTGAAGTAGCTCCCCGTCGACCTGACGGACGGTCAACTGTGCCTTCTTTTTTGCCTTCATATGAATTCAATTCTGCCTGCATTCCACCAGGGCGTCAACCCACGCTTGTCGCGCCGGCTCCCGGCCGAAGTTCGGCGCAGCTGCCCAGGGAGCGCCGCCGCAGTCATCGGCGTCTCCGCGCTCATCTGACGCACCCGTGGGTTGTGATAGGATGAATCTCCGGCACGTGGAGATGGACCACGGTGGCTCTGCGGAGGAGGATGCCGATGACGCTCATCCGCTCGCGAACCAACATCACGTTCCTCGGCGTGGCGCTGTTCGCCGGCGCGAGCGGCTGCGGCGACGGCGTCGCGGCTGCTGTTTGCGCGGGCGCGTGCGTGGCCGGCGAGGTGTGCGTGGATGGTCGCTGCGTGGCGGCGTGCGCCAGGGACGAGGACTGCGCGGGGGCGAACTCCTGCTCCGGCGCGCGGTGTGAGGATAAGGTCTGCGTCGCGGGGCAGGACGTCAGCTTGTGCCTGCCGGCAGACGGCTGCTGCCCGGCCGGGTGCGACGCGGCGCTGGACAGCGACTGCGGAGCCAGCTGCGCCACCGTCACCGCCTGCCTCGCGAGTGACGGCTGCTGCCCCGCCGGATGCACCGCGACGGAGGACGACGACTGTGTACCGGAGTGCGGCAACGGCGTCACCGAGCCGGGCGAGACGTGCGATGGCGACTGCCCGCCGAGCTGCGCCGATCTCGATCTCTGCACAGCCGACACCGCCGCGGGCACACCGGGCACGTGCGACCTCATCTGCAGCCACGCGCCGCGCGCCTGCGGTGGGAGCGACGGCTGCTGTCCGGCGGTGTGCGACGGGTTCGATGACAGCGACTGTCCGCCACCGGCGAGCTACGAGGTCATCGTCGCCGGCGCGGGCACCGGCGGGTTCGGCGCCGCCGTGCAGGCGGCGCGCATGGGCCGGCGGGTGGCGGTGCTCGAGGAGACCGACCTCGTGGGCGGTCAGGCGTTCGCCGCGGGTGTCAGCACGATGGACGAGAGCAGCGTCGGCGAGCGCAGCTACGGGATCTACAAGGAGCTCGTCGACGCGCTGCGCGCGCAGTACGCGACGCGCGGCAAGTCGATCGGCACCTGCTACTGGAGCGACCAGACGACCTGCTTCGAACCGAAAGCGGGTCGCGAGCTCATGCTCGCGTTGATGAGCACGGCCGGCAGCGGCTCCGGCGGGGCACTCGATCTGTACCTGCGGGCGCGCGTGACCGGCGTCGTGAAGAGCGGCACCAGGGTCATCGGCGTGCGCACCGCCGACGGCCGCGCCTTCGCGAGTCGGGTCGTCATCGACGCCACCGAGTACGGCGACCTCTTGCCCCTCGCCGGCGCCGACTACCGAGTGGCGAACTCAACCAGCACCGCGGTGGACCTCGACGCCTGCATCCAGGACATCACCTACGTGGCGATCGTGAAGAAGTACCCAGGCGGTGCTCCCCCCTCCCTCGTCCTATCGCCCAAACCGCCCGGTTACGACGACGAGGCCCCCTATTTCGCCCGCATCGTGACCGCCGGCGGCTACCCGTGGTGGAATGGCGGCTATCCGGTCGGGTTCGTCAATCACAACGCCTACCGCGGTCTGCCCGATTCGTCGAGCCCGCTCGATGCGACAGCCGGCAGCGCCGCCACGGCGGCGAACATCACCAAGACCGGCGTGAACTTCGCCAACGACTACCCGGCGCACGCCGCGTACAACCCGCCGTCCTCTAACCCGAGGCTCGCTGGGCGCTACCTCGAGGATCCGGCCTATCGCCGCCAAGTGAACTGCGCGGCCAAGCTCAGGACCCTGCAATTCATCTACTACATGCAGACTGCGCTCAACGAGCCGCTCTGGTCGGTCGCCGATGACGAGGGGTTCGACACCCCGTACAACCGCGAAGAGGGGTCGTGCGCAGACATCCCCGAGGCGTTTCGCGCGGTCGAGCGTCATTTCCCCCCCTTTCCGTACGTGCGGGAGAGCCGGCGTCTCATCGGACTACACACTCTGTCGGCGCCCGAGGTCCGCGCTACCGGCTCGCCGGCGCTGCCCGCCGTACAGTTCCCCTCGGCGATCGGCGTCGCGGGCTACGGGATCGATTTGCACAACTGCCATGAGCCCGCGGATCTGGAGGCGGCCTTCGAGGCCCCCGGCGGACCGGCCAACGTGCCGTTCCAGATCCCGTTCGAGTCGTTCATCCCGCCGGTGATTGACGGGTTCTTGCCGGCGGAGAAGAACTTCTCGCAGACGCGACTCGTGAACGGCGCCACCCGGCTGCAGCCCAGCACCATGCTGATCGGCCAAGGGGTGGGGGCGCTCGCGGCCGTGGCGGTGGCGCGCGACGTCGAGCCGCGCGCGGTCCCGGTTATCCGGGTGCAGGACGTGCTGGTCCGCGCCGGCGCGCGGCTGTCCGCCTACTACTTCACCGACGTGCTGCCTGGGGACCCCTTCTGGCCGTCCGTCGAGATCGTGTCGACGCACGGGATCATGGTGGGCTATGGCAACTGGCTGTTCGGTCGCGACGACCCGATGACCCGGGGGACGGCCGCTGTCGTACTCGCGCGGCTCTTCTCCCTGTCGCTCGACCCGCCGGCGGTGGCGACCTTCACCGACGTGCCGGTCACCCATCCCCTGTTTGCGTGGATCGAGGCAGTCGCTGTCGCGGGGATCACCGCGGGGTGCAGCGCCAGCCCGCCGCAATTCTGCCCGGACACCGAGGTCACGCGCGCCCAGTACGCGGTCTTCGTAGCTCGTGGCCTCGGCCTCGATACCGGCAGCGTCTCGCCGGTGCCGGTCTTCTCGGATGTCGGCTCCGGCCACTGGGCCTTCCCCTTCATCCAGGCGGTCTACGAGGCGGGCCTGATGGTGGGCTGCTCCGGCCCGCCGCCCGCGTTCTGTCCGGATGCGGTCGTCACCCGCGGTCAGGCCGCCGCGGTCGGCCACGGCGTCCTGCTCTACGGGACCTGAGATCTCCGGCTCTCGTTTGTCGCGGTCGGGAATCGCGGGCTTCCGTCTAGGGCAACGCAGACTCGACAATCACGGTGACAATGTCGGTCAACGGGCTGACGCTGACCACCAGGTCACCACTCGCGTCGGTCACGGTAGCGGTGCCGCGATTGGCGGCCGTGCGCCAAGTGAGCCCGGCGCCGGGTAGCCAGCGGGGACGCCGAATGCGCACGACCACCGAGGCCTTGGCCACCAACGTGTCGCTGGCAGGGCGAAAGTCACGATTGACCAGGTCGAGGAACAGACGGCCGCGGGGAGGATCTACGTGTACACGAACCGCGATCGTCGGATCCGAAGGCATGGTGACGATCGGGCCGTCGAAGACCGCCGCGACCCAGAGCTCGGACATCATCGCGTCGATCGTCGATGCCCGCCCCAGCCATCGATCGGCCCCGGGTGCGCCGGGAATCGCCACGACCCGGCCGGCGCCGACGGGTGTTTGCACCATCTGGGTCAGAGAATCGAGGTCGGCGACACCGGTGAGCGCTGCGGCGCCGATCGGGCGCGCCGCCGTCGGATCGTACGGCTCATACATGGCCGCACGCCCCCGGTAACGACCCGCGCGACCCGACACGACCAACGTGCCGCCCGCTTCGACCCAGGGCTGCAACACCTCGTCACGCAAGAGCTCGGGAAGAACCTCGAAGCCCGGGAGGAAGAGAACATCCAGATCTGCGAGCGCCTCGGCGTCGATGCGAGGAGCCAGGAGCACGCGCGGAGCCTGTCCGGCGTCGCTCAGCGCACGATGCCAGCCCAAGAATTCGTGCAGCGGCGTCAGCTCCGTCGCGGTCCGGGCCCGGGTCTCGAACGTTACGGAGATGGATGGAACGCCCGACGGTCGGAAGCGCCGCAACCAGCTGTCGGGCGAGCAGGCCAGGCCGACGCGAGTCCACAGGCGGCGGCCTTCGAGGTCGCGTGCATGGGGCATGATCCACGCGCTTAGGTCGTGCGCGCTGGTCGTGGTGCCGGGCGCGCGCTCGTCGACGTCCGAGGGCATCAGGAACGCGTCGTAGCTGAGAGCCTCGCCGGCGAGGGTGCGATGCAGCTCGACGCTCGCTCGGAGCTGGTCGACGAGCGTTGGGTTCGAGGCGCCGAGATACGAGTCGACATACAACCACACGGTCTGGAACTGCGCCAGATCGAAGGCGCCGGCCAGGTCATAGATCGGGCTCAATGAGCCATTCGGGGGCAGATCGACACCGCCGCTGAGAAGATGGAAGCCGAGGGTCTGCTCGCCCATGCTCATCGACGGTGGCACCGCCTCTTGCACGACGCCGGCATAGGTCGGCGCGTCGTTGACCCCCCACAGAAAGTCGCTGTCGAGCGCGTCCAGCATGGCGCGCAGGCTCTGGTAGTAGGTCACGTGAAGATCGGCCTGGTAGGCCATCCACGCGCCCCAGGGCATGTCGGCGTCCCAACGCACGTCCGCGAGGCCGGCGTGATTGGACGCGATATCGACGCTGCAAGCCGGTACGCTCGCGGTGTTGTCGCCAAAGCCGGTGCGCGCCTTCCATTTCACGATACACCGCATGTTCATTGCCCCGGCGTGTTGGGCCAGGCCCGAGCGCGTCATGAATCCGGAGGTGGCATGCGCCTGCAGCCAGGCTTCGAAGCCCCTGGTCGCATGAGCGCCAAACGCACTCTCCGCCGGATTCAGACCCCAGGCATCCCACATCGAGACGTTGTCCATCCAGCTCCCCACGGTGCCCTTATCCACCGCGTAGCGGAGGCTCGAGGCGTGGTAGCGCTGCCAGGCAGGACACGCGGGATCGCGTGCGAATCCGAGAATGCTGTAGGCCTGGCCGCCGATCGTCACGACACCGGGGAGACCGGTAACGTCTTGGGTGCCCTGCAGGTGGAGATCGAGGCTCGGCTCTCCATTCAAGTCGGTCGCGGCGCATTGGCGATAGAGCGCATGTTGGCGCGGATCGGTCTCCGCCGCCGGGGTGCCCACGATCGGGTTGCCGTCCGGGTCGGTCGGCGGCACCGGGTCGCCAAAGGTCGGATGCGAGGCGACGTAGGGCACGGCGTAGGCCGGCTGGTCATAGAACGTATGCGGCCCGATCCAGATGACTCTCTGGTCGCCGGGCAGCGCGTTGGCTCGCCAGTACTCCCAGCTCCAGTGGTTGTGGGGCGTCTGCGTGATGTCGGTGCCGGGGATCTTCACCACCGTCGGCGTGTTCACCGTCGCAAGATAGACGAAGAGGTTGCCGGTGCCTTCGAGGTAACCCAGGACCGGCATGCCCGCGTCGATGAATGCCTGCCGGCGACTCCGGCTGGCAGCAGCCGCGTCGCCGATCGCGTTTTGCCATAGCGACCAACCCATGTCTTGGTAGGTCTGAGCCAAGACCGATGTGGCTGCGCCCTCTTGGGCCACGGTAGCCTGGCTACGGCTGCGCGACAGAAAGAGCGGCTCGGTAGCCCACCAGGGATCGTTGTCGGCGAGAAGCGCCCGGTACGACCCCGCGCCGATCTTTGGCACCTGCGCGGCAGGCACCGACAGCAGGAGATCGAGGATCGCGAGCGGCCCGATGGCTGAGCTCCCGGAGGCGGGGTCGAAGAAGATCGTCAGATCGAGCGCCGGATCGGCGCGCAGGGCCGCGAGATCGTACGGCACGAGGACGGTGGTGCCGTCCTGACAATACCCGTCGACACAGTCAAAACCGGCCGGGCAAGTCAGGATGACGCACGGGTCGTCTGCGTCGGCGCCCGCATCCCCCGGCGGATCCGACGGCGAGTCGTCCGACCACGAGCTGCCGCTGTCCGCGGCGGCACCGCCGTGGCTTCCCGGGTCGGTCAGAGCCTGGCCCGGTTGGCACGCCCCAACGAGGGTGAGCGCCACGACTGCGACGCGGGGGCGGATCATGTGCGTTCCACGCCACTCATCGTAGTCTTTGCATATCACTGCCGCGCCCACCGGCGCCACGCCGTCTGGGCTCGTGGCGCGCAGCGACCGCCCGGAATGCCCTCGAGATGGGTTTCCTGTTATACTGAGAGGCGTTTTCGAGGGTGGGGAGGGAGTTTCGGCGTATGAGGTCCCGCCCCGCGGTCTGGACCACCGGTGTAGCTCTCTTGGCCTGGGGTTGCGCCGCCCGAATGGGGTTCGACGACCGCGAGCCCCCGATGGATCCGCCGGCCGGAGACTCCGGCGCCGAGGCGTGCGCCGGGGGCGTGCACGCGCCGCTGGCCGAGCCCGCCGCCGACGGGGCGTGGCCGGGTATGCCGTGCGACGGGCCGGACCAGGACCTCTGCCGCGAGGGGGTGCTCGTCGCTTGCGGCCCCGGCCGGCTCGCCTGCGCGGATGCCACCGGCGACTCAGTGGAGCTCTGCGACGGCTCCGACAACGACTGCGACCCGGCGAGCGCCGACGGCGCCGGCGATCCACGCCTCGGACAGCCATGCGACGGCTCGGACGTCGACCTCTGCCTTGAGGGGACCTTCACCGAGTGCAGCGGCGGCCGGCTCGCCTGCTCCGACTCGAGCGGCGACGACCGCGACGTCTGCGACGGCGCCGACAACGACTGCGACCCGACGACCGCGGACGGCGCCGGCGACCCGGACTTCGGGGTGCCGTGCGACGGGCCGGATTCCGACCTCTGTCGCGAGGGTGCTCATGCCGTCTGCACCGACGGGACTCTCCTCTGCTCCGATACGACCGACGACTCCCTGGACCTCTGTGACCGCCTCGACAACGACTGCGATCCGGCGAGCGCCGACGGCGCCGAGGACCCAGCGCTCGGCGGGCCGTGCGACGGCCCCGACGACGATCTCTGCCTCGAAGGGGTTGTGACTGCCTGCCTCTTCGGCACGCTCGCCTGCTCGGATTCGAGCGGCGACGCCCCGGAGGTCTGCGACGGCGCCGACAACGACTGCGATCCGGCGAGCGCCGACGGCGCCGAGGATCCGGGACTCGGCTCTCCTTGCGACGGCCCGGACGCGGATCCGTGCGCCGACGACGCCAACGTCGCCTGCACCGACGGCGGTCTTTCCTGCAGCGCCGGGCCCGCCGGCTGCGACGCGACGGCGCTGCCGCCGTTCGGCCCGCCGGTGCTGCTCGCCGAGCTCAATACCCCGTCCGGCGAGGACGACCCGACGCTCACCGGCGACCTGTTGGAGATCCTCTTCGACTCGAACCGGCCCGGCGGCCTCGGCGGCGGCGACCTCTGGCGGGCGACTCGGGCCTCGTCCTCCGCCCCCTTCGGTCCGCCGGTGAACGTCACGGAGCTCAACTCGACGGGCAGTGAGACGACGCCCGAGATCACCCCGGACGGCCTCACGCTGTTCTTCGGCAGTGACCGGCCGGGCGGCGCCGGCAGCCACGATCTCTACGTCTCGACCCGCGCTTCGCGCAGTGCTCCCTGGGCGGCGCCCGCCAGAGTCGCGGAGCTGGCGACGAGCTCCGCCGACTACGCGGCGGCACCGGCCGGCGACGCCGCGCTGCGCGTCGTCTATGCCTCGAGCCGCGCCGGCGGCGCCGGTGGCGTCGACCTTTACGAAGCGGCGCGCACCCTGAGCACGGACCCCTTCGGGCCGCCGGTGAGCCTCGGCCCGCTGAACGCGGGCAGCGAAGAGACGAGCCCGTGGATCGACCCGACCGCCACGGCCCTCTACTTCTCCTCGGACCGGTCGGGCGCCGACGATCTCTTCGTCACGACGCGGGTCGGGCCGGGCGCGCCGTTCGCGGCGCCCGCGCCGGTCGACGAGCTCAACAGCGCGGACCGGGACCAGGACCCGTGGCTCTCGCCGGATCTCCGGGTCATCGTATTCAGCCGGACCATCGGCGGGCAGTCGGAGCTGCTCATGGCCTGGCGCTGAGGCCGGCACGGACGGAGGAGTCGGAGGTGATGATGTGGCCAGGCGCCAGGGGGCTCTTGTTCGTCAGTCTGGTCGCGAGCGGCTGCGGGTCCCGCATGGGGTTCGAGCCGCCGGACGCCGCCGCTGGTGTCGCTGAAAGCTGCGGCGGTGACACCAGGGAGGAGGACGCGAGCCGGCGCATCGGCGCGCCCTGCGACGGGCCGGACGGCGACCTCTGTCCGGAAGGGATCATCACCGGTTGCAGCAGCGGTCGGCTCGTCTGCTCGGACGCCAGCGTCGACGACCCTGACTCGTGTGACGGGGTGGACAACGACTGCGACCCGGCGAGCGCCGACGGCGCCGAAGACCCGGCCCTCAACCTGCCCTGCGACGGTCCGGATCACGACCTGTGCCGCGAGGGGACGCTCGCCGCTTGCAGCGGCGGCCGACTCGTGTGCACCGATCTGAGCGGCGACGACGTCGAGCTGTGCGACGGGCTGGACAACGACTGCGATCCGGCGAGCGCCGACGGCGCCGAGGACCCGCGCCTGAGCGGGACGTGCGACGGTCCCGACGACGACCTGTGTCCGGAAGGGACCTACACCGGCTGCGCCAGCGGCCTCCTCGGCTGCGCGGACGCCACGGGCGACGACCCCGATTCGTGCGACGGCCTCGACAACGACTGCGATCCGGCGAGCGCCGACGGCGCCGAGGACCCAGCGCTCGGCGGGCCGTGCGACGGCCCCGACACCGACCTTTGTCGCGAGGGGATCGTCACCGGCTGCTCCGGCGGCCGGCTCGCCTGCTCGGACTCGAGCGGCGACACGCTCGAGATCGCCGGCGACGGCATTGACGGAGACTGCGACGGGGTTGAGCTCTGCCTCGTCGACGGCGACGGCGACGGCTTCCTGCCAATCGGCCCGGCCACGGTCGTAGCTGCGGACCTCGACTGCCTCGACGCCGGGGAGGCAGTGGCCGGCACGCCGACCGGCGACTGTCGGGACGACCTGCCGCTCGTGAGCCCGGCCGCTCGAGAGGGCCCCGTCGGCGACGGCTCCTGCGCTGACCTCGTCGACAACGACTGCGACGGCGTCGAAGGTGCGGCGGACGGCGGCTGCGACGCCGCCTGCCCGTGGCTCGACCCGAGGTGGGGCTTCCGAGTCCGACTCACGGTGACGAACGGCTCCGCCAAGACCGCCGCCCCGGGCTACACGCTCGTCCTGGAGCTCGACCACCGGGCCCTCGTCCTCGCCGGCCAGGCGCGCGTTGACGGCAACGACCTGCGGCTCGCTCACTGCGACGGCGCCGGCGCGAGCACCGAGCTCGATCGGGTCGACGAAGGGCCCTACGTCGATCCTGCCGGCGCCTCGAGCTTCGGGACCGCGAGCGCGCGGCTGGCGTTCCCGCTCGCTTCGAGCCTCAGCCCGGCCGAGAGCGACCCGGGCTACTTCCTCTACTTCGGCGATCCGACCGCCGCGCCGGCGCCGAGCAACCTCGCGGCCGTCTTCGACTTCTTCGAGCCGTTCGACAGCCTCGCGGCCTGGACCCAGGTCGGCGCCCCCGGCGCCTCGATCTCGGCCGGCGCGCTCCGGCTCAGCGCCTGCAGCACCGGCGAGCTCCTGTATCTCACCGGCGCCGCCGGCGACCGCAGCCAGAGCGCCGGCTTTGCCGTGCGTGCCCGCGCCCGGCAGGACTCGATCGGCAACGACCTGAGCCCGGCCGGTTGGTATCTGAACACGACGAGCGGCCTACGCTTCGACGTCGCCTCGTCCTCGTCGCGGAACCGTATCCGCCGGCTGGACAATTTCGCCGACACGTCCGCGACGGCCGTCGCCACTGACGGCGGGGCGACCCCGCCGCAAGCGGCCCAATGGTACGTCTACGAGGCGACGGTGGACGGCAACGCCTTTGCCTACCGTCGCGACGGCATCGAGCTCTTGAGCGGCACGGACGCGACCGCGACTGCGGGCAAGGTGTTCCTCGGGGCGGAGGGGGACATCCCGGTGCGGTGGGACTGGCTGCTCATCAGGCGGTTCGTGGACCCGGAGCCGACCGTCGCGACCGGCGCCGTCGACCGGCGCTGAGGGCCCGCGATCAGCACCGCTAGCGCAAGGTCGCCATCAGAGAGTAGCTCCCGATCCGGCTTTGCGAGCTCGTCACCCAGAAGAAACTCCGCTCGCTGCCCCGGGAGGACAGGTAGAGAGTCTCCACTTGACCGGGACCCGTGTTGTTGGCCCAGCTCGACATCATGAGGGCCTCGTCCGTGGCCACGAGGACGAGGTCGACACCGGCCGCACCCTGCGCCGTAATGACCCAGTCGTGGCCGGCGCCGAGATCATCCGCGCCGACAAAGTACAGATCGGCTTCGTCGGACGTCCTCAGCGTCCCGACGTAGGTGGCATCGACGTAGAGATAGCTGCCGTCAGCGTCCGGAGCCGCAGCCAACGCCAGGCAGACATCCTGCCGAGTGCCGGCATAGACCGGGTAGTTCAGACAAAGGGGCTCGAAGCCATCAGCGCCCACCGCCGGACAATTTGCAGCCAAGCTGGCGATGTTGGGATCGCAGTGAGCGGTGCAGGCGCGCATGCCCTCCAACTGATCAAAGGCCAGACACAGGGCCGATGCGCAATCACTGGGAAGCGCGCAGCCGTAGTAGAGCGGCAGCGAAGGGCAATCCCAATCCGCGCTGCGGGGCGTACCCGCCTGCGGGCAGCAACCGTCACCCCCAATGGTCCCGGTGATCGGCGTGTGCATGCACTCGGCCGAGCAGGTGCCGGCACCGAGGAGCTGGTCCACCGAGCAGGCGTCCTGGTCGGCACAGCTCGACGCGGTCGGACAACGGCCCGGGCCGCTCGCGATCCCGACATCGCAGGTCTCGTTGCTCTGGACCACACCGTCGCCGCACGCGGCCGAGCAATCGGGGTCGGTGGCCGCCGTGGCTCCCTGGGGACAACAGCCATCGGCACCACCGGCATCGTCGATGACCACGTGGCCGCAAACTGCCGAGCACGGCTCACCGCGGGTCGTGACAACCTCGTCACGGGTACAGGCGACGTGATCATCGCATTGCGCGAGGGCGGGGCACGCGCCCGCACCGCCGGTGATTGCCGTATCACAACTCTCCCCGGGCTCGACGAGGCCGTTGTCGCAGACGGCCGGGCAGTCTCGATCCGAGTTGGCGTTGGCTCCCGCGGGACAGCAATGATCACCGGAGAGGGGAGAGGTGATCGCCTCGTGAGCGCAGGTCTGCTGGCATGCGACGCCGACGAGATCGTCGCGGGTGCAGGCGTCCTCATCGTCGCAGCTCAGGGGACAGGCGCCGATGCCGGAAGCGATGGCCGGGTCGCATTGCTCGTCGCCATCCAAGCGACCGTTGCCGCACACCTCCGTAGCCGGCGGCGCTGGCGGGGTCAGGGGCATCTTCGGCTCGTCCCCGCCGCAGGCATAGCTCCCGGCGACGGCGACGAGCCCGATCAGGGCAACGCTTCCACAATTCAACAGCTTCATGGGTTTCTCCTTGGGCAGCTCGCGGGGTTGCATACCATCGGGCCCGCGCCCGCGGCCTCGGGGTGGGGACATTTGTCACCGGAAGACGCGGTGCTGCATCCGCATTCATGCGGCCGAGGTTCGCTGCTATGCTTGCGGACATGGGCGTCTACGCACTCCTACGCCAGAGCGATCTCTTCGAGTCTTTCAGCGACCAGGACTTGAAACGTCATGCCGCGGCTTGCCAAGAGCGCATCGCCGAAGCCGGACAAGTCGTGGCTCGGGTCGGCTTGCCGCTGGAGTCAGTTCTCTACCTCGCCGAAGGCATGCTGGTCGTCTATCGTCGCAACAAGGCGAGCGGCGTTACGCTGCTGCTCGGACTTCTGGAGGCACCCTCGATCTTCGGCGATGCCGAATGGGCCGCCAACGTTGATTCCGCCGTAAGAACCCCACTCGCGTTCGATCACCAGAAGGGGACCGGCTGATGCCTGGAGCCTGAAGGCCCTCCGCGGTGTGGTTCACCAGGGAGCGCGGTGCCGGAGGTCTTGGTTCGAACCCGTCGGAG
>JACRCV010000108.1 GCA_016218825.1 Deltaproteobacteria bacterium
GTACCGGGAGGCCAGGTTACAGCGCCTTCGTGCATGGATGGGAGCGCCTGATGGACCGCGTGGCCATGCTGGGCGAGCTACACCTGATGAACGCCATTCCCCGGCCGGAGGGGCGCCGATGAGATGCGATCAAGAGTCAGACTCGGGGGCGAGGGGTTGGGGAGTGGGGGTGGGGAGCGCCGCGGCAGCCGTGGCGCGGGAATCAAATCGAGGCAAGGGAGCTCTGGCTACTTGTTCTTCAGCTTGACCTTGGTGCCTTCGACGCTGACGTCGTCGACGCCGCCGAACTCGTCGTCGAACGCGGTGAACTCGCGCTCGTCGGCGTAGTACATCGTCGTCAGCTCGGCGGCACGGAAGTAGATTGGGATCATCTTGGCCTGCAACGCCGCCGCGCCTTTCTTCAGGCTCTTCGGATCGTTGAAGTGTCCCTGGCCGACGAAGGTCTTGAGGGCGCGATTGAGGTCGTAGTCGGTGCGGCTCTTGGCGTCGCGGGCGTGCAGCGCCACGATCGGATACACCGGCTCCTTGCCGAGCGCCACCGCGAGCTCGACGGCGCGGTTGTCCTTCGGGATGCTGAGGAAGACCACGTAGCCGAGCTTGTTCTTGCGGCTGAGCTGGTCGCGGGCGACGCGGTCGTCGTACTTGATGAACTTGGCGACCGGGTGGTGACCGTCGAGCTTGTAGGCCACGAAGACCACGCCGGTGAGGTCAGCGTCGTCGAGGTTCACCTTCAAGGTCTCGGCGATGCGCTCTTTGCCGTGGTCGTTGACGGTGAACTCCTTGGCGACGAAGGCGCGGGCCTCGGGGAACAGCTCGGTCACCCCCCAGTGCAAGGTGCGCAGGTAGGCCAACACGTCGATGCGCTCCATCGCGCTGAGCGCCGGGCCGTCGTCGAGCGTTGCCTTCAGCAGGCCGTCGTCGTCGAGGGCGGCGGCGAAGTCGCTCCTCAAGAACTCCGGGGCGCCGCCCTTCGGCAGCGCGCCGGGGATGTCCTTCTTGCAGCGGGCCTCGCACAGCGCCTTGCCGTGCGGCAGGTTGCCGAGGGTGACCTTGGGCTCGGGGGCGGGCAAGGGCGGCGTCGGGCTGTCCTCCGGGATCGGCCACACGCCGATCGCGAGCGGCGTCACGAAGTCGATGGACCCGGCGTTCTCGGTCTTGCCGCGCAGGTAGAGGGCGTAGACCCCGGGCTTGGGCGGCGTGAAGGTGAAGCCGTAGGTGCCGGCGTCGGCGAGCGGTTGGGCGCGGTGGCCCTGGAGCCAGCCGTGCGTCGGCTTCTTGCCCTTGGCGCCTTCGCCGGCGCCGACCAGGTAGGCGCGCACGTCGGCGTCGCTGATCGGCCGGCGGGTGCCGTCGACCGGGTCGGGGGTGGCGAGGATCTCGTAGAGGTTGGCCTCGACCTCGAAGGTCGTCCCGGCGTCGGGCACCGGCGGCCGGGTGGTGACGACGTAGGCGATCTTGTCGCTCTCCTTCTTGACCTTGTTGACGCGGGGCTTCGGCGGCGGTGCCTTCGGCAGGTCGGCGGCGAGCGTGACTCGGGCGAAGAGGACGGCGAACACGAGGACGGCGACGCGGATCATGGACAGGCCTCCTGGTAGCCGGCGCAGAGTAGCCGCAGCCCTCTGGAGCGTCAATCGTGCCGTCTCGGAGGTCGGCGGCGGCAAGACGGGATCCGCGTCGGCCACGAGGGGCACACGCGGGCCGCGCATGTCCCGGGCGCGGGTTTTCTGCTACCGTCGCCCCGTCATGACCGATGCCAATGCCAGCGCGAGCGTGTTTTCGACCCAAAACCCGGCCACCGGTGCGTCCCTGTCGCAAGTCGCCGCGGCCACCGAAGCGGAGGTCCGCGCCGCGGTCGCCGCCGCCCGGACGGCACAGCGGGCGTGGGCGGCCCGTCCGTTTGCCGAGCGCGTCACGCTGATGCTCGACGCGGTGCGGCTCTTGCTACGGGAGCGCGACGCCGGCATCGCGGTGATGAGCGCCGAGACCGGGCGCTGCGCCACCGAGTGCCTGATGAGCGAGGTGTCGGCGGGGATGACGTTTGCGCGCGCCGCGATTCGGGCGGCGAAGAAGGCGCTCGTGACCGAGCGGATCTCGCTGTCGCCGATCGACTTCCCCGGGAAGAAGGTGGCGATCGAGGTCGTGCCGCGGGGCGTCGTCGGCGTCATCGCGCCCTGGAACTACCCGATCGGCAACTTCTTCAAGGCGCTGATGCCGGCGCTCTTGGCCGGCAACGGCGTGGTGATGAAACCCTCGGAGAAGACGCCACGCAGCGGCGCCTGGCTCGCGGCGACGATGGCGCGGGTCTTTCCACCTGGGCTCGTCGGCATCGTCCAGGGGGACAAGGCCGTGGGCCGGTGGCTGTTGGCGTCCGGCATCGACGCCGTGGTGTTCACCGGCTCGGTCACCGCCGGCAAGGAGATCGCGGCCAAGGCCGGCGAGCTCTTGATCCCCTGCTCGGTGGAGCTCGGCGGCAAGGACGCGGCGATCGTGCTCGCCGATTGTCGCCTGGACCGCACCGTCGCCGGCGTCGCGCAGTGGGCGTTTCACAACGCCGGGCAGAACTGCGGCGGCATCGAGCGGATCTACGTCGAGCGGCCGATCGCCGACCTCTTCGTCGACAAGCTGAGCAAGCTCGCCGCGGCGCTGCAGGTGGCGCCGGCGGCCGCGATCACCGACCTCGGCCCATTGCAGAACGCGGCGCAGCTCGCGGTGGTCGAGGCGCACGTGAAGGACGCGCTCGCCAAGGGGGCGCGCCTGGTGGCCGGCGGCAAGCGGACCGGTGTCGGGCTCGGCTATCAGCCGACGGTGTTGGACGGCTGCACCCCCGACATGCTGGTGATGTCCGAAGAGACCTTCGGGCCGGTGGTGGGGGTGACCAGGGTCGCCGACGCCGCCGAGGCGGTGGCGCTCGCGAACCGCTGTCGCTACGGCCTGTCGGGCTCGGTGTGGACCCGGGACGTCGCCCGGGGTCTGGCGTTGGCGCGGGCCCTCGAGGTCGGCGTCGCCGCGGTGAACAACCACGCGTTCACCGGCTCGCTCCCCGAGGTGCCGTGGACCGGCGTCAAGGACACCGGGCCCGGGGTCGCGAACAGCCATCACGCGTACCACGTGTTCGTGCGGCGGCGGACGGTGTTCGTGGACCGCAACAAGGACCCGGATCCGTGGTGGCTGCCGATCGACGCCGATCTGCAAGCGTTCGGTGAGGCGCTGGTGCGGCGGGCGCTCGGCTCGGCGACCGCGCTCTTGACGTTGGCGCGGCTGCTGCCGCGGCGGCTACGGACCATCCGGGCGTTGGCCGCTGGCATCGGGCGCTGACCGAGGCCGCCTTGCCATCCCTCCCCCGGAGCCTGCCGCGCTGCTGCAACGTCGAGACTGGTCGCGTGCGCCGTGCTAAGGTCTGCGGCGTCGTGTCTCCTCTGACGTGGAGGTCTGGAATGACAGCAAGGCTCGTGGTTCTCGCGGGGGTTTTGCAAGCGTGCGCGCACGGTGGCAGTGGCGCGTCGGGTTCGGGAGCGACGGCGTCGGCGGATCCGGCGGCGATCGTCGGCCGGCGCCTCGACGTCACGGTCACGAGCTCGACGTACGAGCCGGCGGAGCTGCAAGCGAAGACCGGTGAGGACCTCACGGTGGTCTTCACGCGCACCAGCAAGGGCGAGTGCGGCGCCGAGGTGGTGTTCGAAGATCTCGGGATCCGCAAGTACCTGCCGGTGGGCGAGCCGGTCCTGATTCCGCTGCACCCGGACAAGGCCGGGCCGATCGCGTTTCGCTGCGGCATGCGGATGATGAAGGGCGTCATTCAAGTGACCGACTAGCCAGACCGCTCTCATGACCGTTTGATTCCCGCGCGGCCGCCGCGGCCGCGCTCCCCACCCCCACCCCCCGAACCCCCGCCCCCGAGTGGGGCGGGGGCGAACAGCGCAAAGTCGGCCGAGGGTCGCGGCGGGGCGCGGTCCCGTGCGGTCTAGACGGATCGGTTCCAGTCTGCTACTACGAGTTGCTCTTCCGACTTTGGGAGGAAGAGAGATGCACCCATCCGTCGGAGTTGGTCCCGACCGCTGGGGAATAACCGAAGTGCCCCCATGAAGACATGTCGATTTCCAGTCGTGGTGCTCCTCGTCGTTCTCGTCGCGCCGCAGGCCGCGTGGGCCGCGGCCTGCTGCATGTCGGCCGCGGTGTTCGGCGTCGGCCGCTTGAAGACCTGGGAGGAGCTCTCGGTCGGCACGCGGTTCACGTACAGCAGCACGGTCGGCACCTGGGACCCGGAGGGGCTGTGGCTGCGCAACCCGATCGGCTACTCCGAGTCCGAGTCGCGCGCCGATCTGTTCGCGATCTACCGCCTCGCCGAGCGCTGGCAGGTCTCGGCGCTGTTGCCCGGCCTGCGCACCGTGCGTGACGTCGGCGCCGAGCACGGCGCCGGCGGTGGGCTCGGGGACGGCCAGGCGTCGGTGCGCTTCGAGCCGGTGGGCTTCGGGGAGTATCCGCTGCTGCCGGCGATCGGGGTGACCGCGACCGTGCAGCTGCCGACCGGGCGGCGGGTCGAAGACAGCAGCGCGCCGCTCGATGCCGGGGCCACCGGCCGCGGCGCGTGGGGTGCCTCGTTGTCGGCCGAGGTCGAGAAGGTGTTCTTCGGCGACTACTTCGCGCGCGCCGACCTGGGGTTCACCTACTACCTGCCGTTCACCCGCTCCGATCTGCAACAGCGCCAGACCTACGGGCCCACCGTCGCCGGGGCGCTGTCTTGCGGCATGACGCTCGTCGACGTCGTCGCTCTCGGCCTGATGGCCTCCTATGCGTACGACGCGCCGTACAAGCTCGACGGCGCCGTCATCGACGCCTCGGCGGCCGCGACCCCGGCGGTGGGGGTCAACCTGTCGTGGAACATCGACGATCACTGGACGTTGCTCGGCGCCGCCGGCACCGCGATCTTCGCGAGCCGCGTCGGCATGAACCGACCCGGTCGACTGTCGGCCGGCCTGGGGTTGCGCTACGGGTACTTCTGAGCCGAAATCGCAGACGCGCAGACGGGCGGCGGGCAGCGGCGGCCGGATGCCGTTTCAGGAGAGCGAGCGATGAAGCGAGCATGGGTGGTGTCGACGGCAGCGACGGTGCTCATCGCGACCGGGTGCGGAGAGCGCGCCGACATCTGTCTGACCGCGTGCGGCGTGCCGATCCCGACCACGGTGAAGGTCTTCGCGACCGCGACCGACGACACGATGCAGGCGTATCTGCTCACGACCCAACCGCTGCACGCCGGGCTGAACCGGGTCTACTACCGGTTCTCGAAGATCGACAACGACGAGACCGTCACCCACGCCGCCGTCACCCAGGCGCCGCAGATGACGATGACGACCGGCGCGCACGGCTGCCCGCGGACCGACCCGGCCCCAGCGGCCGACGCCGACGCGCTCTTCGAGGCGAAGCTCGTGTTCACGATGGGAGGCGCCGGCGGGACGTGGAGCAACCGGGTGCAGATGACGCCCGAGGGTGGCGCGGCGCACACCTTTGACTTCGCGGCGCTCGAGGTGGCGGCGAGCGCCGAGGTCGGCACCCTGAGCTCCGGCGGCACCGACTACGTCGTGACCCTCGCGATGTCGGAGGCCTCGCCGCACGTGGGCAAGAACCCGCTGGTGGTGACGTTGCACGCCGCGCAGCCGGACGGCACCTACGTCGCGATCACCGACGCGCAGCTGAAGTTGGTGCCGGTGATGACCAGCATGGGGCACGGCTCGCCCGGCAACGTCAACCCGACCTTCGTTGCCGACGCCGAGTACAGCGGCGTGGTCAACCTGTCGATGAGCGGCGGCTGGGACGTCGGCCTCGAGGTCCGCCGCGCCGGCGTTTTGCTCGGCACGGCACACTACGTCTTCCGGGTCTGAGCCCTCGCTAGCGCCGCGCCACCGCCGCCGCTTGGAAGGGCGGCGGGCGCACCGCCAGGTGCACGTCGATGACCGCGCCGATTCGGAGCGTGCCTGCCTGGTCTCGCCAGTAGAACCGGCCGCGCTCCAGGGCGCAGTTGCCGCGGTCGTCGCAGCGCGGCTCGACCTCGTAGGCGACCTCGAACCCGACGATCCCCAGGCTCGAGACCGGCCAGAGCTCGTCTGCGGTCGAGATCCGATCGCCGTCCAGGTCGGCCCAGGCGAGGAGGCGGTCGAAGCCCGGGTCGCGCCGGTCGACGCGGCCGTCCCGGTCCAGGTCGAGCTCGGCCAGCGCCGCGAAGCCGTTTGCCGCCGGGCCGACGGCGGTCGGGGTCGCCGAGCCGAACAGCTCTTCGCCCGAGGTGATGACGCCGTCGCCGTCGCGATCGAGCACCAGCCATGGGGTGGCAGCCGTCGGCCAGTCGGTGCGCACCATCGGCGTCTTGCCGGCGGCGGCGAGGTTGAACGCGGTGACGCCGTCGTCCGGGGTGTAGACGACCGCCTGGTCCGGGTCGAACGCGAGGACCAGCGGTGTCGTGCACTCGTAGGTCGTGCAATTGGAGGCCTGGTAGCAGCTGAAGGTGTCGCCGACGCGGCTGACGGTGCCGGAGCAGCGGGCGTCGACCCAATCGCGGTGCGCTCTGTCCCACGCTACCGAATCGACGCCGCGGTAGCACCAGAGGCGGAGCTCGTTGTAGGTACAGCCGCGGTCGTTGTGCTGCATACAGCTCTCGGCTTCGGCCACGGTGTCGAGGTTGGTGCCGCCGTAGCCGTTACAGTTGCCGAAGCTGCACGTCGAGGTCGACTTGACGCCGTTGTCGTCGAAACCGTCGCAGTCGTTGTCGAGGCCGTCGCAGACCTCGGCGGGCGTCGGGCCGCAGGTGTGGCAGGCGTTCAGCAGGCCCTCGTCTACGTAACTGTCGCAGTCGTTGTCGAGGTTGTCACAGACCTCGACTGGGGTGGGCCCGCACTGGAGGCAGGCGTTCAGCAACCCTTCGTCGATCTCCAGGTCGCAGTCATTGTCCTTGCCGTCGCAGATCTCGGTCGAGGGGTGGCAGCAGGCCGTCAGATCGAGGCCGTCGTCGGCGGCGCCGTTGCAGTCGTTGTCGTAGCTGTCGCAGACCTCGCGGTCGTCGCACGACGGGCCGTCGACGCCCTGGGTGAGGCAGCCGAACTCCGCCTGCAGCTGCAGCCGGGTGCTCGCGAGTGGGTAGATGCGGTCGTAGCGCACGCAGATCTGGACGTTTTGCTGCACCCGTCTGCCGATGTCGATCTGGATGCCGTGCAGCGGCTCGCAGCAGCCGTGGGCGAAGTCCCCGATCTGGGTGTGGTTGACGACCTCGCCGTCCACGGTCACCGCGACCACGTGGGTGTCGCAGCCGGCGGCGGTGCCGATGATCAGGCGGCCGATCTCCGGGTTGTCGGTGGTGTCGATGCCGTAACAGAAGGTGCTGGCGCAGGGCATGTCGTCGATGTCGTGGCTCGACAGCTTCACGGTCGCCGGGCACTCGTCCGGCGTCTCGTCGGTGCACACCGGCTCGCGACAGACGCTGTGGGCCACCGCCGGCACCGGCTCGCTCGGCCGCTCCACGGGCGCCAACACGTCCGATTGGCACGCGCCGGCCGCGAGTGCCACGAGCAAGAGGCCAAAGCGACTTGCACCCCAGGTGACTCGATCTTCAGCAACGCATCGCATCGTACCACTCCCGTCGGGGCGGCCCGCCCTGCGGTCTTCGATCGCAACTCGCGTGCCACCCGTGAGCAGGGGACGGCGCCTGCCCAGCCCCCCGAGTGCCCGGGCGTGGGGCCGCGGCGCGTGTCAAAAAGCCGCGGGAAAACAGCAGACTGTGATCAGGATCGGGATCGTCGAAGGGATCGGGACGACGCCGGGTTTCTGGCGCCGGTCGCTGTCAGGAACGGCACGGTTGCCCGAGGAACCCGCGGGTTCCCACGCCTGGCTGGGGGTCCGTCCGGCGGCTACTCGATCTCCTCGGCCTCGAGGAAGCCCATGTCGTCGGTGAAGAAGCCGGTCTTGCAGTCGCAGCTCCCGGTCACCGGGCCCACCGAGACCGTGAGGCTCACCGCCTCGACGCCGAGGGTGTCGGCGCCGCTGCTGTCGCACCAGCCCTGGACGGTGGCGTGCTGCAGGCGCTCGACGGCGTTGGCCACGAGGTCCAAGGCGATCGCTCCCGGCGCGCTGCAGGAGCTGCCGTTCAACAGGACCTCCCAGCGGCAGGCGCAAGGTCCGGCGGGGTTGTGGGCGCCGAGGCTGTCGTAGTAGGTGAGGCGGAGCCACGCCGACGCGCTCTTCTTGTTGATCGTCAGCGCCCGCCCGGTGATCAGGCCGGAGTCGCGGTCGTCGAAGCCCGAGAACGCGACGCGGTAAACGGAGTGGCCGGGCGTCGTGGGGTCGGCCGAGCTTGCGGTCTCGTCGCTCTCGCCGCAGGCGAGGACACAAAACGGTAGGACTGAAAGCAACAGGTAGCGCATGTCGTTCTCCCGCGCCTGGCGGATGCAAAAACGCCCGATCAGCCAACTCGGCTAATCGGGCGTGGATTTCTTGGAGCGGGACACGAGATTTGAACTCGCGACTTCAACCTTGGCAAGGTTGCACTCTGCCACTGAGTTAGTCCCGCTCAGCGTTTGCGGTTTATCTACAAACAGGGCGCGCTTGTCAACCGTCAAGTGCCGCCGTCGTACGGCAGCGCCTCGTAGTCCAGGCCGGCGCCGACATCGCCGGCGGTCACGTGGACGCCGCGGTCGCGCATGTGGGTCTCGAGGCTCGGGAACAGCTCCAGCAGGTTCTCGGAGCGGACGCCGGCCGGCAGGTCCCGCTCCTCGGAGATGATGACGCCCACCGAGCCCGCCGCCTCCATGCCGCCGTGGAAGCCGCTGCCCGCGATCTCGTTGGCGCCGCCCGGGATCTCGAAGCCCCGGGACGCATAGGGACGCCTGAAGGACACCAGCACCTGCGCCGGGTAGCGCACACTCACCGGCCGGATGCCGGTCCGGGCGCGCTCGAAGAGGTCGGGGTAGGCGCGGTCGAGCGTCAGGGTGAAGAGCTCCTGGTCCGAGTACACCGCGAAGTCGGCGCCGCCGAAGCTGACCGGCACGTCGAAGCCCTCGTAGTCGCCGTCCGCCGGCAAGGTGTAGCTGTCGGTCGTCGCGTCGTAGCCGAAGGTCAGCGCCGCCTCGCCGCCCTTCCACAGGGCCACCCACTCCAACCGGCCGTCCGGATCCAGCTCGAGGGGTGGCGCCGCGCGCGCGATGCTGAAGTCGACGGTCGGGCTCGACGACAACCGCGCCGCCACGTCCTCAGCGAGCTCGGCGTCGGTGTGCAGCGCCAGGTAGCTCACCCGGGTATGGATGATCGGGATCGCCCACGCCCCGCCGGCCTTGCGCCCGGCGGCGAACGACAACACCGGGGTCACGCCGTTCGCGGTCATCACCTCGGCGAAGTCGACGAGCTCGTCGTCCTTGGCGGGGATGAAGTCGAGGGCGTGGTCGGAGAACACCGTGAACAGATAGGTCCGCTCCGGGTGGCGACGCTTGAACTCCGCGATCCGCCGCATTAAGACGACGAAGGACTCCTCGACCATCTCCTTGGTCTGCATGTGACCCATCACGTCGAGCTCGGGCATGTAGCCCGCGAACACCGGGGCGAGCTCGCTCTTGGTCGCGAGCAGGAAGAAGAACGAGTCGAGGGCGTCGGCGAAGCTCATCTCCGTCGACTGGTAGGTCCAGACGGTGTCGAGGTAGCCGTCGGCATAGTAGTCGAACGCGCTGTAATAAGGTGGGGCCTCGATCGACGTGCCCTCCATCGCCGGCACCGCGTGGTTGACGAGCCCGAGGTAGCCCTTGTTGATGATCTGGTCCTCGGTCGGATCGTAGTACTCGTACTCGTAGCCGCCGATGCGCTCCGCGTGCAGGATGCGACTCCAGCTGGCGTCCGAGGTCGCCGGGAACATCGAGACGAAGCGCGACTTGTGCCAGTCCGCCTCGAAGCCCCGGCGGATCTCGGCTTGCATGCCGATGACGGCCTCCACCGTGGCGTAGGACAGGCCGTCGATGCCGAGGTAGACCCGCACCACCGAGTTGCTGCCGGGCTTGCCGTGCACCGGGATGCTGTTCAACAACGCGAACTGGTCCCAGTCGCAGGCGGTGGCACCGAGGACGACGGCGGCAAAGAGTGCGAAGCGGCGCATCGCGACCTCCCTCGTCAGAGCAGCAACCCGGCGCTCATGAGCGGCTGACCCTGCAGCCCGTCCGGCGTCACGCGATAGACGTAGCCGATGCGCGCCTCGAGCCAGCCCCAGTTGAGCCGATACGAGGCGCCCAGAATCGCCATGTCGTGGTCCCAGAAGCCGATCTCGCCGGCGTGCAGGAAGAACGAGTGGTACTTGGCGGCGGTGAGCTCGGCGGTCACGAAGCCGCCCGCGAACACCTCGTTCTTGACGTTCCTGCCGAAGACCCCGAGGCCGGTGAGGCTCGGATGGATCGCGAGCCACGGCGTCGGGCGCCAGGTCATCGCCAGGGAGAGCGGCGTCGCGACGATGCTGTTCTCGGGGTTGTCGAGCCGTGAGGTGTAGCGCGGCGAGGCGAAGGTCGCCGAGGCGCCCGGGAGCAGCACCAAGGTCGAGACCTGGGCCGCGACGAGGATCTGCTCGCTTTGGTAGAGCGCGAGCTTCGCCTGCAGGTTCGGGGTGCGCATCGCCAACGCGGTCGGGACCAAGCCCAGCTGCAGGACGCCGCCGATGCCGAACAGCGCCGCCGAGGTGCCGATGACCGCGCGCCGGTGAGGCAGGACGTAGCCGTTGTTGTCCCAGATCGGATAGAACCCCGACGCCGCGTGCTCGAACGGATCCGGGCTGTCCTCGTTCACCTCAGGCGCCGCCGCGGTCGACACCGATCGGGTCGGGCTGCCCTCCGCCGCTCCCGCCATCGCCAGGGCCGGAACCGGGCTCGCGGGCACCGCCGCGCCGCAGTGCGCCGGTGCCGTCGCGGGGGTGGCCAGGAAGAGGAGTGAAACCAGAGCCGTCATCGTCGTTGCCTTGCTGCTCTCAGCCGTCCCTGATAGTGGTGGCGCCTTTCCTGTTTGTGCCCTGGTCGGGGCTTGGCCGAACCAGCGTGCGGACTTAGTTATCGGCACGGTTGGCCTCAAGGTTGCGCCGGAAATGCCTGTCTTTATGGTATGTTGTGCGATTGTTGCGCTGTCGTCCGGCGCCGCGGCGCAGGCCCAGAGCGAGCCGGCGTTGGACCCGGCGCCGAAGCCGATCCGGGTCGTGACCTTCAATCTGTACAACCGCCCGACAAAACGGGCGCTGCGTCTCGATCGGATCGAGGCGGTCCTCGAGGCGCTCGACGCCGACGTCGTGGCGCTCCAGGAGGTGGCGCGCTACTTTCGGTCCGATCCCGATCCGGCGGCGCGCTTCGCGGCCCGGCTCGGGTACGCCCACCACCTACACTGGAACGAAGACAGCCTGTGGTTTTCGACCGGCGAGGCGGTGCTGTCGCGGTTTCCGATCCGCGAACAGGGCGGCAAGACCTTCCGCCGCAACCAGCTTTTCGACAACAAGGGCTACGCGTGGGTGGTGCTCGAGACCCCGCAGGGCCCGCTCGGCGTCGTCAGCGTCCACCTGGTGTCCGAGCAGGGTGGCGACACCAAGGCCGACGAGATCGACGAGCTCAAGCACTTCGTCGCCGCGCTCGCGAAGCGGGTGCCGGTGGTGCTCGCCGGGGACTTCAACGAGCCCTACGACACGCCGCTGATGCAATGGCTGGCGCAGAGCCTCGCGCTCGCCAACCTCTTCACCTCGGTGCCAAGGGGCCCGGCGGCGCTCAAGACCTGGGCCGGCGGCTACGGCAACGCCTGCGATGATCCATCGGCCGAGCGCATCGACGCGATCTATTTGGCGCCGCGCCAGCTGCGCAGCGATCTTCCGCCACGCTGGCGCTTCGTCGAGGGCGGGGTCGTGGCAACCGTCGAGCCGTACCCGTCAGACCATTGTCCGGTCGCCGCGGCGATCCGACTCGAGGGAGGCTCGCAGTGAGAGCCGGGAGATCGCCCGCGTCCCACCTTGGCCTACAGCGGCACCGCGCCTCGGCGTCGCCGCTGGACTTTTCACCGCGTGCGGCTACGATCTGGAAGATGCGGATCTCGATCGCGTTGTCGGCGCTGCTCGTGGCTTCGGCCTGCAGCGGCCAGCTGTTCGTTCGCGATACCCGTTGCACCAGCACCGCCGATTGCGCCGACGAGCAACGCTGCGTCAGCGGCAAGTGCGTGCCGCCGGACCAGGCGGCGTGCACGCCCGCGAACACCGGCGGCAGCTGCCCGAGCGGCTCGACGTGTCAGTGCGGCGTGTGCACCACCACGGCCTATGACTGCTGCAACTGCCGCGCGGATCAGGGCTGCGAGAACGGCAGCTGCAAGGACATCATCATCGACACCCACTGCAGCAAGACGGTGCCCCAGGGCCTTTGTGCCGCGGCCGAGGTCTGCGTCGAGGGCTGCTGCGTGCCGATCACCGAGAGCAACATGTGCAGCGACACCAAGAAGCGCGGTCTGTGCCCGCCCGGCGCCGCCTGCCTGGACGGCATCTGCACGCTCATCGCCGGCCGGCCGTGCACTGTCCAGGATCCGACCGGGCTGTGCCCCGCCGGCGAGCGCTGCGGACCGCCGTGCGCCGCGGTCGCCTGCTCGGCCGACGAGCCGGCCGGGTCCTGCTCGTGTGTTGGCGGCGACGACGGCGCGTGCGCCGACGGCAGCTGCAAGCCGTTGCCGTGCAGCCTCGAGCACCTGACCGGCTATTGTCTGTCACAAGACGAGAAGTGCAGCGCCGCGGGCGTCTGTATCCCGAAGGACAAGTGCATGCTGGACGGCGACTGCACCGCCTATGGCAACGCCTTCTGTAGCTGCGCGGCGCCCGGTGCCCCCGGCACCTGCATCGGCGTCGGCGTCTGCGCCTGCGACTCCGACTGCAACGAGGGCCTGGGCGAGGTCTGCAACACCGCGACCTCGGTGTGCGAGCGCGGCGGCCTGTGCGGCGGCGACGACGAGTGTCTCACCGACGAGTACTGCGGCTCCGCCGGGCGCTGCTTGAAGACCGGGACCTGCGAGACCACCGCGGACTGCGTCCTCGTCAACCCGGCCCAGTTCTGCTCGGTCATCAAGACCTGCCTGGACGTCGCCACCTGCGGCGCCGACGGCGACTGTCTGCCGAACGTCGAGTTCTGCGGCTGCAAGGACGCCGCGGCGCGCCCCTGCGTGGCGACCGGCGCCTGCGCCTGCGACAGCGACTGTCCGCCGGGCGACGCGTGCAACAACGGCGCCTGTGAGGTCACCGGAACGAGCTGCACCGCGAACGGCCCGACCACCTGCGTGGGCAGCGTCTACTGGTGCTGTCCGACGGGCGAGAGCTGTTGCCCGCAGGGCCAGCGTTGCAGCTTGGGCGCCGGGACTCCCGGGCACTGCATCCCCGACGGCACCTGCATCGACGACCTGGACTGCCCGACCGACTTCACCTGCGTCGACTACGCTTGCGTGCCGACGAACGCATGTGCCGCGGAGACCTGTGCGCCCGGCTTCAAGTGCAGCGCCGCCGGTGGCTGCGTCGACGTCAACGCTTGCGTCGTGGACGGTGATTGTCTGGCGGGCGAGGTGTGCAACGCCCTCTTCCAGTGCGAGCCCAAGACCGGCTGCGGCAACCAGGAGTTCCAGACGACGCTGGTGCCGCCCAACATGCTGGTGGTGATCGACCGCTCCGGGAGCATGAACGCCTGCATCGGCACCGAGTCGCGGTGGGACATCATGCGCACCGCGCTCACCACCGTGGCGACCGACAACAACGACAAGATCCGGTTCGGGCTGTCGACCTTCCCCCGCTACTGCAATGGGAGCACCGAGTGCGCGGTGGGGGTCTGCGGCGACAGCGGCAACTGCACGAACTCGTGTGCCTGGGGTTGCTTCTGCGAGGGCATCACCGATCAACCGACGTGCGATGCGACCTATCCATGCGGCTGGATCTCGGGGCGCTGTGCAGTGGGGCCGCCCAACGACGACCTTGGTGTCGCCTGCACCGTGGTCTGTTCGGATTATGATGGACGGCCCGGCAATTGCGACCGCGCCGGGTGCGCATGGACCGATCCCTCTTGTGTCAACTGCTCGACGTACAACGGCAACCGGAGCGCTTGCGTAGCGCATGGCGGTTGCTCCTGGAGGACCTCGAACTCCACGTGTCGTGCGGCGCCGGATTCGAACAACGCGATGCCGGGCGACGTGGACGTCCCGGTGGGTGACAACCACGCGGCCGCGGTGATCGCCGCACTGGCGCCGCCGTCGAGCCCGCCCGGCCCGCAGCATCCGGGCGGTTACACGCCGACCGGGCGCACGCTGCGCAACATCGCCGGCCACCTCTCCGGGTTCGGCTTGCCGGATCCGGCGGATCCGACGCCGCGGTCGAACTACGTGCTGCTGATGAGCGACGGCGAGGCCAACAGCGACGGCGGCACCTATGGCGTCTGTGACACCGTCCCGGGCACCTACGTGGAGCGCAACGATACCATCTGGCGGGTGGATTGCGCCCTGGACGCCCTGAGGGGCTCCACCCCCAGCGTCGGGACCTTCGTCGTCGGTTTCGGCGACGTCGCGCTCCCGGACGGCAACTGCTTCGCGGTGCACGGCGGCACCTCGCGCTGCGCCACCCCGGCCATGTGCCAGGCCGCGACCAACAGCGCCGATTGTGGAGCCCTCTTGGGTTGCACCTGGAACGCCACGACGTGCGGCGGCGGCGTCGACGACAGCAACTGCAACGACGACCCGCCGCTCGCGACCTGCTTCTACAACGCCCAGAGCGCCAGCGACCTGACGACGGCGTTCGCCGACATCGCCGGCCGGGTGGCGGGGTGCAGCTACGCCATCGACTTCAACCCGCTGCTCCACGATCCAGATCTGATCTTCGTCTACCTGGACTATCAGGCCGGCGGCAACCCGCAGCGGATCGTCAAGGACCCGAGCCACGTGTCCAACTGGGACTTCGACGTGGTCTCGTCGCAGGTGACGATCTACGGCGCCCACTGCGACGCGGTGAAGGGCGGCGGCGCGGTGCCGATCGTGATCCTCGGCTGCAGCACGACCGGCGGCTGAAGGACGGCGATCGTGCGGTTGGTCTGCTTTGACTTGGGCGGCGTGATCATCAAGATCTGCCGCGACCTTCGCGAGGCGGCGGCGGCCGCCGGCGTGATCCTCCCGGAGGCGCTCCCCGAAGCCGCCCTGGTGGCGATGACGACCTGGTCGTGGCGGCTGCAGCGCGGCGAGACCGATCCGCAGACGATGGCCGCGGAGGTCGCGCGCGCCGCCGGCGGTTTGCTGACGGCTGCTCAGGTGGAGGCGATCCAGGCCGCGTGGCTGCTCGAGCCCTACGCCGGGGTCGCGGAGCTCGTCGCGACGCTGGAGGCGCTCGGGGTCGCGACCGCGGTGCTCTCGAACACCAGCCCCGATCACTGGGAGGCGTTGCGGGTCTTGCCGGCGGTGCGGCACACGCGGCACCGGTTCTTGTCGTTCGAGCTCCGGGCGATGAAGCCGGAGCCCGAGATCTACGCCGCGGTCGAGCGGCACGCGGGGCTGTCGGGCGCGGCCATCGGCTTCTTCGACGACACCGAGGCCAACGTGGCGGCGGCGCGGGGCAGGGGCTGGCGGGCGGCGCAGGTCGACCACGCGCTGCCCCCGGCGCCGCAGATCGAGGCGGCGCTCTGCCGATGGGGTGTCGCGCTGTAGGCTCTTGGCGGCCGCGGGGGGCTGTCATAGGTTGATCGCATGAAGGAAGTGACCGACGCCGGGGCCCTGAGGAAGGCCGTGGGGCGACGCCGTGCGGCGGTGCTGTTCCACGCCCACTGGTGACCGTTTTGTCGCAGCTTCCGGCCGCAGTTTGCGCGCCTCCTCGAAGCTGACGCCAAGCACCTCGCGGTCGAGGCCCTGGTCGACGACGAGGACAGCCCGCTCTGGGATCTCTACGACGTCAAGGTGGTGCCGACCGTCGTGTTCTTCGCCGGCGGCGAGGTCGTGGCCCGCCTGGAAGGGCGCGCCGGGGTCGGCATTCTCCCCGAGGAGCTCGAGCGGGCGCTGGGGAAACACACGCCCACCTGACGCCGCCGCCCGAACGAGGCCGCGCGCGCACCGCAGCGGGGGTGTCCCGAGTCGACGGTGGCGCGTCCGTCGAAGGCGACAAGCTGACGTCCGGCACTTAGCGTCGACCGAGGCACGACCGCGTCGAAGGCGCCCACGGAGACGAGGGGCACCCCCCGAGGAGCACAGTGCGGCCGACTTGGGCATGGCCGTAACCGCCCGAACAAATAGGGTTCTTTCAGGTTGTTCCCGGTTGGTTTCGCGCCGAGACAATTCGCGCAACTCTGGAGAGCACAAGTCGAGAATCATCTCGAGCGCTGTCGGACTGATACACAATAGAATGGCGGCTCGTGGTGGGTCCGGCGGAGCTTAATAGGGATTGGGGTGGCCACTCGCGAGAGTGGCCACCGTCGTTTGTCTTCAACGCGGACCACCGACCGGCGCGCTCGCTCTACAAACGCGCCCAGGGATCGGCGTAGAAGCTCGCCAACGCCTCCCGCAGCCGGTCGTCGTTTCCCGCTTGCTTGGCAAAGAGAGCGTGCTCCAACGGCAGGAGGCGCGCGTACAGCGCGACGCGGTGGCGGAGCGCGTCGTCGGCGGGGGCGTAGCGCTGCATGACGCCGCGCGCGAGGTCGGGGCCGAGCTCGTCCGGAAGCGTCCGCAGATCGTGGGCCGGATCTCCCATGAGCGCGTCGCCGAAATCGAGGAGCGCGGTGATCGTCCCACGATCGTCGACGAGCACGTTGTCTCGCGTCAGGTCGCCGTGGTTCAGCACCGACGGCGGTGTCGCCGCGGCGAGCGCCGCGTCGAGCCTTTGGAGGAGCTCCTCGGCCCGGCGCCGGCGCGGTGGATCGAGCTCGACGAACAGCTCGTGCTCCAGTTGCAGGGCGCGCGCCGCGACCACCTGTCGCCAAGGCCGCGAGGCGGGATCGAAGGGCACGTCGGCGAGCTCGGCCGGGGGGATGCGGTGCAGGCGGTGACAGAGCTCGGCGAGCGCCGCGGCCAGGGCGTCCTGCGCCGCCGGCGTCGACGGCCGCGTGAGCGGGCTGCCGCCGACCTTGGTGCTGAGAGTGAAGGCGTGCGCGGCCTTTGGGACCCGGGCTCGATGACAGACCACCGTCGGCACCGAGATCGGCGCCAGCGCCGGTGCCAGCCGCGGCAACAGCGCGCACTCCATGGTGAGAGATCGGCCGATGGCGGCGTCGTCGCCGACCTTCATGATCAAGCCGGTGTCGGTCTCGAAGACCGCCGCGTCCCAGCCGCGCGCCAACGGGCGGAGGGCGCGGATGCCGAGCTCGGGCGCGGCGGTGTCGAGCAGGCGCAGGGCTTCGGCGGCGCGCACGTTCACCTCGAGGACCGGCGGCGACGGGCGGCGACACCACAGAGCCACAGGGCCGCCCCCAGCGCCAGCGCCGGCGGCGGCGCCGCGGCACAGGTCGAGGGCTCGGGGTCGAGGCGGCGGCGGCGGGCGGCGCAGACCGGGGCCTCGTCCACCGCGCCGTCGCAGTCGTTGTCGAGGCCGTCGCAGCGCGACTCGGTCACTTGATAGACCTCCGGGCGGTCGCAGCGCCAACGGCCACCGCCACAGACGGCAGCGTGGCCGGCGCACACCCCGGCGCCGCCGCAGGCGTGCGCCGCGACCGTGGCTTCGAGACCCTCTGGATCGACGTCGTCGACCACCCCATCGCAGTCGTTGTCGAGACCGTCGCAGCGCTCCGGCTCGTCGCAGTCGAGCGCGTCCAGGCAGCTGAGATGGGTGGCGTCGACCGCGAGCACGCAGACCTCGCCGTTGCAGCGCGTCCCGTCGCCGCAGGCAGCGCCGGCCCCGCAGGGCGCGAAGCACCAGCTGCCGAAGAAGTCGTCGGTCGCTCGACAGAGGAGACCGGCGGTGCACTGCGCCGTCGTGGCGCACGGGGCACAGAAGGGGCGCGTGTCCTGGTTGCAGACGAAGCCCTCGTCGACGTTGCCGTCGCAGTTGTTGTCCCTCCCGTCGCACAGCTCGCGCGGATAGTCGGGGACGCACGGCGCGCACTGCTCGGGGTCGTCGCTGCGGCCGTCGCCGTTGTCGTCGATGCCGTTGCCGCACAGCTCGAGCCAGGCGGTGAACGAGTCGGTGTAGGCCGCCGCGGCGACGAGCGCGGCGCCGGGATCGACGCGGCCGAACCCGTACCACCGCGACAGCCCGTTGACGTAGGGCGCGCGCGCGGCGTCGATGGGATGGGCGGACAACAACAAGGCCTCGGTGAGCTGGGCGACGGTGAGGTCGGGGTAGCGGGCGAGCACCAGGGCGGCGACGCCGCTCACCATCGCCGCGGAGGCGCTGCTGCCGCCGAAGGCGTCGGCGTAGTCGCCGCTCGCCGTGCCCGCCGCACCGCTGACGTCGGTGCTGACGATCGGCGGCATCGTCGCCGTGCCGCTCGACGGCGCCACCAGCCGTACCGTGGGGCCATAGTCGGAGTAGTAGGCCAAGTGTCCGTCGGCGGCGACGCTGCCGACCGCGAGCACGCGAGGATCGCTCGCGAAACGATCGTAGGTAGCGAGCTCGCCGCCGTTGCCGGCCGACCAGACGACGAGCGTACCGCGGCCGCCGCGCCCTTCGGTGACCGCGTAGCGCAGCGCGTCTTGGACCACCTGGGGTGCCTGCCAGGCGAGGACCGGGTGGTACGGATCGTAGAAGTTGCCGTCGGGCGGGCCCCAGCTGTTGTTGATCACCGCGGCGCCGTGGTCGGCGGCGAACACCAGGGCGGTGGCGATGGCGCTGCCGGTGGTGAACAGATCCGGCGGGCCGCCGTTGCCGAGCAGCCGGATCGGCAGCACGCGGCACTCGGGGCAGACGCCGGTGAGGCCCTGGGCGTTGAAGCCCCGCGCCGCGACGACCCCGGCGACCTGGGTGCCGTGATAGTCGCCGGGACCGTAGCTCGGGTCGGGGTCGGTCGGGCTCTGCGCCACGTCGAGGCCGTCGGCGGTGAACGTCAGGGCGAGATCCGGGTGGGCGAGGTCGAAGCCGTCGTCGAGCACCGCGACCAGCAGCCGCTCGCCCGCCGCGGTCGTGCCGCGGGAGACGTCCCAGACCGGCGGCAGATCCATCGCCGCCTCGATTCCCCCGGCGAGCGACCACTGCTCATCGTAGAGCGGGTCGTCAGGGATCGCGCGCCAGCGGATCGGGATCAACGGATCTTCTTCGGCGTAGCGGACCCTCGGGGCGCGGCGCAGGCGCTCGAGGAGGCGCGGGCGCGGCGCGACGTCGACGACGATCGCGCCCGGCAACGTCGTGACCAGCGTCAGGTCGAGATCGCGCACCAGCGCGCGGACCAGCGGCGCGACCTGGGCGCCACGGTGGTCGGCGGCGTCGAGGCCGACGACCACGCGGATCGGTGCGGCGAGGGCCAAGAGCGCGAGAGCGGCGGCGGTCATGGGCGGCCGGCCGCGCCCGGCGCTCGACCGGAGTCCGTGGCGATCGTGAGGCTCGAGAGGATCGTGTCGCGGATCGCGGCGTAGTCGGCCGCGAGCCACGCCGGCGACGTGAAGCTCAACACGTACTCCCAGCCTGCCTCGGTGAGCAGCACGAACACCGCGTGGGCACGGTAGTTGTCACTCTCGGCCTCGACGTGCAGGCGGGCGGTGGCGAGGCCGTGAAGCGTCGCGAGCTCGGGGCTGCGGTCGCTGGTCCGCGCCATCGCGTTGGCGGCCAGCTGGGTGTCGAGCTCTTCGGTAACGAACTGGTCCACGACCGTGGCGAGGGGTGTTGCTCGCGCCAAGCGCTCGGCGGTGACGCCGAGGGTGACGCCGCCGCCGTTGTCGAACAGGACCGTGTGCCGGCGGGGCTCGCGGCGCTCGAGGGTCTGGCGCCAGCGCTGCGGCACCTGCAGGCGCAAGCCCTGGATCTGGATCGGCCGGGCGGCGAGCGCCGGGCCGGAGCCGGGCGCGAGGGTCGAGAGCGCCGCGACCAAGAGCGGCACCGTGAGCAGCGCCGCGATCTTCAGCGGCCGGCGGCGGTCGTCGGGGGCGAGGAGGCGGGCGGGAAAGACCAGGCCCGCGACGAGTCCGGCCGCGACGCCGCCCGCGTGCCCCCAGACGTCGGCGCCCGGGGTGCGCTGGCTGACGAGGAACGCGAGCGCGGCATAGGGGATGACGCTGCCGAGGAAGTAGCGCCGGTAGCGGCCGGGCAAGAGCTTGCGGTGCCGGAGGCCGAAGATCGCGAGCGCCGCCCAGACTCCGAAGACCATCCCCGAGGCGCCGCAGCTGGTGGAGGCGCCCAAGAGCGTCGAGACCAGGGTCGTCGCGAGGCCGCTGCCGACCAGGAGGAGAGCGTAGTCCAGGCGGCGGAAGGCGGCCTCGGCCGGGCCGCCGAGGTTGAAGAGAAAGAGCAGGTTGACGAACAGGTGCCAGCGCGTGGCGTGCAGCAGGTTGGCGGAGATGAGCCGCCACCACTCGCCGCGCTCGACCATCAAGGCCAGGTTCTTGGCGCCGAGGCGGGCGAGCTCGTCGGCGGCGCCGGCGCTGTCTCGTTGCCAGCCGAAGTAGGTGGCGACGAAGAGCGCCATCACCGAGATCGTGAGGATCGGCCAGCGGTCGAAGCGGAACTCGGCGGCGAAGCTCTCGGCGGGGGTCGGCTCCGGGGCGGTCATTGGGGTCGCGGAATCAGCGGCGGTGCTCATGCGGCACCGAGCGCCAAGGTCGCGAGCGGCGTGTAGATCGAGCCGCTCGGGGAGAGCTGGCTCTCGAAGAGCACCAGGGCGCTCACGTCAAGCGCACCGAAGGCGTCGTGGGCGTGGCGGGCGATGAAGTCGGAGAGCGGTCCGCGGGGGGTCGCGGCCTCGATGCGCGCCAACGTCACGTGCGGGTGCTGGCCACGCTTCTCGGCGGCGAAGCCGAGCGGCAGGCAGGCCTGCTCGATCTCCTCCGCGAGGTGACAAAGCGGTTCTTGTGGGTGCAGAGGCGCGGCGAACAGGATCCGGGGGCGGTCGGCGGACGGGAACGCGCCGATGCCGTCCAGGGTCAAAGGCGGCAAGCGGCTGCGCCTCGCGATCGGCTCCAGGGCGGCGGTCAGCGTCGGGACTTGGTCGTCGGGCGTGGCGCCGAGGAACTTGAGGGTCAGGTGGAGGTTTGTCGACCGCACCGGCCTGAGCCTGCGCGCCGCGGCGGGCGCGAGCTCGCGCAGCTCGACGAGGAGGCGGCCGAGCGCGGCGCGGGTCTCTTCGGGGAGCCGCAGGGCGACGAAACAGCGCTTCACGCCCGTGGTTGTTATCAGAAGCGGCGCGGTCGCGGGAGGGTGGACAGCGCGCGGCGATCTGGATACGACAGGGCGCCAAAGGAGAGTCCCCATGTCGGAGCCGGTCCTCTCGATCAACGAAGCCGTCCTCGCCCGCGCCGTCCGGCGCTGCAAGGAGAAGAACGTCTTGGTGCCGACCTTCGCCGAGATGAAGGACCCGGCGCGGGTGCCGCAGCGGGTGAAGGACGAGCTCAAGGGGATCGGGCTGTGGGACGTGCATCCGCTGAACCTGTTTCGGATCTCGTGGAAGAACGATCCGAAGAGCGGCCAGTTTCACGGGGTCAACGTCCTCGAGATGCCGAGGGCGCTGACCGGGGTGAAGGCCCGGATCTTCGGCCTGGTCGGCAAGTTCTTCCCGACCGGGGCGCACAAGGTCGGGGCGTCGTTCGGCTGTCTCGCGCCCCGCCTGGTGACCGGCGCCTTCGACCCGACCCGGCAGAAGGCGGTCTGGCCGTCGACCGGCAACTACTGTCGTGGCGGGGCATACAACTCCAAGCTCTTGGGCTGCGACGCGGTGGCGATCCTGCCCAAGGGGATGAGCGCCGAGCGCTTCGAGTGGCTCGAGAAGGTCGGCTCCGAGATCATCGCGACCCCGGGCTCGGAGTCGAACGTCAAGGAGATCTACGACAAGTGCTGGCAGCTGAAGGCCGAGCGCGGCGACGACATCGTGGTGCTGAACCAGTTCGACGAGTTCGGCAACGGCATGTGGCACTACGAGGTCACCGCCAGCGCCATCCACGAGGCGCTGGCGAGCATCTTGGGGCCGGCGGATTCGTTGGCGGCGTTCGTGTCGTCGACCGGCTCCGCGGGCACCATCTGCACCGGGGATCGGTTGAAGGAGCTCTACCCGAGCGTGAAGATCGTGGCCGCCGAGGCGCTGCAGTGCCCGACCCTGCTCGAGAACGGCTACGGCGCGCACCGCATCGAGGGCATCGGCGACAAGCACGTCCCGTGGATCCACAACGTCCGCAACACCGATCTGGTGGTGGCGGTGGACGACCAGGATCCGGTGAGCCTGATGCACCTGTTCAACGAGGCCGCGGGCCGCAAGTACCTCAAGGCGCAGCAGGTCAGCCCGGCGCTGGTCGACCAGCTCGAGCTGCTCGGGATCTCGGGGATCGCGAACCTGGCCGCCGCGATCAAGACCGCGAAGTGGTTGGAGCTCGACCAGCACGACGTGATCTTCACGGTGTTCACCGACTCGATGGAGCTCTACGGCTCGCGGCTCGCGGAGCGGGCCGCGGCGCACGGCCCGTACACCGAGACCCAGGCGGCGATCGATCTCCACTCCCGGCTCTGGGGCCTGAAGACCGACAACGTCCTGGAGCTGGACCACGCCGGCAAGAAGCGGATCCACAACCTCAAGTACTACACCTGGGTCGAGCAGCAGCAGAAGAACGTCGAGGAGCTCGACGCGCAATGGTTCGAGCACAAGACCTACTGGCCGGAGCGCTGGCGGATGTCGGGCAAGATCGATCAGCTCATCGAGGCGTTTAACCAGAAGACCGGCGTGGCGGCGAAGTACCGCTAAGGCACTCTGCACCTGCTTTTGACTCCCGCGCCGCAGCTGCTGCGGCGCTCCCCACCCCCACTCCCCCGGCCACCTCATACTCGGGTGGGGCGAGGGGAACCGATCGACGCCCAGCGCTCACGTGATGCAGGAATCGTCGCCCCCGCCCACCCGGGGCGGGGGCCCGTGGCGAACGATGCCCCACGAACGGGGGTGGGGTGGGGAGCGCGGCCGCATCGGTCGCGCGGGAATCAAAAAGGTAGGACCGTGGAGTCGTTAGCTCGCGGGCTCGACGTCGAGGTCGCCGGTCACGAGGTCGACCTTGAGCACGAACTTGCGGCCGTCCTTGGTCTTGAAGCTCGCCTTGAGGTCGGCGTTCGACTTGGCCTCGCCGACCAGGAACTTCATGTACTCTTTGTCCTCGGCGTGAATCGCCTTAAGGGCCGCGATCCCGTCAGCGTGGCCGGTCAGCTTCATCGCGCCGCATCATGATCGATCGTTGCCGGCTCTGCAACCCCGGGAGAGGCTCAGGGGTGGGCGAGCACTTCGAGGTCGAGCCCGTCGATGCGCTCGCGCCAGCCGAAGACGTCCTCTTCTTCGCCCCACTGATAGCGGGTCAGGTAGGTGTAGAGCCGCTGCGAGAGCTCGCCGACGCGCCGGTCGCCGATGGTGATCGGCTTGTCCCGGTAGGAGAACAGGCCGATCGGCGAGATCACCGCGGCGGTGCCGGTGCCGAAGGCCTCGACGAGCTCGCCCGACTGCGCCGACTCGAGGACCTCGTGGATCGAGATCGGCCGCTCGTGGGCGGTGATGCCCCAGCGGCGCAGGATCTGCAGCACGCTGTCGCGCGTCACCCCGGGCAGGATCGTGCCCGCGAGCGGCGGTGTCACCACGTCGCCGTTCTTGAAGCGGAAGAACACGTTCATCGTGCCGACCTCTTCGACGAAGCGATGCTCGATGGCGTCGAGCCAGAGCACCTGGGCGAAGCCGAGCTTGGTCGCCTTGTTCTGGGCGCACAGCGAGTGGGCGTAGTTCGCCGCGGTCTTGGCCTCGCCGAGCCCGCCTTTGACCGCGCGGACGTCGTGGTCGGAGACCCAGATCGAGACCGGTTGGAAGCCGGCGGGATAGTAGTTCCCGACCGGGCCGACGATCACGTAGAACGCGTACTCGTCGCCGGGACGGACGCCGAGGTAGGGGTCGGTGGCGATGAGCGTCGGGCGTATATATAAGGTGGCGCCCGGCGCCCGCGGCACCCAGTCGCGATCCACGAGCACCAGGCTCTTGATGGCGCGGCCGAAGAACTCGGTGCTGACGCTCTCCATCATCAGGCGGCTGCAGGAGCGCTGCAGGCGCTCGGCGTTCTTCTGCCAGCGGAACAGGTAGAGCTCGCCGTTCTTGCCGGCGTAGGCCTTCAGGCCCTCGAACACCTCCTGGCCGTAGTGCAGGCAGATGGCGGCGGGATCGATCTGCAAGAGCCGCATCGGCTCGATGCGCGTCAGGTGCCAGCCGTTCCCCCGATTGAACTCGGTCGCGAAGAAGTGATCGGAGAAGTAGCGGCCGAAGCCCAGCGGCTTGTCCGCGGCGGGCTTGGTGCGCAGCTGGTCGACGCGAGCGCGGTGGATGATGATTTGCTCGTCGGACATGGCCGGAACCCTACTCCCGGCCGCGCCGGGACGGCAACCCCGATCGGGAAGGCCGGCGCCGGCTTGACACCCAGGATCCCGGCGGTCACCGTAGGGCCAGCGTGTACTACCTGGTCTACCTCACCGAGCGCTGCAACCTGGCTTGCGCCTACTGCGAGAGCCCCGGGATCAAGCGCCGCCTGCCGCAGGACGCGAGCTTCGATCTCGAGGCCCTGATCCGCTTTCTGGCCGCCGATCCGGAGCTGTCGCTGTGGTTCTTCGGCGGCGAGCCGCTTCTGCGCGCCGACTTGGTGGCTGCGCTGCTCGCCCGCCTGCGCCCGGTGCACGTGATGCTGCAGACCAACGGCTTCTTCTTGGACCGGCTGTCCGACGCCGCGCTCGCGAAGATCGACGTGATCGCGGTGTCGCTCGACGGCCCGCGCCCCGTGACCGATCGCGGCCGCGGCGCCGGGACCTACGACACGGTGCTCCGCGAGGTGGCGGCGCTCAGGAAGCGCCCCTATGCCGGTCACATCGACGTCCGCCTGACCGTGAACCCGGGGACCGAGGTGCAAAAGGTCGTGCAGCACTTCTTGGGCGAGTGCGAGGTGGCGTTCGACGCGGTGCACTGGCAACTGAACGCGCTGTTTCATCCGCAGCCGTGGGTCGACGCCAAGGCGACGATCCGCAAGTGGTTCGCGCGCTCCTACAACCCGCAGGTGAGCGCCCTCGTCGCCCTGTGGGCCGAAGCGCTCGCCGCCGGCCGGCTCATTCAGATCGTGCCGTTCGCGCGCCTGATGCACTCGCTGCTCACCCACGAGACCATGGCGCACCTGCGCTGCGGCGCCGGCAGTCAGATGTGGGCGGTCACCACCGACGGCTCGATCTTCCCGTGCCCGGCGCTGCGCATCTACCCGCAGCACAAGACCGGATCGATCGAGACGATGCTGCCCGCCGATCTCGGCCGCGACGACGTGCTCACCGGCCCCTGTGCGTCCTGCGAGGTGCGGGCCCTGTGCGGCGGTCGCTGCCTGTACGCCAACCGCCACAACGAGTGGGACGCCGAGGGCTTCGCGCTCGTCTGCGACAGTGTCAAACACCTGATCCACGCGCTCGAAGCGGTCGTGCCGGTGGCGGCCGCCGCGATCGACCGCGGCCAGGTGCGGCTCGAGGACTTTCGCGCCCGGCGTGATTACGAGGTGATTCCGTGACGTCGGGGATGCGCTGTCCAGGTGTCTCACAGGATGACCGGAAGGTGAGCGGCGCGCGAGAGCGGCGTGGCCCCCGCCTCGCCCCACTCGGGGGCGAGGCGGGGGTGCGGGGGTGGAGTGGGGGTGGGGAGCGCCGCGGCAGCCGCGGCGCGGGAATCAAAGGCGAGGGGGTCAGTTCGTAGGCGGGTCGGTTGGTAAGGGCGAGAGGGAAGTGATAGGCGCGTGCCAAGATGATGATCCCGATTGGCGACGAACCGAACCTGCGCGGCACCCCGGTCGTCACCTACATCCTGATCGCGCTCAACGTCGCGATCTTCGTGTTGATCTCGGTGCCGCTGTCGCTGCAGCGGGCCGACGCCGGGGATCCGGCGGTGCGCGACTACCTGCGGCTCGTCGCCCAGAGCGGGGTCTCGATCCGCGCCCTGCTCGAGAGCCTGTCGGCGTACGACCTCTTCGTCTTCAAGCACGGCTTCCGCCCCGGCGCGCCGAACCTCGTCGATTTGCTGACCGCGATGTTCCTGCACGCCAACTGGATGCACCTGGCGGGCAACATGTTGTTCTTGTGGATCTTCGGCGACAACGTCGAGCTCCACGTCGGGCGCGGCCCGTACATCGCCATCTACCTGCTGACCGGCATCGCGGCGACCGCGCTGTTCGCGCTCTTCAGCCTCGGCTCGCAGCTGCCGCTCGTCGGCGCGTCGGGTGCGATCTCCGGCGTGCTCGGCTGCTACTTCCTGTGGTTCCCGCGCAACTCGGTCCGCATCCTGGTGTGGTTCTTCCTGTTCGTGAACGTGGTCCGGGTGCCGGCGCGCTGGGTGCTGGGCTTCTACCTGGTGGTCGAGAACCTGCTGCCCTTCGTGTTCGTCGCGAGCGGCAGCTCCGTCGCCTACGGCGCCCACATCGGCGGCTTTCTGGGCGGCCTCGGGTGCGCGGCGCTGGTGAATCGCTGGCAGGCGCGGGAGGGCGTGGTGCGGCGGGTCTCGCGGCCGCCGCCCGGGAAGGTGGTGGCGGCGGAGGGCGCGCCGGCGTCGGTCCCGGAGGCCTTCGCGGCCGCGGCGGAGCGCGGCGATTGGAGCCGGGCCCTGCAGATCTACGTTGCGATGCCGGTGCCCGAGCGCCTGGCGCTGCGCCCGGACCTGGTGATCGAGCTCGCCGATTCGCTGGTCACCGGCGGCGAGCTGGAGGCGGCGCTCGCGGTGTTGCAGCGCTTCATCGCCACCCACCCGAAGAGCGCGTTGTTGCCGCGCGCCCACCTGCGCGCCGCGCTCATCCACTTGAAGCGGGAGCGGCTGCCGGCGAGCCACCAGCACTTCCTCACCGTCCTCGATCTGGAGGCCGACGCCGACGAGGTCGACGCCGCCCGCGCCGGCCTCGCGGAGGTTCAACGGCGGATGCGGGCGCGGCAACGGCTGCGCTTCGACTAGGGTCCTAGGCACCAGGTCCAGGGTGTGGTTTGGTGGCGGCCATGGACGCCGCCGGCCTGTCGATCGCAGCCGCGATCCCGATGCTCGTCCTCCTGGTCGCGGTGCTCGTGATCCTGTTGCGCCGCGAGGGCAGCGCCGCCCGGGAGGCCGAGCGCGGCCAGCTGGTACGCGATCAGCTCGTCGAGACCGGGCGGCAAGTGGGGGAGCTCGGCCGGCTGCTCGCGGCGATGCAAGCGGAGACCCGCGCCGAGAGCGACAAGAGCCGGGCGCAGGTCGCGGAGGCCCAGGCCACTCAAGGGGCGCGGCTGCAGCAGCAAGTCACCGGGGTGATGGAGCTCGTCGCCGGCGAGCTCGGTGCGGTGCGGCGGGCGGTGGACGAGCGCTTGCAGGGGCTCTCCGGGTCGATGAGCGAGCAGCTCACCGGCACCGCCAAGGTGATCGGCGAGGTCAAAGGCCAGCTCGGGGCGCTCGCCGAGACCGCGAAGAACATCCAAGAGCTCTCCAAGGACATCGGCAGCCTGCAGGACATCCTCCGGGCCCCGAAGCTGCGCGGCAACCTCGGCGAGCTGTTCTTGGAGGAGATCCTGCGCCAGGTGCTGCCGGCCGACGCCTACGCGATGCAGCACCGCCTGCCGGGCGGCGAGCGCGGCCAGCACGTGACCGTGGACGCGGTCGTCAAGCTCGGGGACCGCTACGTCGCGATCGACGCCAAGTTTCCGCTCGAGTCGTTTCAGCGCCTGCTCATCGCCGAGAACGACGAGGACCGGCTCCGGCATCGGCGAGGATTCATCGAGGCGGTGAAGCGGCAGGTGGACGAGATCGCGACCAAGTACATCCGGCCGGACGCCGGCACCTACGACTTCGCGCTGATGTACCTGCCGGCCGAGAACGTCTACTACGAGGCCGTGATTCGCGACGCCTCGCCGGTCGAGGGGTCGGTCGTCGCCCACGCCGCCAAGCGCAAGGTGATCCTGGTGTCGCCGAACACCCTCTACGCCTACCTGCTGACGATCGCGTACGGCTTGAAGGGCATGCAGATCGAGCATCACGCCGAGGCGATCCGCGGCGAGCTCTCGAGCTTCCAGCAGAAGTTCGTGCGCTTCTACGAGGAGTTCGAGCGGCTCGGCAAGAACTTGGGGCTGGCGCAGAAGCACTTCGACGACGCCGCGCGCCGGGCGGTGAAGCTCCACGATCAGGTCGGCAAGATCACCGGCAGTGCGGTCGAGCTTGAAGGGGTGGGAACACCGGCGCTGCCAGAGCGCGGCGCCGACGAGGGTGACTTATGGCAAAGACCAAAAGAGTGAAGCGCGCTTTGATCAAGGCGAAGAAGACCGTTCGGGCCAAGCCTAAGAAGACGAAGAAGACCGTTCGGGCCAAGCCCAAGAAGACGAAGAAGACCAAGGTCGCGGCGCGCCGGGTCGCGGCGACGCCGGTGCAGAAGACGATCTCGCCGGTGGACGGCAGCGTCTACGTCGAGCGGCCGCTGGCGACGCCAAACGAGATCGAGGCGGCGCTCGCCAAGGCGCGGCGGGCGCAGAGGAGCTGGGCAGCGCTGCCGGTTTCCGAGCGGGCGCGCCTGGTGTCGAAGCTCGTCGACGCGCTGGTCGCCAAGAAGGACGCGATCTCGACCGAGCTCACCTGGCAGATGGGGCGGCCGATCCGCTACTCGCCGAACGAGATCAAAGGCTTCGAGGAGCGGGCGCGTTACATGGTGAGCATCGCCGCCGCGGCGCTCGCCGACGTCCAGGTCGGCGACAAGCCGGGCTTCGTGCGCTACATCAGCCGCGAGCCGCTCGGGGTGGTGTTCGTCGTCGCGCCCTGGAACTACCCGTTCTTGACCTCGGTGAACGCGGTGGTCCCGGCGCTGCTCGCCGGCAACAGCGTGCTGTTGAAGCACTCGTCGCAGACGCCGCTGGTCGCCGAGCGCTACACCGAGGCCGGGCGCGAGGCCGGGCTGCCGGAAGGGGTGCTCGAGCACCTGCATCTGTCGCACGGCGCGGTCGCGAGCCTGATCACCCGGCCGGACGGCGTCGACTACGTGGCGTTCACCGGTTCGGTCGGCGGCGGCAACGACATCTACCGCGCGGTGGCGACGCGCTTCATCGGCGCCGGGCTCGAGCTCGGCGGTAAGGATCCGGCCTACGTGCGCGCCGACGCCAACCTCAAGCACGCCATCGACACCCTGGTCGACGGCGCCTGCTACAACTCCGGGCAGTCGTGCTGCGGCACCAAGCGGATCTACGTGCACCACAGCGTCTACGACGCCTTCATCGACGGCGCGGTGGCGCTGACGCGGCAGTACAAGCTCGGCAACCCGACCGATCCGGAGGTCACCCTCGGCCCGGTGGTGCGCACCAGCGCCGCCGAGGCGATCCGCAAGCAGGTCGAGCGCGCGGTCAAGGCCGGGGCGCGAGCGCTCATCGACGACGAGGAGTTTGCCGCCGCGCGTCGCGGCACACCGTACATGGCGCCGCAGATCGTCGTCGACGTCACCCACCAGATGGAGATCATGCGCGAGGAGACCTTCGGCCCGGTGGTCGGCGTGATGCGGGTCCAAGACGACGACGAGGCGGTGCGGTTGATGAACGACAATCGCTACGGCCTGACCGCGGCGGTTTTCACCAGCGACCAGGAGCGCGCGGTGGCGATCGGCAAGCAGATCGAGACCGGCACCTGGTTCATGAACCGCTGCGACTACCTCGATCCGGCGCTGGCGTGGGTCGGGGTCAAGGACTCCGGACGCGGCTGCACGCTGTCGAAGGTCGGCTACGAGTACCTGACGCGACCGAAGTCGTTCCACCTCAAGATCCAGCTGTAAGGCAAGGAGCACGGCGATGACGGAGCTGACTCTCAAAGGCAATTGGAACTATCCCACGGCGGTGCGCTTCGGCCCGGGCCGGGTGAGCGAGCTGCCGAGCGCGCTCGAGGAGCTGTCGATCTCGCGGCCGCTCTTGATCACCGATCCGGTGATCGCCAAGCTGCCGATCTGCAAGACGGTGCAGGCGGTGTTGAAGAAGGCCAAGATCAAGGCCGGCCTGTTCAAGGACGTCAAGCCCAACCCGGTCGGCGACAACGTCAGCGACGGCGTCAAGGCGTTCAAGAAGGGCAAGCACGACGGCGTGATCGCGTTCGGCGGCGGCAGCGCCCTGGACGCGGCCAAGGCCGTGGCGATGATGATCGGCCAGAAGCGGTCGCTGTGGGACTACGAGGACGTCGGCGACTGGTGGACCCGGATCAAGCCCGCCGGCATGGTCCCGGTGGTGGCGATCCCGACGACGTCGGGCACCGGCTCCGAGGTCGGCCGCTCGTCGGTGATCGTCGACCTGTCGACCCACACCAAGAAGATCATCTTTCACCCGAAGATGCTGCCGGCGAAGGTGATCTGCGATCCGGAGCTGACCTTCGACATGCCGGCGCGGCTGACCGGCGCGGTCGGCATCGACGCCTTGTCGCACAACCTCGAGGCCTACTGCGTCAACGGCTTCCACCCCCAGGCGGACGGCATCGCGGTCGAGGGCATGCGGCTCGTGAACCTCGGGCTCGTCAAGGCCTACAAGAACGGCCGCGACGTCGCGGCGCGCAGCCAGATGATGGCGGCGTCGGCGATGGGCGCCACGGCGTTTCAGAAGGGTCTCGGCGCGATGCACTCGGTGGCGCACGCGATCGGCGGGATGTTCGACACCCACCACGGCACGACGATCGCGGTGATGATGCCGTACGTGCTGCACTTCAACCGCCAGGCGGTAGCCGAGCGCCTCGGTCGGGCGTCGGCGTACATCGGCCTCGGCCGGTCGTCGTTCGAGGGCTTCGTCGACTGGGTCATGATGCTGCGGCGCGAGGTCGGCATCCCGCACACCCTCGCCGAGCTCGGTGTTAAGCCGGAGGCGGCGCCGGCGCTCGCCGAGCGGGCCGCCGTCGACCCGACCGCGGGCTCGAACCCGGTGGCGCTCAACCCGACGAACCTGCGCCAGCTCATCGAGCGCGCCCTCTCCGGCCGAATGACCTGAAGCGGAAAGACGCCGGCGGCGAGCGACAGGAGGAGCGCATGGAGAGCGAGAACCGCGGCCGGCTGACGCTGGCGGCGCTGACGGATCTGGTGGCGGCGGGCGAGATCGACACGGTGGTCACGGCGTTTCCCGACATGTTCGGGCGGCTGATGGGAAAGCGGATCACCGGGCACTACTTCGTGAACACCGCGGCGAGCCACGGGATCCACGCCTGCGACTACCTGCTCGCCTGCGACGTCGAGATGGACCCGGTGCCGGGCTACAAGTTCGCGAGCTGGGCGCAAGGCTACGGCGACGTCCACCTGGTCCCGGATCTGCAGACCCTGCGGCGGCTCCCGTGGCTGGAGAAGACCGCGTTCGTGCTCTGTGATCTGCGGCGCGGCGAGCACGACGAGCCGGTCGCGGTGGCACCCCGGCAGATCCTGCGCCGCCAGCTGGAGCGGGCCAAGGCCGCCGGCTTCGTGGTCAAAGGGGCCTCGGAGCTCGAGTTCTACATCTTCAAGGACAGCTTCGAGGAGGCGGCGCAAAAAGGCTTTCACGAGCTGACGCCGTACGGCTGGTACATCGAGGACTATCAACTGCTGCAGGGCACCAAGGAGGAGTTTCTGGTGCGCGCGATCAGAAACGGCATGGACGAGGCCGGGGTGCCGATCGAGTTCAGCAAGGGGGAGTGGGGCCCGGGGCAGCAGGAGATCAACCTCGGCTACTGCGACTTGTTGGAGATGGCGGATCGGCACGTGCTCTACAAGCAGGGCGTCAAGGAGATCGCACAGCAGCACGGCGTCAGCGTCACCTTCATGGCGAAGTGGCACGAGAAGTTCGCGGGCTCGAGCTGCCACATCCACGCGAGCCTGTGGGATGCCTCGGGGGCGAACAGCAGCTTTTACGATCCGACCGCGCCGGGGGGGCGCGGCAAGACCTTCCGCGGCTTACTCGCCGGGCAGCTCGCGCACGCAAAAGAGCTGATGGTGTTCTTCGCGCCGTTCGTGAACTCCTACAAGCGCTACCAATCGGCGTCGTTTGCGCCGACCCGCCTCGCCTGGAGCCTGGACAACCGCACCGTCGGCCTGCGGGCGCTGGGGGAGAAGAGCAGCCTGCGCCTCGAGAACCGCATCCCCGGGGCCGACGCCAACCCTTACCTGGCGTTCGCGGCGATGATCGCGGCCGGTCTCGACGGCATCGAGCGTGCCCTCGAGCCACCGCCGCCGTTTTGTGGCGACGCCTACGCCGCCCAGAGCCTCGACACCGTGCCGAGCACGCTCACCGCCGCGATCGCCGCCCTCGAAGGCTCGAGCTTCGCGCGCCAAGAGCTCGGCGAAGACGTCGTCGAGCACTACCTGCACGCGGCGAAGACCGAGCAGCGCAAGTTCAACGAGGTCGTCACCTGTTGGGAGCGGTCTCGGCACTTCGAGCGCACCTGACGGGTGCGCTAGGGACCTTCTTCTTCTTCTTCTTCTTCTTCTTCTCCTCCTCCTTTTGATTCCCGCGCCCGACTTTGACAGATCCTCGTACCAAATGAAGGGCCACCCTGAATGATTTCAAGAGGATAGGACGCCAGAAACCCCAAAACGCCTAGTATACGCCTGGCGAATTTACGCTTGCATTACAGCCTATAGGAATGGTTGA
>JACRCV010000109.1 GCA_016218825.1 Deltaproteobacteria bacterium
CGACGGGTTCGAACCAAGACCTCCGGCACCGCGCTCCCTGGTGAACCACACCGCGGAGGGCCTTCAGGCTCCAGGCATCAGCCGGTCCCCTTCTGGTGATCGAACGCGAGTGGGGTTCTTACGGCGGAATCAACTTTGAGACCAACTGCCAGCTGCAGAGCACCCTGCCGAGCATCTTCCGTTGGGCGGGGTCCGATCCGGGCTTGAGCCACAGCTGCGGCTCCGCCGATGGCTATGACTGGGTTGTGCCGTACACCCAGGACGAGACCTGCCAGGCCCAGTGGGGGCCGTATCTGGACGGCATTCAGCCCGGGACCTACCAGGTAGGGTTCTTGGTCCACACTCCCGGAGACGTGGACATCGTTCTCGACGTGGCTCAGCAGCAGGGCGCTGTGATCGAAGAGCTGAGGACGTCAATCAGCGATAGCGACGGGTATCCGTGTGTCGCTCTTCATGGCGTGCCGATCACCTCGTGCCAGGGCACCGAGTTTCGGATCCGCTACATCGGCGACTTCACGGATCCGCATAGCTTGCGGATTCTGTCGACGAGCGTGAGCCCCGAGGGCTCCACGCCGAACCCCTGCTTCTGAATGCTCGGCCTGGCGCATCTCCACGGAATGCCACCGGAAAGAGGGTGACCATGAGTACGAACTTGTGCGCTTGCCTCGCAAACCGGCTCTCGCGTCCAATCGCCGCGGTGCTGTTGCTTCTGCTAGGGTGCTGCAACAGCGGCACCACCAAGCCCTCGCCGGTAGGAGATCAGTCACCGTGCCCGAACGGCGTGCGCGCAGGCGCTGAGCAATGCGACGGCCACGACCTGGGCCAACAGGGATGTGGATCACTCGGCTACCCCGACGGCGGCACGCTGGCATGTAGCAACTCCTGTGGTTTTGATGTGTCGCAGTGCCTAGGCGCCGGACCTGAGTGCGGCAACGGGATCACCGAGGGGTTGGAGGAATGCGACGGTCCAGATCTGCGGCGCCTGACCTGTCGGCTGCTCGGCTACGCGAGCGCAACGACGGATCCTCTCGCGTGCCGGAGCGACTGCGCGTTCGACACCTCGGCATGTACCGGCGCGGCGCCGTCGTGCGGCAACGACAACGCCGAAGGCCTCGAGCAGTGTGACGGGTTCGACCTACGCGGTCGGCGCTGCACCGATTTCGGATTCACCGGCGGGCTGCTCGAGTGCGACGAAGGCTGTCGGTTCGTTGTGGGAGCGTGCGTCGGCGGCTCCGCCACCTATTGCGGCGACGGCATCAGGAATGGCTCCGAAGAGTGCGACGGGACCGATCTTGGCCAGAGGACTTGCGCTGCTCTGGGTTACACCGGCACCGGCCTCAAGTGCGCAAGCACCTGCCGGTTCGACGCATCGGCTTGCACCGGTGCTGGCCCGGTTTGTGGCGACAACATCCGCCAAGGCGTCGAAGAGTGCGATGGCGTGAGCAACAACGTCAGGTGCTCCGCGTTTGGTCTGACCGGCGGTGCCGTGCCCTGTGATGCATCGTGCACCGCGGATCCGAGCGTGTGTGACCCACCCCACTGCGGCGACGGCGCCATCGACCAGGCCGGCGAGCTTTGCGACGGCGCCGACGTGGGTGGCGACACCTGCGAGAAACACGGCTATGCGGGCGGGGAGTTGCAGTGCAACGCGTCTTGCGGTCGGGTCGTGTTCTCTGGGTGCACCGGGGGCACGCCGGCCTGCGGCAACGGCCTCGTCGAGCCGGAAGAGATGTGCGATCAGCGAGACCTCGGGATCTATGACGACTGCAGGAGCGTCGACAGCGACCTCGGCGGCGGCGCGTTGAGCTGCCTGTCGAACTGTCTCGTCGACTTCAGCGCGTGCATCGCATCGGTCGCCGGAACGTGCGGGAACGGCATCTTCGAGGAAGGCGAGCAGTGTGATGGGCCGACGGCAACAGCGTGCGCGCAGCACGACCTCGGCACCGGCACTATCACCTGCAATCCAAACTGCACGCTCAATCTCGCAGGCTGCGTTCGGTAGGTTCCGTTCTACGGCCAAGACGTTCCGATCTTGACGACGAGATCAAGGCACGAAGACGGTTGCCGCGATGTCCGATAGCACGCTCGCCCGGAGAGTGCACCCCGCGGTGTTCGTGCACGACGCGGCGGCATGTATCACAGACCACGATGCGAGCAGTTGGTACGGTCCGGGCGGGAGTGCTGCCGGCACAGCGAACACCCATTGGTCGTACTGGAGTGTGGCGGGGACATAGTGCGCGTACCGTGGATCTCCGGCGGTCAGGGCCACACCCAGGTCAACGACCATCGTCGCCGGCATGTCCAAGGACAACGCGCCCATGCCACCGGCGGCCAGTGGTTGCTCCGCGGGCTGCAGGGTCACACCGACGGCGAACAGACCCGGGACCGACATTCCGATGCTCGACTCGCCCTCGACGACCGCGAATACGGCGTCCAGCGAGCTCGGGAGGGGGGCGTCCGTCAGCTGGAAGCCTGGCCCGGCCGGGCAGCCACACCAACCCCCACTGGAGCGGCGGTCGCCCAAGCGTTCCAGCGGCTGTCCATTCATGTCTGCAGCAGCCGAGCTTGCCAGGAAGGCGCAATCGGCCCAAGCAAGGTGCACCATCGCATAGAAGATCTTTGATTCGCGTATATCTGCAGTGACCTCCAAACCTGGTGCGGGAAAATCACCAAGGTGCTTCGTCGCAGGCGGCTCGCCGCACGGCTCGATCGAGCTACAACCGGACGCAGCAACGAGGCCGAATGCGCAAATGGTCACCGTGCTCTTCATGGAGTCGCTCGCGGCCCCCCCCCCGGATGCTGCCAGTGTACACCGCCACCGCAACCGCCTCCACCCGGCTCCGATCCGGGTTTGTCACCCACGTCAGCGACTAATCGGGATCACACTCCCGTTCAGTCTTGACTTTCTGGGATTGCAATCCATAATAGTCTGACATGGACCGGTCGATTCGCGAGGCGGTGGCTCGAGATCTCGCGACCAAGATCGTCCTGATCTCCGGCCCCCGGCAGTGCGGCAAGACGACGCTCGCCAAGATGCTGAGTCCGTCGTTCGACTGTCTCAACTACGACTTTCCCGAGCACCGCGTCGCCATCCGCGAGCGCTCGTGGGACCGGGGCAAGGCGCTCGTCATCTTCGACGAGCTGCACAAGATGAAGGGGTGGAAGGCGTGGCTGAAGGGGATCTACGACGTCGACGGCATCCCGCCCGCGCTCGTCGTCACCGGCAGCGCCCGCCTCGACGCCGCGCGCAAGGATGGTGAGTCGATGGCCGGGCGGTACTTCGCGCACCGGCTGCACCCCCTCGACGTGAAGGAGGTCGCGTCCAGCGTGCCTGCCGACGACGCCTTGTCGCGGCTGATGGAGGTCGGCGGGTTCCCGGAGCCGTTCCTGCAAAACGACCGCGACTTCTACGCCCGATGGCGACGGACGCACCTCGACATCATCGTTCGCCAAGACCTCGTCGACCTCGGGGCGGTTCGTCAGATCTCAGGCGTCGAGACCCTGCTGGTGCTCCTCCGGGACCGCGTCGGCAGCACCGTCTCGCACGCCAACCTCGCCCGCGACCTCGGCGTCGACCCCAAGACCGTGACGCTGTGGCTCGAGATCCTCGAGAGCCTCTACGTCGTCTTCAGCCTCAGTCCGTACACCCGCCACGTGAGCCGCTCGCTGCTCAAAGCCAAAAAGTACTACTTCTACGACACCGGCCAGGTCGGCGGCGATCCCGGCGCTCGCCTCGAGAACGTGATCGCGTGCGCGCTACTCAAAGAGGCGCATCGCGTCGAAGACCAGACCGGCGCCAAGGTCGGCCTACACTACCTTCGCACCAAGGACGGCCGCGAGGTCGATTTCGTCGTGACCGTCGACGGCGTGGTCACGCACCTCGTCGAAGCCAAGCACAAGGCGCCCGAGCCCTCGCCGGCGCTTCGAGCTCTCGTAGCGCAGATCGGAGCGCGCGCCTCGACGATCCAGCTGGTCAAGGAGCTCGACCGCGAGCGCACCTACCCGGATGGGATCGAGGTCCGCCGTGCGGCGGCGTGGCTCTCCACGCTGGACCTCACCAAGGTCGCGAAAGACAGCGGACCACAGCCCCCCGCAGATCTGTTCGTCCACCACCCGCACTGATACAGTCCGCGCCGCGGGAGGTGCTGATGCGCTCACGAGGTTTGCTCGTTCTTCCGATCGCGCTGCTTGCGGCCTGCGGCGACTCCGACGTCGAGCTCGAAGACTTGCCCGACGCGGTCGCCGAGACGCTGTGCAAGAAGGCCTACGAGTGCTGCACCGCCGACGAGGTGGTGGCCTCGCAGCAGACCGGCTACACGTCGTCGTCGGCCGAGTGTCCGGCCAAGATGGCGTCCGGTCTCCAAGGGACGAAGACCAACATCGAGCGCGGCGAGAAACGCGACCGCCTCGTCTACCACGGCGACCGCTTGCGCGAGTGCCTCGACGCCTATGCCACGCTCTCCTGCGACGCGCTGAAGAGCGCCGCCACCTCGCGCCTCCCGGTCTGCGACGGCTACCTCGAGCCCAAGGTGACGCCCGGCGGCGCCTGCGACTACGACGACGAGTGCATCGGCGGCAGCTGCGAGGGGGAGTCCGGCGACGCCGAAGGAGTCTGCGTCGCGTTCGTCGCCGCCGCGGCCGCTTGCGGCACCGCCCCGTGCGGTGACGGGCTCTATTGCAGCGGCACCGATGTCTGCATGCAGAAGAAGGCCGACGGCGAGGCCTGCGGCGCCAACTACGAGTGCTTGACCGGCGGCTGCAACGGCAACGATCCGAACCAAGGCGTTCTCGGCACCTGCGGCAGGATGGGCGGCGAGGCCACCGCCTGCTTCCTCACCAAGGGCTGTGCCGCCGGTGGCGCGAGCCTGGCCCCGGCCGCGTGCGCCGTCGCGCTCTTGGGCCTCCGGCGCCGTCGCTGTCGCCGGTAGCGATTCCAGGCGCCAACCGTTGACAACAGCACGCACTGTCTCGCCAACGAGACAGCACCGCCGGGAAGAAACGAAGCAAGATCACGCTACTGAGTTGGCGCGTCGGTTGCACTTTGGGGCTCGAGCGCCATTCACTGGAGAGGACTCAGATGCGAACGAGAATCGGGATCTTGTGCCTGCTCATCGGCGGTCTCTCGGCATGCGGTGATTCACACGAACAGAACGCGCTGAAGGACGCGAGGGTGCAGTGGCGGGCGGCGGGGCCGGCGGCGTACGAGTGGGTGGTGCAGCGCACCTGCTTTTGTCCCGACATCGAGCCGGTCCGGGTGCAGGTTCGCGACGCGGCGGTCGTGAGCGCGGCGCGGCAGATGGACGCGACGACCGAGGTGGCGCTGACCGTGGACGCCTACCAAGCCTGGTTCACGGTCGACGGGCTCTTCGATGAAGTGCGGCGGGCCATCGACGAGGGGGCCGACGAGCTCACGGTGACCTACGATCCCGAGTACGGCTACCCGCGGTCGGTGGCGATCGACCGCTACGAGAACGCGATGGACGACGAGACCGGCTTCAACGCCCGAGGCCTCGTGTCGCTGCCGTGAACGGGCACGGGGTGGAGAGCGCCGGCGCCGCCGCGCCCCGCGCCGATTGACAGTCGAGCCTCTCATACATACGATGTACATATAATGCTCACCTTCACGTGGGACGATGCCAAGGATCGTCTGAACCGCAAGAAGCACGGTGTCAGCTTCGACGAGGCGGCGACGATCTTTGACGGCTTCCCGTTGGCGGTCTTCGCTGATCCCGACCACTCGGAAGACGAGGACCGCTACATTGCCGTGGGTGTGAGCCGGAAGGCGAGGGTGCTTCTGGTCGTGCACTGCGAAAACGAGCATGGCACCGAGATCCGAATCATCTCGGCACGCAAAGCGACGCGGCAGGAACGTCTGACCGTGTTTGGAGGAGGACCACGATGAGAAGACAATACGACTTTGCGAAGCTGCGGCGCGTCGAGCCGAACTACCTCAGGCGCCTCAAGAAGCCGGTGACCATGCGCCTCGACCCACAGGTGCTGCTCTATTTTCGGCGGCTCGCCGAGCGCACGGGGATCCCCTACCAATCGCTCATCAACTACGTGCTGACGGACTACGCCACCCACGAGCTCCAGCCGAGCGCCCAATGGGAGCGGTCGGGGCACGTCAAGGCGCGTCGTGCTGGGTAGGGGCGGGGAAGGGAAGGGGCGGGCGGGGGTCGGGGACCTGATTACCGGCGGCAGGCCGGGAGCGTCACGCTGCTGCCGTCGTCACGCGCCACCTGGCCGCACTCGGCGCCGAAGGTGTAGGTGCGCTCGCGCAGGGTCTCGCCGTCCTTGCTCAACACCTGGTGGATGCTGCCCGCGGTCGGGTGGCAGCAGACCGCCGGCTCGCGGGTGACGCCGACGAGCGACGTGGTCAGGTCGTAGTCGCGCTTGTTGCCGTGCACCAGGATGTCGCCGTTGAAGACCCGCTTGATGTCGACGTCGGCAGCGATCGTGGTCGCGATCGTGAGGTTCGACGACGAGATGTTGACGTCGAACACCAGCGAGCCGTCGGCGTCGTTGCGCACCCGATGCTCTTCGAAGCTGATGGCGCGGTCCACGGCCCCGTCGAGGCGGCTGCCGGTCGCGTGCATGCTGCCGGAGCTGTCGATGGCGACGCTGTCGCCGTCGGCGCGGACGCGGGAGACGTCGCGCGAGCCGACGATGTCACGGCTGCCGTCGGTGTTGCGGGTGAACGAGATCGTGCGCGTGCCGCTCTGCACGAAGTTCCTCCAGCTGCAGTCGGTGAAGGTCCAGTTGACGACGAAGGAGTCGGGGCGCGGCATCGGCAGCGGGTCGGGATCGGTCGCGACCTGCACGCAGCCATCCGCCATCAACGCGCCCGCCGGGCCGCCGTTCATGCCGAACGCCTGGCTCAAGCTGCCGCCCGACTCGACCGCGGCGTCGTCGGCGGCGTCGTTCGACGACTCCAACGCCGACTCCATCACCTGGTCGTCGATGGTCGACGCGAGGTCCGCGCCACAACCCGCGAGGCTCGAAACCAACAGCGCGCTCAAGGTCGAGGTCAACAGCTTCTTCATGACAGGCTCCTTTGGTTCTGGTCCTTCGTACGAAGGATGGTTTCTGGTGACTTCATTGACTCCAACCGACGACGCGCCCCGAGGTTGCGGTCGGGTTGGATGTAGGCCGAGGTGGTCAGTTCCCGCCCATGCGGTTGCGGAGGCGGCGGCGCATCTCGTCGCGTTGTTCGGGGGAGAGCCTCTTCCACTGCTGGAGCTTCTCCAGGAAGCGGCGTCTTTCCGCGGGGCTGAGCTGCACGAGGCGGTGGTACATGTGGCGCAGCTCGGCCTTGCGTTCTTTGCTGAAGCCCTGGTAGCGGCGGAAGCTCTCGAGCACGGTCTTGCGCTCGGCCCCCGGCAGGCGTTTGAAGGCGCGGAAGCGCTCGCGGATCTGGGTCTTCTGGTAGCTCGACAGGCTGTTGAAGGCGCGGAAGCGGTCCCGCACCCGCGCCTGCTCCGCCGCCGAGAGCGCCTTGAACGCGCGATAGGCGTTGCGCATCGCCTGCCGCTCCTCTTCGCTGAGCGCCAGCCAGCGGCTGCGGGCGGCGTCGAGGTCCCGCGCCGGCTCGACCGCGGCTGACGCCGGCGGCGCGCTCGTCTCCTGTGCCAAGGCCGCCGCGCCCGCGAGCAGCAGGCCGAAAGACAGGACCAGCGACGCGAGTTTCATGGCCGCCTCCCGGCTTCGTTCAGCACTGCGTCGAGATCGCGGTCGTCGAGCTTGGCGATGATCTCGAACGCCTCGACGTCGTCCAGGTGCTTCACCACGTCCAGATCAGCCGCGAGCTCGAGGTTCATCGCCAGCTCGATGTCGCCGCCCCAATCGTCGTGGTCGGCGTCGTTGAGCGCGACGAAGGCGACGAGCGCCGCGGCCGCGGCCGCCGCGAAGCTCAGCGACAATCCGAGCCAACGCCGGCGCTCGCCTTGCTTCTTGACCTCGCCGAGGCGCGCGAAGAACCGAGTGTCGAAGCCTACGCCCGGCTCTTCGTCGGCGTCGGCCGCGAGCGCTCGCTCCAGGCGGAGGTCGAGGGCGGCGAACGCGCGGCAAGCGTCACAGGACGCGAGGTGGCGCTGTTGCTCTTCGTCGAGCGGACGCTTGCCGACGCGGGCGGCGGTGAGCGCTTGTTGGAGGTCATGGCACTGCATGGCGTACCTCTTCTTCTTGAAGGTGCTCCCGGAGCAGCGCGCTGAGGCTCTGGCGGGCGCGGAACACCAGGGACTTCACCGCGGACTCCGAGACCTCGAGCACCGCCGCCGCTTCTTCTTGGCTCATCCCTTCGTATTGGCAGAGCACCAGCGCGGTCGCCTGGGCGTCGGGGAGGGCGGCGAGGGCGACGTTGATCGCTTCGCGCAGCGACGATTGTTGCGCCGCGACGTCCGGGGTCGGCGTGGTCGTGGGTTGGGCCGCGGCTTCTTGCGAGCGGTCGGCGAGGGCGTGCTCGCGGCGGCCGCGCTCGTTCAGGCAGTGGTTCTTCGCGACGCGGTAGAGGTAGGTGGAGAAGCGGTGGTCGGCGCGGTAGCGGCCCCGGGCTTTGTAGATCTTCAGAAACACTTCCTGCGTCGCCTCCTCCGCCCGCGCCCGGTCCTGCAACAACCGCCGGCAGAAGTTGAAGAGCCGGTCGCGATATCGCCGATACAGGCTCACGAACGCCTCCTCGTCGCCGTTCCCACACGCCACCATGAGTAGGGCGTCAGGGTCAGCTTTGTGATCTGGCTCACTCATCTTCAAACCACCGACCCCACGTTTGGTCGCGCCCTCAGTCCGAATCGTCCGCGAACAAGTCGAACACCGACAACAGGTCGAAAAGACGGAAGAACTCCAAGTCCTTCAAGATCGCCTCGTCTTCAGCCGAAAGCGGCGCGGACGTGGGCGGAGGTGGTGCTTCCGGGGCTGTTTTCGGGCCCGGCTCTTCGGTGACCGCGGGCTTCGAAGCCGGGGTCGGTGACGGTGGCTTCGGGGGTGGTGCGGCCGGGGCTGCCGCGTCCGGCGGAGCGCCGGGCGCCTTCGGGGGTGGCTGGGCCAGGGCGAGGGCGGCGCTGAGCGTGAGGGCGACGAAGGCCGCGAGCGCGGCCGCCGTGGCCGCGCGGGAATCAAAGGCAGATGAAAGTGGCTTAGTTGCCCAGGTGCACATGGATTTGTCCGAGGGCACGATATGCCAGGTCGTGTTGCGGGAAGAAGCTGCCGGGCCAGAAGAGATCTCCTTCGAGCCCGATACCGACGAGCTCGAAGGGCTGCAGCTCGACGACGAGATCGGTCTCGACGCCGTAAAACGAGCTGCCGCCGCCGATGCCGGCCGGAGGCGGGCCCGCGGCCGAAAACAGCAGCGCCGCGCACGCGGAGGCCCGCAGCAGGTCGCTCGTCCAGTCGCCGCGCGCGATCGAGGCGAGCACGCCGCGACCGTTCACCCCCGCCGCCGCCGCCCGACCAGGATACATCCCCTGGTTCAGGCCGCCGGAGAAGAACAGCCCGGTCCAGGCCCAGTACGGCGCCACCGCGGCGAACGTGTGATACGGCACCGTCTGGTCGGGCAAGAGCGCCGGGGGATCGTCGCCGGAGAGCGCCACCAGCGTGACGCCGACCCCCAAGGCCTCTGTGAGACCGTAGGAGGCGTCGAAGGTCGCGGCGGCGCCGGACAGGCGGAAGGTGTAGTTGCCGTCGGGGCCGGCGACGATGACCCGTCCGAGGTTGCCGACCAAAGCGCCGCGCAGGCTCAAGCCGTCGGCCGGCAGCAGATTCCCGGAGACCCCAAGGTAGGAGAGGCGGCCGAGGCTGGGGCGGTCGACGAGGAACAGCCGGGTGAGGCGCGCCTGCTCCATCAGGCCGTCGTTGTTGGCGATGACGCGCTCGGAGACCACGGAGGTGAGGACGTCCCGCAGGATGCCGCTGCGCTCCAAGAACAGCGCCCCGAACACGTCGATGCTCTCGAACGGCGAGCGCTCGTGGGTGAGCTTGAGCATCACGAACGGGCTCGGGGTCTTCAGGTCGTCGAAGGTGTGGCCGACGGCAAACGCCTGGGCTTCGAGTCGCGAGACGAGGGCGTCGTGGCCGCCGAAGTCGAGGGCGAGGGCGGCGCCGGTGCCGAAGTCTTCGTAGACCAGGCCTTCACCGACCTTGGTGAAGCGCCGGCCGACTTCGGCGGACCAGGACGGGCGCGACACGGTGACCGCGAGCTCGCGGACGAAGGCGCCGGAAGCGAACCAGGTACCGACCTCGCCGCCGTCGATGGTGACGGCGTCGGCGACGGCCGGGTCGAGGGAGGAGCCGGAGCGCAGCTCGCCGCTGTCGAAAAGGGCGCGCAGCGACAAGCCGCGGATCGGCTCGACCTCGCCGGAGGCGGCCAGGACCGCGGACGGGTAGCTCTTCGCCGCCTGTGGTCGGAGCAGTCGGTCGACGCGCCAATCCGGGAGCGTCGTGCCACCGGCGCTCGCGGCCTCCACCTGCAACGCGGTTTGCGGCTCGCCGGCGCGCGCGGTGCCGCGCAGGGTCAGGTCGATGTCGAAGAGGTAAGGCGCGCGCGTGGCGCTGACGGCCACCGACTCGGTCGCGGTGCCGGGGGGCTCGGTCTCAGCCACGCCCGCGGCGAGCCCAACGACGAGCAACAGGGCGACACTCATGCCGAGCCCCAGGGCGAGAGCAGCTCACCGTGACCAGCGGACTTTCGTTCTCTGGTACAACCGGTGACCGGCCGAGAGGTTGCGCCCCTGGCGCGACCGTGGCGCCCGCGCGGTACCGCAACGCGGCGGCGAAGCCGCGAGCGCGAGGAACGGAAGCAGGGCGCCCCTACGATGACCTTGTCCTGCCCTAGAACGCGGCCACGAAGTCGAGCGACATCACCGAGAAGCCGCCCATGAAATACTTGTTGAAGCGCAGCTGGCCACCGAGGCCGACGCCGCCGATGTTGTAGAGCGCGCCGGCGTGGGTCGCGAGCCCGAGCGCCAAGACCGGTGCGCCGTCGAGCGAGTCGCCGGAGACGGGGTCAGACGCGCCCCACAGCACGCCCATCGCCAGGCCGGCGCCACCGGTCAAGGTGACGTCGTCGGAGTCGACGTTGACGTCGAGGGTGTAGCCGGTGTGGAACATCGAGAACTCGGCGTCGTGTTGGATCTTGCCGAAGGCCGTCGGGCTCGGGTCGTCGACCGAGAGCGACGCCTGGATGCCGCGCATGTAGTCGAGCCACATGCCGAAGCCGGGGTCGCCCGAGCCGCCGCGGATACCCATCCCGAAGCCGATGTCGAGGCCGCCGAAGCCGCCGACCAGGCGCAAGAAGCTGAAGATGAGCTTCAGGGTCGGCGCTTTGCCGTCGCCGTCCTTCCGGGCCTGCGGCACCGCGGTGAAGTCCATCGCGGCGGGCGGCGCCGCCATCTCTTCGGTGGGCGGGCCGCCGGCCGGTTGCGGCACCACGTGGGCGCCGCTGCCGCGCGGATCGTTGCCGATGACGGCCGGCCAACCTTCAGGGATGCTCCCGGACGCCAGCGCCAGCTGCGGCACCGCGAGGGCGCAGGCGATGATCAGGGTCTTCATCGGTCACCTCTACTTGAAGACGACGTAGTCGCCGACGTGGACTTTGGAGTGGTCGTGGTAGCTGTCGGCGGGCTCGGTGACGATCCAGGCGCGCGCCAGCTTCGGATACACCGCGAACACGTACAGGTCGCCGGTGAACACCTCGTCGCCGAGCGTGATGCCGGACTTGATGTCGACGGTGCGGTCGCCGTAGCTGACCGCGAACGCCTTCATGCCCTTCATCACCTTGTGCTCTTTGCCCATGTTCAGGGTCACGTAGCGGCCTTCGCGCGCGATGATCTGCGCCTTGCCCATGTCGGACGGCTCCGGCAAGGTCGCGATCAGCTTCTTCAAGAGCCTCTTGACGTCGTCGCGGTCGAGCTGCAGGTCCTCGCCCTTCTGGGCATACTTGATGCCGCCGTCGACGGCGCTCACCGCCGAGCCGAAGTCGCAGGACTCGAGGACCTGGTCGACCTTGAGCTCGCCGGCGGCGACCCCGGTCACCCAGGTCTTCAGCACCAGGTCACAGTTGCCCTTGCCGGCGCCGCTCACCACCTCGAAGCGCTCCGAGACCGCGGCGATGCTCTGCATGATGGCGCCGATGGTCTGCGCCAACGCCCCGCCGCCTACCTGAACGCTCGACAGTGACCCGGAGCCGGCGGCGCTGCTCTGGACCGTGGCGTTGGCTTGCACGCCCACCTGGACCCCGGAGGCGGGTGGGGCGATGAGCAAGCCGCCGGTGCGCCGCAGCTCGCCGCCGGTGGTGCCGGTGTCGACGACGCCGCCGGCGAGGCCCGTACGATCCAAGGCTTCGCCGACGATGATGCGCAGCCGGGTGTATTGCGCGTCGAGGCTGCGGCGCGGCACGACCGGGGCGACGAGCGGCGGTAGGCGCGTGCCCTTCTTGCAGCCCGCGAGCGGGGCGATGGCGGTCACGGCGAGAATCAGGACACTGAGGAGCTTCAGGCTTTGGGTTCTCATGGTGGTGTTCCTCACGGCGCCGGGGCGACGATGGCTTCGATGGGGGGCAGGTCTTTGTACTGCTCGGGGTTCTGCAGCCGGTCGACGTATTCGGCGAACTCGGCCGGGTCGTGGTACTCGGTGGCGGCCTCGAGGTCGTCGTTCCAGCCCTGGCCGAGCAGGCTCTTGACGTAGGAGCGCCAGGCGTAGAAGCCCGACTCGCGGCCTTCGGGGATCATCTTCATCGCCTCGATGTTGTTCAGGGTCTCGAGGGCTTTGTCGGGGCGGTTGGTCATCGCGTAGATCTCGGCGATGATCAGGTGCGCGGTGCCGTAAGTCTCGTTGACCTTCAACGCCGCCCGCGCCGAGCCGAGCGCCCGATTGAACCACCGCTCGGCGCGCTTCAGCACCTTGGCGTCGGTCGACGCGGTGCCGTCCTTGCCGGAGAACTTCTCCTCCATGCCCTGGCGGGCGTAGCAGGTCGCCTGCGCCGCGAGCACGTAGGCGTTCTTCGGCTCGAGCTTCAGCGCCTCGCGATACGCGGTCTGGGCGCCGGGGAAGTTGGCGGCATAGATCGTAAAGCACATCGCGTTGCCCTGCTGGGTCAAGACCACGGCGCTCTGCGTCGACTGGCTCACGGCCTTGGCGGCCTCGACGCCGGCGGCGCCCTTCTCGCGCTCCTCTTTCTTCTCTTCGGCGGTGGGCTCCTGCTGCGGGCCGGCGAACGCGCTTGCGCCCAACCCGGGACGTTTGACGCACCCTGTGGTCAGGATGGCGATGAGGACTCCCTGGATGCACTTTCTCAACATGACCTCTCCTTTTGGACTCCTGGTATTGGAAACCTAGTCGATGCCGGGGATGGCGGTGAGCGTCAGCGCGTCCCCTGAGCCGGTGGTGCGATGCAACGGCAGCAGGCTGTCGTCGCGCTTGTTCTTGATCGCCGCCGCCGTGATCTTGATGAGCGCGGTCGGCGCGATGTCGGTGGGTCGAAACGCCTGGGTCGTCTTGTCGTCGCAGTTCTCCCAGTCGTAAGGGGTCGCGGGGTTGAGCTTGCCGCCGACGATCTCGAAGCGCAGCGTCAGCTCGAGCTGTCCCTCGCGCCAGGCCTCGCGGAGGTCGGCCGCGGCGGCGGTGCTCGCCTTGATGACCAGGCCGGCCTTCTTGTCGCTCAAGCTGAAGGCGTCGAGGTCGTCTCTTTGGCGCGCGAAGCAGGAGTGGAACGCGCCGAGGAAGTAGAAGCTCGGGTCGAGGTAGAGGGCCTCGTCGAGGGGCACGTGCTTGCCGACCTTGAAGTGGGTGGTGGGGAAGGTCGCCTGGTAGATCTGGCGGTTCAGCGTCGACAGCGAGCCGTCCTCCTTCACGTCGCGCACCGCCGCCCAGTGACAGTCGTCGTGGGTCTTCAACACCGCGGCGTAGGGCGAGTCCTTCGATCCGGTCTTGACCAGAGGTGGCGGCAGCGCCTTGTCGGAGAGCAGCTCGACGGCCAGGCGCGGCATCTCGCGGCCGAGCAGGTCGGCGCTCTTGGCGCGGGCGGTGGCCTTCATCGCCGTCGTGCCGTCGACCTTGATGCGGCTCGCGGTGACGACCAGCTCGGCGCCGAGCTTGCCGACCTTGCCGACGACGATGGCCTCGGCGCCCACGAACTTCGACAGGTCGACGAAGCAGGCCGGGTCGTTGCAGCCGACGAGCTGTTGCTCGCGGTCGTGGACCAGCATCGCCTTCAGGTCGTGGCTGTCGCGCACCGCGTAGCGTGGGTCGCGGCTCAGGGCCTCGGCGAGCAGCGAGGTGAGCGTGGAGGCGATGGCGGCGTCGACGCCTTCGGCTTGCAGATCGGAGACCGCGAGCCGTTGGAGCTCGAAGGGGATCGGCTCCGCGAGTGCCAGCGAGACCAACAGCGCCGTCAGGCTCATGTCGCAGCTCCCACCATCATGTGTGTCGGGCCTTTCGTCATGGTGACGCGCTCGCGCCGCAGCTCTGGGAGCGCAGGCGGCCGAAGGCGTCGGGGCGGTCGAAGTCGACGCTGGTGATCTCCACCTTGATCTGACCGCTGAACCCGGCGCGCTCGCCCGGCGGCATCGCTTCGGTCTCCATGCTGCCGGTGGTCTTCGGGCACAGAAGCTCGCCGGCGAACACGAACGAGCGTCCCGAGTCGGTGACTGCGCCGGCGCTCGTCGTGTAGATCACATTGGCGCGCACCCGCGCCACCGGCAGCGAGCCGTCGTTATTCACAGCCGCCACCACCTTGCCCTTGAACGCCGACTCCAACGCCACGCCCTCGACGCGCAGCACCAACAGCGCCGCAGGATAGGCCGCCAAGGCCTTCTTCGACGGCGGGTGATAGCCCGCGGCGGTCGTGGGCGCGATCTCCTCGACCTCTTCCTCCGCCGGCGCCGCTGGGGTCGCGGTCGCGGCGGCCGTCGGCGCTGGCTTGGCCGGGGCGGCGTCGAGGCCGGTCGAGGCGACGCGCCAACCTGCCGGGGTCTTCACCAGGCGCACTTCGAAGGTGGTGTCGCGGTAGGTCCAGTTGATTTGCGCGAGCTCTTCGAGCGCCAGCTCTTTGCGCTTCTTCGCGGCGCGGGGCGGCGGCAGGTCTTTGACCGCGGCGTCGACGCGGGAGACGACGTCGAGGAGGGGGGCGACGTCGAGCAGCGAGGCCTCGACCGCGAACACCATCGCGCCCTCGACGGGAGTGGGTTTGCCGTGCTTGAGCTTCTGGGCGCCCCACGCTTTCTTGACCGGCGGCAGCGCGAGCCAGGCGGGGTCGACGCTGAGCGGCGACGAGACGCCCTCGGCCAACAGCGGCTTCATCGCCATCGGCTTGTAGGTGCGATAGGCCTGCACGAAGGCGCGGACGACTTTGACCGGCGGCATCGCGGCGTCAGGGGCTGGGTCTCCGGCCTGGCCGAGAGACCACGCCACGCACAGCGCCCACAACCCGCCTCCCAACGCCATGGCGGGCCTTCTAGCGAGGGGCGGAGGGAGGGTCAACAACGTTGTGCGTGGAACGATGGGCTCGCGCGAGGCCGGCCGTCGCAACCACCCGGCGCGCGCCGGTTGAGCGAGCGCGAGGAAGACGTCGTGCGTTTGGCGCGCGAGCGGCTGACCATCGCCGAGGTCGCGGCGCGGATGGGGTGTGCGCCCGGGACGGTGTCGGCGTACTGGCAGCGCATCTTCGGGAAGACCGGTGCGCGCGGGTGGCGCGAGGTGCTGGCGCTCATCGGCGGCAACAACGACGCTGCGACCTGCCCGTAGCCGACCACGAACGACGTCCCGGAACACGGTTGGCTCTGTGTTCCTGTCGGCTTCGTGACGAGCGGGCAGCTACGGCAGCCTGGTCACTAACGACATCGTGTCCAGCGTCACGAAGAGCACGCACGACCGCGAAGTCGCAGTTCTCGTCAGCTAGGAAACGCACACGTCAACCGCCGGAAGCCGCTGCCTTGGGGGGGTGGTCGAAGATCTCTTCGTGGCCAAGCACATCGGCGGCGTAGCGGATCGCGGCCTTGATGTCCTCCGGCTCGAGCCGTGGGTACGCATCAAGAAGCTCCGCCTCGCTCGCGCCCTCGCTGAGCTTTCGCAGCACGGCTTCGACAGGAATGCGCGTGCCTCGGATCACGGGTTTGCCCATCATCACGGCCGGGTTGATCTCTATTCGCTCGAGCACCATGACCGTCCTCTCGCCCATTGTCAGCCGGCCATCGCACCAAAGCAAGGGCGAGCACGCCGCCAACCCCTCAGCCTACCTTGCGCAACGCCTCCTGGATGACGCGGTCGCACTGCGCCGCCGTGGCCCGAAACTCGCGCGACACGCGCCGGTCATTGGCGACGAGCGCCCAGAACGACCGCGCGGCGCTCCCCGCGCGCCGCCACCCTTCCACCTGACCAGGGATCGGCAGCGGCGGAACGTACGGACGCGCGACGATCTCGCCGCCCTGCGGCGCGAACAACATCGGCAACATGTCGTAGGCCGGCGCGAGCTTCATGCGGCCCTGGTCGAAGAACAGGGTGGCGTTGCCGAAGTGCCGGTCGGTGTTGCCGATGAACCCCGAGAAGTCCCACCAGAACCCGAGCGCCGCTACGTCGTCCGCTTCAAGCCAGCCGCGTCGGAGCAGCCGGGCACCGGCGTCGGGCCAGGAGTCGAGCGCGCCGAAGTACTCGACGTCGATGGCGAACAGCGAGCAGGTGGCCCGCCGTCCGTGGAGGCCTACCCGATCGAAGCGCTCAACCTCGAGGAATCGTCGCGTCGGGCCGTCCAAGACCCGACTCTTGGCTGCAGGCAGCCCGGCCGCCTGCAGCACGCCGTGGGCGAGGTGCTCAGCGACGAGCAGGTCGGCCCAGCGGTCGCCGACCGCCGTGCCGCGCGCCGGCGAGGACTTGACGAGGACGTGCCTCGACGAGGCCGCTCTCACGAGCGTCGCGAACTTGGGCTGCTCGCCACCCGCCGACGAGCCCGGCGGCTGGTCCGCGAGCGATTCGCCGGCCAGCCGTTCGTACACCAAGCCGCCGTCGTCGATGCGGGGCGGCTCCGGGGCTGCCATGCGCTCGCGCATCAGGAGGTCGTGGGCGCTCTTGCCGACCAGCCAGTTCCCGGGATTGTCCGCGCCGGTCTTGGTGAGGGCGGTGAGCACGTGGTGCTCTTGCCAGTCGGCCAGGCGAGCCGGCACCCCGAGCGCGGCCTGCAGCCGGCGAGCGAGGGCACGGCCGAGGAAGCCTTGCGGCGTCGAGTCATGGAGGAAGAAGGGGAGGCCGGTGAAGGCGCCGTTGCCGCCGCTTCCTGCCATCCACGCGGCTTGCTTCTGCGCGGCCACGAAGACGAAGCCCTTGGGCTCGACGGCGAATATTGCTCCCACCTCTTCGGGCGTGCCCGACTCCGAGACCGCGTACAACGGCCAGCGGCTGCCGAGGTCGACGACATCTCTGGGGGCCGCATAGTAGACGCCGGTCCTCTTCTTGCCGAAGCACACGACCTCGCCGGGGGCCGAACGGATCCATCGCGAGAAGGTAGACCGGTTCGGACCTCCGAGAGCGTGCCCGAGGTCGACGAAGCGACTCGGGCCGCGGGACCGAAGCAACGCGACAACCCCCCGAGCCCGCAGTGACGTGGACATGCATCAAATAATGCAACAAAAACTGAACATATGCAATAATATAACTATTTGTATTATATCTATAAATGTGGCTTGTCGATCCTATTCGTGCATCATAACCGCCGAGGCTCCTGGGGTGACGGACAACGTTGATGTGGTTTAGCCGCCCGGACAAGGAGGCCGAACCCGACGCGCCTTGACGCCGAACGAATAGGGCGTCATGACACCTCTATGCGAACCACGGTGACGCTCGACCCAGACGTCGCGGACCAGGTGTGGGCGCTAGCGCATCGCGAACGGCAGAGCTTCAGGGCCAGTGCATGACCATCCCAAACCTCGTGCAACCGGTTCTTGCCTCACGTGGTATCGGCCCCGCCCTATTGTACGTCGCAATCGCGCTACTGGTAACGCCCGCCTGCGAGCCCACCGCCGGCCCGGTGCCGCGGCTGTCGCCGAAGGCGCACGTGTTCCAGCTCGAGCCGCACGCGCGCTACCGCCTCGAGTACGCCACGGCGCCGGAGCCATCGCCCCCCGGCACCGAGTGGACCGGTGACGCGCTCGACGGCTCGCCGCTCGCGTACATGATGCGCCGGCCGTTGATTCTGAAGGCCGACGACTTCGGCTCGCCGTTCGGGGACATCGACGTGGCCTTCATCGACGCGGTCGACGCCGCAGACGGCGTGGTGGCGCTCGGGATCGTGACCGCCCTGATCGCCGAAGACGACGCCACCCGTACCGCTTACCGCGCGCTCAACGCCGGAGGCTTCGAGCTCTGGTTTCACGGCCACACCCACACGCTCGGCGACGTCGCGGAGTTCTCCGGGTCCGGGCTGGCGTCACAGATGGACTCCTTCGCCCGCGGTATCACGGCCGGGCGCGAGCGCTTGGGGGTGGAGTTCCACAGCTTCGGCGCGCCGGGGAACGGCTTCGACGCCGACACCATGACGGCGCTCACGACCTTTCCGCAGCTGGTGGTCTGGTTCTTCGGGGCCGCGGAGGCGCCGGTGTTCGTGTTGCCGCGCCTCATCGACCTCGAGTCGAAGGTCGGCGTGGTCCGCGACGTCGAGGAGTTCTCGGGGCTCGTGGAGCAGACCCTCGCCGCCAATCCGACCGCGCCGATCACGCTGCAGCTGCACCCGCGGATGTGGACCCACGCCGACCTGGATCGCGCCCGCACCGCGATCGCCTCGCTGTACGACCGTGGCCTGCGGCCGGCGGCGCCCTTCGAGCTCTGGGCGTGGCGACAGGAGGCAGCCCGGGTCCGGCTCTTCAAGGAGACCGCGAGGAGCTACATCCTCGATCTGAGCCAAGTAGAGCTGCGGCTGCGGGTGACGGTCGACCCAGCGGGACCGACGCCGGTGCGGGTGACCGAGGTCGACTGACGGCCGCCACGAGCACCGCCCGGCGTGCGAAGGTCGGCGTGCTCAGATGAAGAACGCGACGCCGACGGCCAGGAACACCAGGTGCATGGTCTGGGTGGTGTCCCCAAACTCCGCCGGCAGGCTCGGATCGACGTAGTGGTCGGAGTAGACCACGTCGCGTACCTCGGCGCGCAAGCCGACGAGCTCGGAAAAATCGACCCGCAGACCGACGCCGATGTTGGCCGCCGGGCGCCACGTGTCGTTGACCGTCGGCGGGGTGCGCAGCCCCATGCCGGTGGCGGTGCTCGCCTCGGTGCTGCAGCCTTCTTCGCGTCCGATCCGGCACGGCTCTTTGGTGCCGACGATGCCGCCGCCGGCGATCACGAACAGCCGGTAGGCCAGGCTGGCGCCATACGCCCGCAGGGTGCCGTACACCGGTACCACCTTCGCCGCGACCGAGGCGGTGAGGCTCGCCTGTTTGAGATCGATGCCCTCGGGTGTCAGCGCCTCTTGTTCGTAGACCTCCGTGACGAGGTCGGTGTAGCCGGCGCTCAGGGTGCCGGGGATCGTGGCCAGGGCCTCGATGGCGAGGAAGTCGACGATGCCGGCGCTCGCCGCCAGCGCCAGGCCGTTGTGGCGCACGTAGTTGCCGTTCAGCTGCAAGAGGCCGATCGCCGAGCCTTCGACCACGCTCGGGTCGTTCTGGCGGACCACGAGGCCGGCGCCGGCGAGCACCGGACCGAGCGGCAGGCCGGCGTGGGCGGGAGCAGGCGCCAACGAAACGGCGGCGGCGACCGACAGGAGCACGAGGGCTCGATGGAGATGGTTCATGGCTACCACACCGCGCCCGCGCCGAGGTGGGCGAAGAAGGGGATGTACCAGTAGGACGTCGCGCCGCCGCCCGTCACGAGCTCGAACTCGCGGCGAACGAGCAGCGGCCGGACCTCGGCGCGCACGTTCACGTGCTCGAACAAGATGGCGCGGACGCCGCCGCCGACGACGAGGTGGAGCTCGCGGTCGGCGAGGAAGCCGCCGTCGCCGAGGTCCTGACCGGAGACGGTGAACTGGATCGGGTCGTTGTAGCCGGGGTCCGCGGTGGCCGTGACCTTGCGGGTGCCGTTCATGCCCACGCCGGCGAGCGCGAAGATCTCCAGCGAGCCGCCGATGGGATCCAGGGCGTCGAGCACCACCGGCGTCCAGACCGCCGCGACATCGAGCGAGCTCGTCAGCTGCGTCGTGTCCGGCATGTTCGGGTTGATGTTGGAGCAGCGACTCGGGTCCATCATGCAGGCCCGCATCCGGTTGTAGACGATGCCGCCGGCCCCGGTGACGATGTTGGAGTACGTGCCGTGCAGAAAGGTCGCCGAGCCCTCCACCGCCAACGTGTCGATCAGGTCGTAAGAGACCGAAAGCGTCGCGCCTTTGTAGCTGCTCAGCTTGTCGCGCAGGCTCGCCACGTAGCGGACGCTCGCGTCGCCACGGCCGGCCGGCGCCGCGGTCTGGGCGGCGGCGGGGATCGCATGAAATACCGAAATAATTGAAACAGTTACCGTGGCCACCGCGCGCGCGCGGCGGTGTTGGCGTCCTCGATCCATGGGACCTCCCTCGCGGCGCAGTCAACCATCAGTCGGAAGCTGACGCAACATCCTTCAGTTATTCGCAAGCGGATGACGTGCCCCGTGCCCGCGGCAAGAGCGCCGGCCGAAATCATAGTGCTCTGATATGGATATTAGACATTCATTGTCATCGCGGGTATGATCGCGGCCTGAACCCATAGGCGCCCATGGCTGAAGCGCTCAACGATCGGATCCAGGCACTGGAGCGGGAGCTCTCGTCTCTGCGGCGGCATCTCGCGGCGTCGGGTCAGCTCGCGGCGGCGGTGGTTGGCGAGGCGGGGGCGTCGGCGGCGCCGCGGGCGGTGGTGGGCGAGTCGATCTTGGCGTTTTCGGCTGGTGACGTTCGTCTGGGGTTGCGGCTCGGCGAGGTGTTGGAGGTGGTGCGGATGGTGGAGCCGACGCCGCTCGCGGACGCGTCGCCCGGGATTCTGGGGGCGATCGACTACCGCGGCACGATCATGCCGCTCTTGGATCTCGCGGTTCGTCTGGGGCGGCCGGCGCGGGCGTTCGGGGTGGATTCGAAGATCATCGTCGCGAAGACCGCCGGGCGGCAGTTCGGCGCCGTGGTCGACGAGGTCCAGGGGCTGGTGCCCGTGACTGCCGACGCCTTTTGTTCCGACGCCAAGCTGTCGATGGGCGAGGTCCCGGTCGAGCGGCGCTGTTTGTTGGGGGCGCTGCGGGCGGAGGGCGGGCTGCTCCTGGTGTTGGATCTGGCCGGGGTGTTGTCCTGGATCCCGGCCGAGCCTACGGCAGCGAAGGACGGCCCGGCCGAGAAGGCGCCGCCGGCTCGCCGCAAACGGAAGGACAAGGCGTGATCTCGCGGCCCCACGAATCGGAGGCCAAGGTGACGGCGGTGGCGGACACGGCGGTGTTCGAGCCGGTGACCTTCATCGGCGACCATCTCAAGCGGCACTGTGGGATGTCGTTTCGCGAGCACAACCTCGACGATTTGGCGCGCGCCGTGCGTCGCGCGGCGGCGCAGTTCACCGCGGGCGACCCGTTGCGGCTGGCGGCGTTGTTGCCCGGGACCGAAGGGGAGCAGGCGCTCGGTTGGCTGGTGCGGGAGCTGACGATCGGCGAGAGCTACTTCTTCCGGATCTTCGAGCAGTTCACGACCCTGCGGCGGGTCATTCCGACGCTCCACGACGAGAAGGTCAAGGCCGGCGATCCCGAGTTTCGGGTCTGGAGCGCCGGCTGCGCCGCCGGCGAAGAGGCGTACTCGCTCGCGATCTTGTTGCGGCAGAGCCTGCCGCGGGGCACCCCGGGTCGAGTGATCGGGACCGACATCAACCCCGAGTTTCTGTCGCGGGCGGCGGCGGGGGAGTACTCGAGCTGGTCGTTGCGCGGTCTCGAGGAGCACGAGCGCGCCGCGTACTTCGAGCAGACCGGCGACAACCGCTTCTTGCTGCGCGCCGACTTCAAGACCGGGGTGAGCTTCCGCTACCACAACCTGCGCCACGATCCGGCGGTGGTGCTCGTCGGCGGCGCGTTGTTCGACGTCATCTTGTGTCGCAACGTCCTGATCTACTTCGAGCCCGACATGGCCGCAGCGGTCGCCCTGCAGCTCGCCGGGGTGCTGGGGCGGGGCGGCTATCTCCTCTTTGGCCCCTCCGACCCGGTGCCGGCCGAGCTCGAGGGGCTCGAGCGCTGCGAGGACAACGCCGGGATCATGTTCCACCGGCCGTTCGTAGCGCCGCCGGTCACCGCGGCGACACGGCAGCGGCGCCGCCCGAAAGGCGCCGGGCGCGCGTCAGCGAAGGCCCCGCCCCCCGGACGCCGTACGGTCGTGACGCGGCCGGCGGCGGTCGCGCCCGAGCCCGCGACACCGGTGGACGCGGCCGCGCTCCGCCGGGCCGAGGCGCATCTGCTCGCGAATCGTGGTCAGTTGGACGCTGCGGTGGCGAGCGTCGAGAGGTGGTTGTCGACCGCGCCGACGTCCTTGGACGCGAGCTATCTGCTCGCGTCTCTAGAGCGCCGCCGCGGCAACGACGGCCGGGCGTTGGAGCTGTTGCGGCAGTGCCTCTACCTCGATCCATGCTACGTGCTGGCGCACTTCGCCACTGCCGAGATCCACGCCGCCGCCGGCAACCGCGACGCGGCCCGCGGTGGTTTCAGCAACACCTTGGATCTGCTAGCGAATCTCGACGATGAGGCGCTGCTCCCCGGCTCGGACGAGATCACCGCGGGGTGGCTGAAGCTCGTCGTCAACGGCCGTCTGCGGCGCGCGGAGACGGAGGCGAAGCGGTGAGGCCGGTGCCAAGACGGGCGAGTGGTGCCGCGATCGACTGGACGTCGATCTACACCCGCCTCGACGAGGTCGAGCGCAAGGTCAAGAGCGTTCGGGCGGTGGCGCCGGAGCGCGTGCACGAGATCTTGCGGCGCCGAGCGCTGGAGCTGTCGCGCACCGACGTCCAGGGCGATTCGCGACGCTCGACGGCGCGGCACAGCATGCTGGTGTTCAGCGTCGTCAACGGCCAATACGCGGTCGCCGCCGAGCTCGCGAGCGAGATCTTGCCGCTCGGCCGGCTGACGCCGATTCCGCTGGCGCCGAGCTACGTCGCCGGGGTCACCAGTCGCCGCGGCCAGATCCTGATGTTGCTCGACCTGCGGCGGTTGTTGGGCTTGGCGGCGCTGCACGCCGCCGACCTGGTCAAGGTCATCGTCATCGGCCAGGCGCCGACCGAGGTCGGGCTGTTGGCGGAGAACGTCGAGGGCGTCGTCGAGGCCGCGGACAGCGACGTCGCGGCGCCGCTCTTGGCCGGGGACTACGTTCGGGGCATTGTCGGCGGCAAGATCACGCTGCTCGACGCCAAGAAGCTACTGCAATTAGGTGCGGCAACCGCCTACCCGCAGACGAGGTAGGCCTTTGTCGCTCTCGCCCCTCGCCGCCCGGCGCGGGAGTGGGCAGGAGACAGTGATGGCAACCAAGAAGACAGCGAAGAAGGCAACGAAGAAGGCAACGAAGAAGGCAGGCAACAAGAAGGTCAGCCGGCGAGCGGCGGTCGCAAAGGCCAAGCCGAAGAAGGCCGCGCGCCGGTCGGCGGCACCGTCGCCGGCCGCGGCGTTTCAGGTCGCGGCGCCGGTGGTCGCGATCCCGTGTTGGCAGTACAAGAAGTGCGGCCGCGAGCCGGGCGGCGTCAAGATCGCGGAGCTCGGCATCTGCCCGGCGTATCCGAACCACGGCCGCGACTGCTGGATGGCCGCGGGGACCTTCTGCGGCGGCCAGGTGCAGGGCACCTACGCCGAGAAGCTCGGTAATTGCCAGAAGTGTGAGTTCTACCAACAGGTGATGAGCGGCATCGTTTGACCGCCGAAGAGCGAGGAACGTCGACCATGTCAGAGACCGGTGAGAAAGTCGCGACGGGTGCCAGAGCTCGGGGCAGGAAGAACGCCGGCGTGCCGGCGGCAGGGCGCGGGCCCGACCTCGAGCTCGAGGTGAAGCGCCTGCGGGTCTACGCCGAGAACGTCGACAAGCAGGTGATGTTGTTGGGGAACGAGTTGGCGTTCGCCAACTGCGTCAAGTACGGGCTGGTGGAGCCGTTCTTCACCACCGACGCGGCTTTCAACGTCACCTACATCAACGGCAACATGCTGGCGCTCTGCGGTCGCAAGCGCGACGCCTCCAAGCTGACGCTCGACGACGTGTTGCGCGTCGATGAAGAGGACGTCGTCGCCGTGGTGCAGGGCTGCGCCAAGACCGGCAAGCCGGCGATGGGCATCAAGGCGACGTTGCACGACGCCGAGGCGGTGCGCCGGCGTTTCTTGATCAACGCCGGGCCGCTGAAGAAGTCCACCGGCGAGATTGTCGGCATCTACTGCATCCTCCAGGACATCACCGATCTCGAGGGCCTGGAGGAGCGCAATCGGCTCTTCGACTTAGTGCGCGAAGCGACGGTGACGCTGCGCACCGCGGTCTCTCAGATCTTGAGCACGATCGCGGAGCAGAACGCGAGCTTGAGCGAGCAGTCGGCGGCGGTGGCCCAGACCACGGCGACGATCAAGGAGACCAGTCAGGCGGCGCAGCAGACCGCCGAGCACGCCCAGAGCGTCATCGAGTTCGCGGATCGGGCGGAGGAAGTGTCGGGAGAAGGGCAGCACTCGGTCGAGCGCGCGGTCGCCGCGACCAAGGAGGCGCACGACCGGGTGGTCGGCATCGCCGACAGCGTCGTCGAGCTCTCGGAGCAGGCGTCGCAGATCGGCGAGATCGTCACCACGGTGAGCGAGCTCGCCGACCAGACCAACATGTTGGCGCTGAACGCCTCGATCGAGGCCGCCAAGGCGGGAGAGTACGGCAAGGGCTTCGCGGTGGTCGCGGTCGAGATGCGCAAGCTCGCGGAGCAGTCGCAGCGCTCGACGCACGAGATCCGCGGCATCCTCGGCGAGGTGCAGAAGGTCGTGCGCCAGGTGGTGAAGGCCACCGAGGACGGCAGCGCCAAGGTGGACGAGGGCGTCAAGCTCTCCGGGGTCGCGGGCGAGAACATCGACAAGCTGGCGCACACGATGGTCGAGTCGTCGCAGGCGGCCAAGCAGATCGCGATGTCGGCGCGGCAACAGTCGGTGGGCTTCGACCAGGTCTCGAAGGCCATGGGCAACATCGCCCAGGCCACCACCGAGTCGGTCGCCGCGGTGCGGCAGCTGGAGTCGGCGGCCCGCGACCTCCGCGGCCTCGCCGAACGGCTCACGGAGCTGGTCCAGGGCTAGAGCCATGCCGCTCGACGTCAACAAGCGCCGGCAGCTGCTCGAGATCTTCCGCGAAGAAGCGGTGGAGGGTCTGCGCGTCATCAGCCGGAGCCTGATCGCCTGCGAGCAGGCCGATTCGCCCGAGGCCCGTAAGCAAGCGCACGACGAGGTGCGGCGTCACCTGCACAGCCTCAAAGGGTCGGCGGCCGCGGTCGGGTTGATGGAGCTGCAAGCGCTGATGCACGAGCTCGAGACCTTCCTCGGACCGACCTCGCCCGAGGACGGTCGGCAAGTCGACATCGCGCTCGCCGCGGTGGAGACCGCGGAGGCCTGGCTGCAGCGCGGCGTCGCCGGCGAAGCCATCAGCGCCGAGGAGGTCAGCGCCGCGCGCCAAGCGCTCACCGCGCCAGCCACGGCACCCGCCAAGGCTGCGGCGTCACCACCGCCGGCGGTTGCGGCCCCGGCGCCGGTGGCGTCACCGGTCGTGGCCCCGGCCGCGACGTCTGCAGCAGCGCCGGCGGCTCTCGAGCCAGGTCGGGAGGGGGGCGCGTCGCCGGCGCCGACGGTCCAGGAAGTCGCGGTGGCGGCGGCGGCCCCGGCGTTGATGCGGGTGGCGACCGAGCGGCTCGATGATCTCCTCGGCAAGGGTGAGGAGCTGGTGGTCGCGGGGGCCAGGCTCCGGCCCCAGGTGCAGCGCCTCGCCGACCTGGCGGCGGAGATCGAAGCGGTGTTGTTCGAGGTGCGCCGCGCCGAGCGGGCGCGGCGTCGCGGCGGCGAGCGCGGCGGCAACGACGGCACGCCGCTGACGGCGTGGCGGGAGCGCCTCACCGAGATCAAGAAGCGCCTGACCGGCAGTCGCTTCGAGGTCGCCGCCGACCACGAGCGGCTCTCGACCTTGACCACGACGCTGCTCGACGCAGTGCGGGTGATGCGGATGTTGCCGGTCGGCGAGGTCCTGGAGAGCTACGAGCGCGCGGTCCGCGAGCTGGCGCGCGACCAGGGCAAGAACGTTCGCATGGTGGTGCAGTGCGGCGACGTGCGCCTCGACAAGCGGGTGCTCGACGCGGTGCGGGCGCCGCTGTTGCACCTGGTGCGCAACGCGGTCGCCCACGGCATGGAGACCCCGAGTGAGCGCCTCACGGCCGGCAAACCGCCGGTCGGCACCTTGCTGCTGTCGTCGGAGACCCGCGGCAACCGCGTGGCGATCGAGGTCTGCGACGATGGCCGTGGCGTCGACGTCGACGCGGTGCGCCGGGCGGCGACCGAGCGCGGCCTGGTGCCGGCCGCCGCGGTCGCCTCGTTGTCGGCGGCGGATTCCCTGAACCTGATCTTTCATCCGGGCCTCTCGACCCGGCGCGAGGCCGACACCGCGGCCGGGCGTGGCGTCGGGCTGTCGGTGGTGTACGAGACCATGGTGCAGCTGCGCGGCGACGTGCGGGTCACGACCACCGCCGGCGGCGGCACGATCTTCAGCCTGCTCTTGCCCCTGACCTTGGCCGCGACCCGCGGGCTCTTGGTGGCGGTTGGCGGCGAGGTGTTCGCGTTGCCGGTGCCGTCGGTCGAGCGGGTGTTGCGGGTAGCGGCGACCGACGTCCACCGGCTCCAAGGACGGGAGACGATCGACGACGGCCTCGGGCCGATGCCGCTCGTCGAGCTCGCGTCGCTGTTGCAGCGGGTCAGCACCGCCGACAAACGCGGCCGCCGCGCCGCGGTCGTCGTGATCACCGCCGATGGGCGGCTGGCGCTCTTGGTCGACAAGATCTTGGACGAGCACGAGATCATCATGCGCGACCTACCCGGCGGTCTGTCGCACATCGACGTGCTGGCGGGCGGCACCCTCCTCGAGGACGGGCGGGTGGTGCCGGCGCTGAACGTCGACGGCTTGCTGCGCGCCGCCGCCGCGCGTCCGGTGGCGGCGACGGTCGCGAAAGCCGACAGCCGCCGGATCGTGGTCGCCGACGACTCGCCCACCACCCGCAGCTTGATCGCCGGCGAGGTCGAGGCCGCCGGGTTCGTGCCTCTCGCCGCCGCCGACGGCCAGCAGGCGCTGCAGCTCTTGGATGACAATGACGCGGTCGCCTTGATCTCCGACGTCCAGATGCCCAACCTCGACGGCCTGGGGTTGGTGCGCGCGGTGCGCGCCAACCCGCGGATCAAGGACCTGCCGGTGGTGCTCGTGACCTCGAGAGACTCGGAGGTCGACCGCCAGCTCGGCGCCCAGGCCGGGGCCGACGCCTACCTCATCAAGAAAGAGATCACCGGCGAGCGACTCCTCGGGGTCCTGGGCCAGCTGTTGCGCCGCAGCGGGAGGGCCACGTGATCGTCGTTCTCTTGGTGGCCGCGCGTGCCGACGCCCGCGCCGCGGCGCGCGCCGCCCTCGAGAGCGCCAGCGACATCGCGGTGTGCGGCGAGAGCGGCAGCGCGCGCGACATCGAGCGCCTGCTGCAGAAGTTCCGCCCCGAGGTCATCATCCTCGGCAGCAGCCTCGGCAAGGCCGTGCTCCTCGAGGTCACCGAGAGGATCATGCAGGAGACCCCGACCGCGGTGGTGGTGCTCGAGGACGCCGGGCCGGAGGTCAGCGACCAGGCGGGGTTCGAGGCGCTGCAGCGCGGCGCGGTGGAGATCGCCCGCAGCCCGGCCGGGGTCGACAGGGCGCGCGCCAAGAGGCTCTCGGCCGAGCTCGTCGACACCGTGCGGATGGCGAGCCGGGTGCGTTTGATCCGCCGCCGGCCGGTGGTGACGCCGGCCGCGAAGGGCGCGGGTCGTGCGTCGGCGGTGCGGGCGCTGGTGGCGATCGGCGCGTCCACCGGCGGGCCGCCGGCGTTGGTCCAGATCTTGAGCGCGCTGCCGGCCGCCTTCAGCGCGCCGATCCTCGTGGTGCAGCACATGACCGACGGTTTCAGCGAGCAGTTCGTCAGCTGGCTGTCGAGCATGGTGCCGCAGCGGGTCATGATCCCCAAGTCGGGAGAGGTCCCCGAGCCCGGCGTGGTCTACGTCGGCCAGGAGGGCCAGCACCTCGGCGTCAACGCCAACGGCACGCTGCGGGTCTCCGACGATCCACCGTTGAACGGCCACCGGCCGGCGGCGACCGTGCTGTTCGAATCCCTGGCCGGCTCGAGCATCTCCAACCGCGTCGGGGTGATTCTGACCGGCATGGGTGACGACGGCGCGCGCGGCCTGGTGGCGCTGCGCCGCTCCGGCGGTTACGTGCTGGCGCAGGACGCGGCCTCGTGTGTCGTCTTCGGCATGCCACAGGCGGCGATCGCGCTCGGCGCCGCGAACGAGGTCGCGGCCCTCGACGACATCGGACCGCGCCTGTTGGTGCTGATGCTCGACGACACCGCGCGCCAGGACGATCAGAGCCCGGGCCCGGCACGGCGCCGGAAGCGGGTGGAGTCGTGACCGGTCTGCCGGCTTTCAAGCCGTTTCGCCTGGTGCAGAAGGTGCGCGAGGACGGCAAGATCGTGTTCTACGACGCGGCGTTCATGCGCGGTACCACGACGCGCCCGGTGGTGTTGAAGGTGTGGCCGACGGCGATCGGCGGCCTCGACAAGCTCGAGGCGCAGCAGTTCGAAGACGCGCGCGCCGCCACCGCGCATCCGCACGCCAACGTCGTCGCGGTGTGTGACTTCGGCTGGAACGAGGGCATGAGCTACCTGGCGATCGACTGCGAGCGCGACCAACGCGACCTCAACAAGCTGCAAAAGCGCGCCCGGGTGCGCAAGCACGGCGTCGACGTCACCGGCGCCGTCAGCATCGCGGTCGAGACCTGCCAGGCGATGCAGCACCTCGCGAGCAGCTTGCCGGAGGTCAAAGGCGTCAAGCCGATGGTCACGCCCCTCGACATCTGGGTGAGCACCCAGGGCGGCGTCAAGGTGGTGCCGGTGCGCAGCTTCTTCGCCAGCGCGTTGTCGGCGCGTCAGGTGTTGTACTACCTCGCGCCCGAGCAGGCGGTCGGCGGCGCGGCCACCGAGAAGAGCGCGGTGTTCGTAATCGCGTCGCTGCTCTTCGAGCTGTTGTGCGGCGAGAAGTTGCTCGGCGAGGGCACCGAGACCGAGATCGTGCAGCGGATGCTGGAGATCGACACCGACAAGGCGGTCGCCGCGCACCCCGAGATCCCGGCGGCGCTGCAGCCGGTCTTGAGAACCGCCCTCAGCCGCGAGCCCCAACGCCGCCAACGCGACCCGGCGGCGCTCTCTGCCGAGCTCGCCCAGAGCGTCGGCGCGGCGGTCGTCGAGCACCGCGCCGCGGCGATCCGCGACCTGATCGCCGGCCTGTTTCCGGAGGAGGCGGCGAGCGCCGGCGCGCTCGGAGAGCTGACGCCGTCGTTCGGGGTGCGGTTGCCGATTGCCGGCTCCGGGCCGGCGCCGGCCGGGCAGTGCCGCCACAAGGTCCTGGTCGCCGATGACTCGTCCACGATCCGCGCGGTCATCAAGGTCTACCTGGTCGGCAACCAGCTCGACTATCTCGAGGCCGCCGATGGCCGCGCCGCCTTCGAGCTCGCGCGCCGCGAGCTGCCCCGCCTCATCATCTCCGACATCAACATGCCGGAGCTCAACGGCCTGGACCTGTGCCGCAAGGTGAAGGCCGACGCGACGCTCGCCAAGACCCCGTTCGTGCTCTTGACCTCGAAGAAGGACGACGAAGACCGACGCCTCGGCGCCGACGCCGGGGCCGATGCCTACCTCACCAAGCCGGTCGGCTCGGACGAGCTCGAAGAGGTCATCCAGCGCTTGCTGGGGATTACCTTCAAGAAGGCCTAGGGCGCGGGCTGCTCTTCGTCGACCACGACGCAGTTGCGGCCGGCGCGCTTGGCGCTGTAGAGCGCGGCGTCGGCAGAGGCGAACAGGCGCCGAATCAGGCCGCTCGGGTCGAAGCGCTGCAGCTCGCCGTTGGCGCTGGCGATCGTCACGCAGGAGACCCCGACGCTGATGGTGACCGGCGTCAGTCCCATGGTGTCGGCTTGGACCGCGGCGCGGATCTTCTCGGCCACGACGCGGGCGCCGTCCAAACCGGTGTGGGGAAGGATCACCGAAAACTCTTCGCCGCCGAAACGGGCCAGCACGTCGCTGGTGCGGATGTTGGCGCGGATGGTCTCGGCGACCGCGCGCAGCACCCGGTCACCCTGCAGGTGGCCGAGCTCATCGTTCACCGCCTTGAAGTGATCGATGTCGAGCATCAGGCAGGAGACGGTCGGCGGGCCGCCGCGGCTCATCTGCTTGACGTGCTTGCCGACGATCTCGAACAGGAAGCGGCGCGAGTAGGCCCCGGTCAGCTCGTCGGTCATCGCCAGCTGCTGCAGCCGAAGCTGGGCGCGGCAGATCGTGACCTGGCACCAGACCCGGGCGAACAGGATCCCGGGCGAGTACGGCTTGGTGACGAAGTCGTTGCCGCCGGCGTTCAGCGCCGCGACCACCATCGACTCGTCGTCTCGGTGCCCGGTGAGGAAGAGCACCGGGATGTGGGCGAGCCCCGGATCGGCCTTGAGTCGACGGCAGGTCGAGATCCCATCCATCCCCGGCATCTCGATGTCGAGGATGATGCACTCCGGCAAGTGCGTCTGGCTCTGCGCCTGCGCCAGACAGGCTTCGCCGCTCGCGGCCATCTCCACCAAGAAGCCTTTTTCCTCGAGGTCGAGGCGCAACGATTCGCGGATCGTGGGGCTGTCATCGACGACCAGGACCCGGCCGGGCTCACCGCCTTTTGCCGTCAAAGACTGCGTAATCGCCCTCTCTTTGCTCCCTGTCCAGCCACCCCGACCGGGCAAGGGCTGGGTCGTGACCCCAACAAGCTAACGCGATTGGAGAAGAGCGGCAAGAAGGCGGCCGGGGGGTGAAGGCTCGGGAGCGCGCGCGGTCAATCCCCGGCGCGTCTCGACGGCGGGCTCGCCGCAGCCTCGGCGCTGGTCTCGGTGGCGACCGGTGCCGTCATCGGGCTGGTCGGCGCCGGCGCCGCCGCGGCGGCCGCGGTCGCCAGGAGGTCGTAGACCTTCTTGCCCACCTTTGCCATCACGCGCTCGGCGTCACCGAGCTCGACGAAGCTCTTGGTGCACACGACGACGACGACCGGTCGGTCGGGCTGGACGTAGAGGATGCCGGCGTCGCAGGCGCGCCGGTGTTGGGTGCCGGTCTTGTGTGCCAGCGGCACCGCGGCCTGGAGACCCGACGTCAGGCGGCGGCGGCCGGTCTCGCACTGCTTCATGATCTCCAGCATCACCGCCGTCGACGCCGGTGACGCCAGGCGGCCCGACACCAGCGCCTCGAGCAGCGCCCCGACCGCCTCGACCGGCGCCGAGTTCGCTTCGGTCGCGTAGTAGGCGTCGAACGCCGCCTCGATCTCGCGGCTCCGAAACGCGCGCCCGGCCGCGACGTACTCGCCCAGGAGCCGGCCCCGGCGCGTCATCGAGCGCGCCGCCCAGAGCTCGTAGTACTGTGCCGGCGACAGCGTCGCGCCGCGCGAGTCGACGCCGCCGAACACCCGGCGCCGCACCTCGAGCATGGTCGTGAGCTCCCGAAAGCCGTCGATGCCGGCGCGCCCCAGCATCGCGTTGACGCTCTCGATGCCGATCCTCTTGAGCACCAGGTCGGTCGCGCCGTTGTCGCTGTGGGTCATCATCAGCCGGATGAGCTCGCGCATCGCGAAGCGCCCCGCCTGTCGGACCTCGTGCGAGCCGTCGCGCAGGTCGTCCTTGGTCACCTCGAGCTCTTCGTCGAGGCTCAAGCTGCCGGCGTCCACGAGCTGGAACGCGGTGATCATGACCGGGACCTTGACGACCGACGCGAGGTAGAACGGGGTGGCGCCGTTGTGGGTGCAGCGCACGCCGGTCGCCAAGTCCTTTACGTAGACCGCCGCCTCACCGTCGAACTCTCGAGAGATCTTCGTGATCTCCGACGTCAGGGTCACGGGCCACCGGGTCGGTGCCGCGCTCCCACTCGCGAGCCAACTCACGCAGCTGAGCGTCACGAGCCTTGCCCTCGCGCTCCTCCTGCTCTCGCGCCGCCCGTTGTGCATGCCGCATGCTCCTCTTCAGCTGAGTCTTGAAGGCCGCGACCGCGGCCGCCGACCCGAAGACCAGGAGTGTCAACCCCAGCGCCTGCGGGTAGGTCACGTCGTGCCTGAGCCCCAAGAGATAGCGGTATCCGACGAAGATCACCACGATGTGAAACACGAAGCAAAACAGCGACTCCTGCCCGACGATGGTGAACGGCCGGCCGAGCTTGAGCAACGCCGGTGGCGCCGCCAGACAAGCCCCGAGGACCGCGAGCGCGCCGCCGAAGGTGAAGGTCACGAACGGGAAGTTGGGCGGGTGCTTGCCGTGGTTGAGCGCCAGGTCGTAGAGCGTCGCGGGGAGCGCGTCACGGTACACCCAGAAGAAGGTGATGACGAACAGGCAGCCGAGGATGATGCAGATCGCGGCGGTGAGGTGCCGGAACACCCGATGGTCGCGGTTGGCGAGCAGCAGGTCCCCCGCGAGCAAGCCGGCGAGCGCCATCGAGCCACGGGTCAGGATGCCGAAGCAGAAGGTCTTGGGGTGCTCGACGATCACCGCCTTGAGCTGCCAGATGCCCCAGAAGTCGAACGACACGTGGAGCCACCAGCCCGCCACTCCGAAGACGACGGGAAAGAGCACCCGCACGACGAGCGGCGACGCCCGCCAGATCGGGAGGAGGACGACGAGCAACAGCACGAACCAGCCGTAGAAATGAAGGATCTCGACGAAGTCCGGGAAGCGCTGCCAGGTCAGGGTCTCGATGATGCGCTCCGGCTTGGCGCGCTCGAACATCTGCACGACGATGAGCACCTTGTACCAGAACATCACCACGAGGGCGCGCTTGAACAGGCCCCAACGCGCCGCCGGCCACCGTTTGGTCCCCGCCTTGGGGAGAAACACCACCGCGACCGCGAACCCGAAGACCAGGATGAAGAGCGAGGACGACAGCTTGGTGAGGAGGTGGATGGGGACGACGCCGTAGTCGGGGATCATCTTGTGGCTGAGCAGCCCCTTCACCGTGTGGCTCAGGAACATCAGCGCGATCGCGATCCCGCGGGCGGTGTCCAAGCCCTCGAGTCGCTCGACCGCGCGCGCTGGGGCTCGCGACATTGATGCCATGGTGCCGCGTCACGCCGGACGCCGCAACCCACCACCACAGCGGTCCACATTCGCTGCCCAGCGCCGGCGCGCGCTGGAGACGCAGTTCGCGAGCTTCACCGGCCGAGCCCCGCCGGCACCGACGCCAACACGCTCTCCGGAATCGGCGCGTGGCGGGCGCGCAAGAACTCGCCGAGGCTCTTCGCCATCGGGTCGACGCGGGTCGAGGCCGCGACGCCGTCGCCCAGCAAGCCGTGGATCACAAACAGATGACTCGCGAGGTTCGCGAGCGTGTGCCGCTCGACCACCAGGTCCTTCGCCTCCGGCAACAGCTCCCGCAAGCGCGTGACCGACAGATACGCGTCGAGCCACAGAAAGGCCGCCGGACTCCGCGCCCACACCCCCAAGGTCGCGTTGCCGCCTTTGTCGCCGGAGCGCGCTCCGCACACCCGTCCGAGAGGTGTCGGTGTCGCCGGGCCCGGCGGGGTCGCAAGGATCACCGGCGTCGCGATCTCAGGAGGCGTGCCGCTCCCGGCCGGCGGCGGCGGGACAAGGATCTCGCGGCCGTCGATCACGACCCGCTCCCGCAAGACCGCGGCCGGCACCAGCGCCGGCCAGAGGACGCCGTACGGCGAGGCGTCGCCGGGCGGCGCGGTGAGGAAGAAGCCCGGGTAGCTCGCGAGCGCCATCTCCACGGCCTTGCCGCTCCAGGCGCGCCCGACCTTGCGCGCGTCCGGGTCCTTCACCACCACGCGCAAATAGGCGAGCGCCGCCTCGTTGCTCTTCGGGTCGTCGTGGTCGGCGCGCATCAAGTCGACCCTGGTCTCGGCGAACTGCCGCCGCCCGCCACACAGCTGCCACAGGGTCGCTTCGGCGACCTGCGCCTTGGCGTCGACGTCGAGGCCCGCCAGGACCAAGGTCATCTCGTTGCGAAAGCCGCCGAGGTAGTTGATACAGACCTTGGTGGTCTGGGGCGGCGGCTCGCCCTTGACGCCGGAGACCCGCACCCGATCGACGCCGGCCGCCGCCAACGCGATCGAGTCGAAGCGCGCGGTGGCGTCGGGGTTCAGGTAACGCGGCCCTTGGATCTCGTAGAGCAGCTGCGCGGTCACGGTCTCCACCGTGACCATGCCGCCGGTGTTCGGGTGCTTGGTCACCACGAACGAGCCGTCGGCGTGCATCTCCACCAGCGGAAAGCCGACGTGGCCGAGGTCCGGCACCTCGGTGAAGAACGAGTAGTTGCCGCCGGTGCACTGCGCGCCGCACTCGATCACGTGGCCGGCGACCACGGCGCCCGCGAGTCGGTCCCAGTCGTCGCGCGCCCAACCGAACTTCCACGCCGCCGGTCCGACCGCGAGCGCCGCGTCGGTGACCCGGGGACAGATGACGACGTCGGCGCCGGCGTGCAGCGCTTCGACGATACCCCAGGCGCCGAGGTAGGCGTTGGCGGTCAGCACCGGGCGCCCGAGCGTGCTCAAGGGACGGCCGTGGTCGAGGTGGGCGAGCGGGTGGCCGCTCGCTTGCAGCTCGGCAAGGCGCGGCAGCAGGTCGTCGCCCTCGATATGGGCGACGGTGGCACGGACGCCGAGGCGGGTCGCCAGCTCGTTGACGGCGCGGGCGAGGCCGCCGGGGTTGAGGCCGCCGGCGTTCACCACGATCTTGATGCCGCGGGCGACAGCGGTGGCGAGGACCTCTTCGAGCTGCCGCAGGAAGGTCTTCGCGAAGCCGCCGCCGCCTTTCTCGCGGTCGCGGTGCAAGATCATCAGGGTGAGCTCGGCGAGATAGTCGCCGGTGAGCACGTCGATCGGCCCGCCCTCGACCATCTCGCGCGCCGCGCTCGCCCGGTCGCCGTAGAAGCCGCTGCAGTTGGCGATCCGCAACACCTCGCCCTTCGTGGCGTGGCTCGAGGTCACGAGTTACTCCCCCGCCTCGAGATCGACGAGCAGCGCGCCCGCCTCCACCTGCTCGCCGACCTGCACCGGGACGCCGCGGACCACGCCGGCCCTGGGCGCGCTCAGGCGGTGCTCCATCTTCATCGCCTCGATGCTCAACAGCGGCTGCGCCTTGGTCACGACGTCGCCGGGGGTCACGAAGATCGCCAACACCTTGCCCGGCACCGGCGCGAGGCAGCTGCCCTCGGCCTCCAGCTGCCCGGGCTCGGGGAAACGCGACAGCTCCCGGAGCTCCGAGTGACCCTCGCCGTGCACGAAGCAGCGATCGGCGCGCGCCGCGACCCGATAGGTGCGACAGACATCGTCGATGACCAGGGTGATGTGGCGCGCGTCGCAGGCCGCGATCTGCACCGCCCAAAGCTCGTCGCCCACTCTCACCTCGGCCCGCGCCCGCGGCTGCAGCCGATAGTCGACCGCGAGGACCTCGTCGCCGATCGCGAACCGGGTCCGCTGCATCTGACTGGGGTTGTTGCGCCAACCGGACGGCACCGACGGCAACAACGCGGCCGCGTGCCGTCGTCGCTCGCCCCACAACGTCGCGGCCACCGCGCGGCGAAGCACCGCTTTCCTGTGGGCGGGCGTCAGCGCGGGCGCCGCCAAACGATGCGCGTCGATGAATTCGGTGCTCAGGTTCCCGGCGCCGAACTCCGGATGCTCGAGCGCCGCCACGAGGAGCTCGAGGTTGGTGCGCACGCCCATGACGCACAGGCGCCCGAGGGCCTGCAGCAGCCGCCGTCTTGCCTCGTCGCGGGTGGCGCCGTGGGCGATGATCTTGGCGAGCAACGGGTCGTAGAACGACGACACCTCGTAGCTGGTCGCGACCCCCGCGTCGTAGCGCACGCCCGGCAAGGACACGGGCTCGAAGGCGACCAGCGTGCCGGTGGACGGCAGGTAGTCGGCGCGCGGGTCTTCGGCGTACAGCCGCGCCTCGATGGCGTGGCCGCGGCTCGTCACCTGGTCTTGAGTCAGGGCGAGGCGGGCGCCCTCGGCCACCTCGATCTGCAGCCGCACCAGGTCGAGCCCCGTGATCTCTTCGGTGACCGGGTGCTCCACCTGCAGCCGAGTGTTCATCTCCAGGAAGTAGAAGCCGCCGGCGTGCACCAAGAGCTCGACGGTCCCGGCGCTCTGATAGCCGACGGCGCGGGCGGCGCTGACGGCTGCAGCGCGGAGGGCCGCGGCGAGCTTCGGGTCGAGGTTGGTGGCCGGCGCCTCTTCGATCACCTTCTGATGCCGTCGTTGGATGGAGCACTCGCGCTCGAAGCAGTGCAGCACCTGGCCGTGCCGGTCGGCGAGGATCTGCACTTCGATGTGACGCGCACTCGGGAGGTAGCGCTCGACGAGCAGGGTGTCGTCGCCGAACGCGCTCTTGGCCTCGGCCCGTGCTTGACCGAGGGCCGCGCCGAGGTCCTGGTCGGCGTTGACGACGCGCATCCCTTTGCCGCCCCCGCCTCGCGCCGCCTTGATGAGAAGGGGATAGCCGAGGGATTGGCAGCGGCTGATGATTTCTTCGTCCGGCAGCTGCGACGCGGCGAAGCCGGGGATCACGGGGACCCCGGCTTGTTGCATCAGGCGCTTGGCTTCGATCTTGTCGCCCATGCTGCGGATGGCGGCGGCAGGGGGGCCGATGAACGCCAGGCCGGCGTCGGTGACGGCTCGAGCAAAGTCAGCGTTCTCGGCGAGGAAGCCATAACCCGGATGGACGGCGTCGGCACCGACCCGTTTGGCGATGGTGACGATCTTGTCGATGGCGAGGAACGACGCCGCGGCGAGCGGCGGGCCGATGGCGATGGCTTCGTCGGCGTCGCGCACGAAGGGGGCGTGCAGGTCGGGGTCGGCGTAGATCGCGACCGCGCCCTTGCCCATGGCGTGGATGGTGCGAATGATCCGCGACGCGATCTCGCCGCGGTTCGCCACCAAGATCTTGGAGAAGGTCGCCATCGCCTCACATGCGGAAGACGCCAAAGGCGTCGCTGCCGCGCACGGTGTTGGAGTACGCCGCCGACAGGCCGAGCGACAGCGCGGTGCGGCTGTCGCGGGGGTCGATGATGCCGTCGTCCCAGAGGCGCGCGGTCGCGTAGTAGGCCGAGGACTCGCGCTCGACCTGCTCGGTCACCGCCTGCCGGACCTTGAGGTCCTCGCCCTCGTCGTAAGGCTTGCCGGCGCGGGTGGCGACCGAGCGCCGCACGATCGACATGACCCCGGCGAGCTGCAGGGCGCCCATCACCGCGATGCGGTGGTTGGGCCAGGAGAACAGGAAGCGCGGGTTGTAGGCCCGGCCGCACATCCCGTAGTTGCCGGCGCCGAACGAGCTGCCGAACATCAGCGTCAACATCGGCACGCCCGAGTTTGCGACCGCGTTGATCATCTTGGCGCCGTCTTTGATGATGCCGTGCTGCTCGTATTCGGTGCCGACCATGTAGCCGGTGATGTTCTGCAAGAAGATGAGCGGCACGTCGATCTTGTTGGCGAGCTGGATGAACTGCGCCGCCTTCTCCGACGACTCCGAGAACAGCACTCCGTTGTTGGCGAGCACCCCGACCGGATAGCCCGCGAGGTGCGCGAAGCCGGTCACCAGGGTCGGGCCGTAGAGCGGCTTGAACTCGTCGAAGCGGGAGCCGTCGACGATCCGCGCGATGACCTCGCGGGCCTCGACCGGCTGCTTCGGGTCCACCGGCGCGATGCCCAAGAGCTCGTCGGGGTCGTACCTGGGCTCTTCGGCGGCGACGCGCTTCGCGGTGCCGAGCTTGCGCCAGTTCAGGTGGGCGACGATGTCGCGGCCGATGCGCACCGCGTCGGCTTCGTCTTCGGCGAGGTAGTCCGAGACCCCGGAGACTCGGCTGTGCATCTCGGCGCCGCCCAGGGTCTCTTCGTCGGCCTCTTCGTTGGTGGCCATCTTCACGAGCGGCGGCCCGGCGAGGAAGACCTTGGCGCCGCCCTTCACCATCACCACGTAGTCGGACATCCCCGGGATGTAGGCGCCGCCGGCGGTGGAGCTGCCGAACACCAGGCAGAGGGTCGGGATGCGCTCGGCGGAGCGCCGGGTGAGCTCGCGGAAGGTCTGGCCGCCTTTGACGAAGATCTGCGCCTGGTGCGGCAGGTCCGCGCCCCCGGACTCGGTGAGGTTCACGAGCGGCAGGCGGTTCTCGGCCGAGATCGCGATCGCGCGCAGGGTCTTGTCGAGCGTCACCGGGTTGATGGCGCCGCCCTTGACCGTGGGATCGTTGGCGATGAGCACGCACTCGACGCCCGCGACCACGCCGACGCCGGTGACCACCCCCGCCCCGAGGGCGTGCTCGGTGCCGAAGCCGGCGAGCGCTGACAGCTCGAGGAAGGGCGCGTCCTGATCCAGGAGCAGCTCGATGCGCTCGCGGGGCAGGAGCTTGTGGCGCTCGTGGTGGCGCTTGCGCATCGCCTCGCCGCCGGCGTTCTGCGCCGCCTGGAGCTGCTCGCCGAGGTAGCGCACCTGCGTCAGCATCGCGTCGTAGTTGGCGCGGAAACCTGCCGCGCGCACGTCGACGTTGGTCTTCAAGACCGGCATCAGATCCCCAGGAGCTTCGCGGCCGCCTGCTTCATGACCTCGTCGGTGCCGCCGCCGATCGACAGCAGCCGGGCGTCGACGAAGGCCCGCGCCGCCGGGTTGTCGTAGCAGTAGCCGGCGCCGCCGAAGAGCTGCACGCAGGTGGTGGCGACAAATTGCTCCATGTTGGCCGCGAAGATCTTGGCCATCGAGATGTCGAGGCTCGCGTCCTCGCCGGCCTGCAAGCGCCGCAGGCAGCGGTAGCTGAGCTCCTGCGCCGCGTTGATTTGGATCATCATGTCGACGAGCTTGTGCTGGCTGACCTGCATCTTGGCGATCGGCTTGCCGAACGCGGTGCGCGCTTGGCAGTGCTCGAGGGTCGCCTGCCAGAGGAGCCGGGCGCGGACCGGCGGCATGATCACCGCGACCAGGCGCTCTTCCTGGAACTGCAGCATCTGTTGCTGGAAGCCGCGGCGCGGGTCGCCGATGGTATTCGCGAGCGGCACGCGGACGTCGTCGAAGAACAGGATGCCGGTGTCGGAGCCGTGGTTGCCGATCTTCTCGAGCAGCTGGTAGCTGAAGCCTTTGGTGGCGGTCGGTACGATGATCTGCGAGTAGCCGTTGTAGCCGGCGGCGGGGTCGGTCACCGCCAACACGCACATCCAATCGGCGGTCGCGGCGTTGGTGATGTACATCTTCGAGCCGTTGATGACCCAGTCGTCGCCGTCTTTGACCGCGCGGGTCTTGATGCCGGCGACGTCGGAGCCGGCGCCGGGCTCGGTGACCGCGATCGCCGCCACCTGCTCGCCGCGGATCGCGGGGACCAGGAAGCGCTGCTTCAGCTCCTCGCTGCCGAAGCGGTGCAGCGAGGGAGTCGCCATGTCGGTGTGCACCGCGATGCCCATCGTGACCCCGGCGTTGTCGCAGCGCGCCAGCTCTTCGATGAAGACCGCGGAGTACGAGTAGTCGAGGCCCTGGCCGCCGTACTTCGGGTCGTAGCGGATCCCGAGGAGGCCGAGCGCCCCCAGGTCGCGATACAGGCTCTTGTCGAAGCGGCCCTGCTTGTCGAACTCCCGCGCCCGCGGCGCGAGCCGATCGAGCACGAACTTGCGCACCATGTCGCGGAACTGCGCGTGCTCCGGGCTGCCGTAGATGTCGTCGCCGGGCTTGGGCATGAGCACCCCGTCCGGCACCTTAGCCGACGAGTTCCACGAGCGCCAGTGCCGTGTGGCGGGTCAGCGCCTCGCGAGGTCACCGGCGGCGGCGATCGGGTGCGGGCTCGTGCACCGGGACGGCGGCGGGGGCCGGAGGTCAGGATCTCTTGACGGCTGGAGGAGGACTGGCGGAGTGGGGGGGATTCGAACCCCCGATAGAGTTTCCCCTATGCAGGTTTAGCAAACCTGTGCCTTCAGCCACTCGGCCACCACTCCGCACAGGGCGGGCTGACAGTAACCCGTACCGCCGGCATGCTTACCTGAGGCTTCGGGATTAGACAAGCGTTTGGCGCGACAGGCGGCGTGCTGTTTGGTGGCGGGCGGCCGTCGGGTCCGTTCAGTTGAGGGTGGGGTGACGGTTGCGGTACTCGGCGGAGTCGAGGATCGCGTCGACGACCACTTGATGCCGGTCGGCGGCGACGTAGCCGATGAAGGTTGCCTGGCCCGAGGGGTCGACGGCCCGGCCGAGCAGGCCGACGTAGATCTGATTGAGCTCCTGCGCATCGCTCTTCGCCGCGTCCACGCTGTCGAACTCCGCGGAGGCGAGCAGCGAGGCCGCGATGGTCTTCATGCCGGCGCGGCCGTCGGCGACGACGATCGGGGCATAGGTGGCGAGGCCGCTCGGGTCGGCGGCGCGCCAGAGGATCGCGGTGTAGAGCTCGTTGACGAGCGTCTGCGAATCGCCGCCCCCCCCAGAGCCACCACCAGTACCGCCGCCGCCACCGGTTCCGCCTCCGGTGTTGCCGCCGCTCGTCACGCAGCAGGTCTGGCAGTCATACGACGGGCCGTTCGCCACCGGCGCATAGCCGGACGGGCAGGTGGCGCTGCCGCTGCAGAGATTGCCGCCGAGCCCGCCGCAGGATTGACGGCAGACGCCATCCTTTGCCCCCCAGTGCGGAGAAGGCTGATTGGCGCTGCACGCGGAGGTGGGGGGAAGCGGGGCCCCGGTGCCCGGAGTGCCGCCGCGCGCCGGGGCGGCGAACAGCCAGTCGACGAAGGTCTGCGGCATGCTGCCGGTGAGCGCCGGCACGTGGCCGCCGCCGGTGACGATCCAGAGCTCGGTCTTCACCGTGCACGTGCCGCCCATCGCCTTCGCGACGCGGGCGGTCTCGTTGCCGGCGATCGCCCCGTCGAGGTTGAGGTTGGCGCCGTTGACGTTGGCCCCGGAGCAGCGATTGCGGCCCGCCCAGTCTTCGTAGGTAGACGGCGCCGACGGCACCGGCCCGGGCGCGAACGCGGCTTTGCCGTCGTATGGGACGACGTCGTCGAGGACGCCGTGGACCTGCAGCACCGACACCGGCTTCGTCGGTGCGCAGCGTCCCGGGTTCTTCCAGCCCGCGCCGGCGACGCTGATCACCGCGGTGATCAAATCGGCGGCATCGCACGCCATCCGATGTGCCATGAAACCACCGTTGGAGTGGCCGATGACGTAGATGCGGTTTGGATCGATCGAGTAGTTGGCGCCGGTGTGACAGATGAGCGACCGCAGATAGGCGACGTCGTCCACCCTCGAGCCGTAGAGGTTGCAGCAGCCGTCGGTGGCGTTCCAGAAGCTGGCCGGCACGCGGTCTTTGGTGCCGTCCGGTGCGATGACGAACATGTCGTTGGCGTCGGCGAGCGCCTTCATGCGGAAATAGCCCTCGGCGTCGACGCCGCTGCCGCCGCGTCCGTGGAGCTCGAGGACGAGCGGATAGCGTTCATTCGGGTCGTAGCCTGACGGGATCTCGAGCGTCGCCGGGCGCGCGCCGCCGAGCGCGCCGCTGCCGCTCCCGGCCGGACAGCCGCTCAGCCCGTTCGGGAGCTCGAACGCCAGGGCCTCCGCCGACGCCAGGTCGGCGTCATCGGCGCCACAACCGGCGAGCACCGCCAAACCCAAGGTCGTCACCACACCTGAACGCCACATGGCTCCTCCTGTCGAAGGCGCACTCACCACGGCCCCCGGTCCCACGAGCGAGGCGTGGCCGACGTACCTTAGAAGCAGGATCTGTGCCGGTAGAGGTGACGGCGCATGTGCTTGTAAATTATGTGGATTCCATGGCGCGGTGTTGCGGGACGCGGTCTCTGCGGACGCGCGGCGGTTCCGGGGGAGCTTTTTGGTCTGCTGGTGGGAGGCACGCACAAGATGTACTTCCCGCCGCCGACGGGCGCCTCCGTCCTATGATACGATCCCGCAGCGGTCGGCGGGCGTTGGTGGCCGGCGGGTTGGGGGGCGCATGTCGGGGATCAGGTGGTGGATGGGTATCGGACGGTTGAGGAACGGGTGCGTGGCCGTCGGCACGCTCCTCGTGATGGACGCGTGCGCTGTCGCCCTCGATGTGCCCCCGCAGTCGCAGCTCACCTGCGCGAGCGATCGCGAGTGCCCGGACGGTTGGGGCTGCGTCACCGTCGGCGACGTCGGCAAGTGCTACCTCGGGGGCCAGTACGAGGCCGCATGCGGCAACGAGATCGTCGACGGGGAAGTGGGCGAGGTCTGTGACGACGGCAACACGGAGGGGGGCGATGGGTGCTCGGCCGACTGCCGGTCGCGCGAGACCTGCGGCAATGCCATCGTCGACGTGGGGGCGCACGAGGATTGCGACTGCGGGGCCGGCGACGCGCACAACCCCGACTGCGCGCGACCGAACGGCGACGCACCGGACGACGAGTGTCGCAGCGATTGCACGCGGCCGGGGTGCGGCGACGGCGTCGCCGTCCTGCCGGAGCAGTGCGACGGCGCGGACCTGACCGGCAACACGTGCATCGATCTCGGCTACGGCGGGGGCACCCTCGCCTGCGGGCTCGGCTGCCGCTTCGACGCGGCTCTCTGCCGCGGTCTGTGCGGCGACGGCATCACCGACGCGGATCTCGAGGCGTGCGACGACGGCAACCTCCTGCCCGGCGACGGTTGCGACGAGCAGTGTCGCATCGAGCGCTGCGGCGACGGCAAGGTCGATATCCTGGAGGTCTGCGACGACAGCAACGAGGAGGGCGGCGACGGCTGCAGTGCCACCTGCCTGTCGAACGAGCGCTGCGGCAACGGCCAGGTCGATCTCGTCACGGGGGAGCAGTGCGACGACGGCGATCTCGACAACTCCGACCTGCCCGACGCTCGCTGTCGCACCGACTGCCTGCCGCGCCGCTGCGGCGACGGCGTGCCGGACGCGGGCGAGGTGTGCGACGACGGCAACGACGTCCCCGGCGACGGGTGCTCGCCCGATTGCCTCTCGCTCGAGGAGTGTGGCAACGGCATCATCGACGCCGCGAAGGAGGAGGTCTGCGACCTCGGGCTTGCCAACTCGCAGGCCCCCGACGCGCGCTGCCGTCCCGACTGCAAGCCGCGGCGCTGCGGCGACGAGGTAATCGACGTCCAATCCGGCGAGGACTGCGAGCCGACCGAGCCCCTCGGGAAGCCGTGCTCGGACTTCTCTTTCTACGGCGGCACGCTCGCCTGCACCGGCTGCCGGTTCGACACGAACGGCTGCGTGGGGCGCTGCGGCGACGGGACACTCGACCCCATCGAGCAGTGCGAGCCGGGCGTGGCCTTCACCGAGACTTGCTTGGACTTCGGATACTACGCGGCTGCCGGCCTCGTATGCTCGAGCCAGTGCTCGTTCGTGAAGACGGGTTGCGGCGGCGGCCGATGTGGTGACCAGAACGTCGACCCGGCGGAGGACTGCGAGCCGGGCGTGGCCATGACCGAGACCTGCTCGACCCTCGGCTACCATGCGCCCGAGGGCCTCGCGTGCGGCAGCCGCTGCCGCTTCGACACGACCGCCTGCCTGCCGCACGGCTGGTGCGGGGACGGCCAGGTCAACGGCCCGGAGATCTGCGAGGTTACGCCGCCCGAGGGCGAGACCTGCCTCACGTACGGCTTCGATGTCGGGCTCCTCGGTTGCTCGCGCGTCTGCATGCCCGACTTCGCAGCCTGCCGCCGCATCGGCTGGGCGCCGGTGGCGTCCGGCACGCCGGCCCATCTCCACGCGGTCGCCGGCACGGGTGGCCTGGCGTTTGCGGTCGGCGAGCGCGGGACCGTGCTGCGCTGGTCGGGGACCTCCTGGGAGGACATGGGCCCGGGCACGACCGAGGACCTCCTCGCCGTCTGGGTGGCCTCGGACGGTGACGCGCTCGTCGCCGGTGCCGGGGGGCACGTCTTGCGCTGGGACGGCGCGGTCTGGGCGGACACCGGCTCACCGGCGGCCGTGCCGATCCGCGCTCTGTGGGGTGCGGACGCGGCGACCATCTTCGCCGGCGGCGACGACGCCACCATTCTGCGCTTCGACGGCAACGCTGCCTGGACGGCCATGACCGTCCCTGCGGGAACACCCGCGAACGCGTCGGTGCGCGGCCTCTGGGGTGCGGACGCCACGCACGTCTTCGCGGTCTGCGGCAGCCGCGTCTGGACCTACGACGGCGCCGGCCTCGACTGGGTCGAAGCCAGGTGGACCGGCGCCCTGATGTACGGCCTGTGGGGCGCCGACGCGACGCACGCGTTCGCCGTCGGTGCCGGCGGAACCGTGACGCGCCTCGCCGGCACGACGTGGACGCAGACCTCCGGCGGGTCGGTCGTGTTGAACGCCGTGTTCGGCAGCTCCGCCTCCGATGTGCTCGCCGTCGACGCCGCGGGCGGCGCCAGGCACTGGGATGGGGTGCGCTGGTCGGAGGTGGCGACCGGCGTCGCGGTCTCGCTCAACGGCGGCTTCATGGGTGCGCGCGACGATGGCTGGCTGGTGGGCGACTTGGGCACCATCCTCCGCTACCAGGGCGCCTACTGGCAAACCGCCGAATCGGGCACGACGGCTGACCTATGGGCCCTGTGGGGCGACGGCCCCGCGGACGTGCTGGCCGCCGGCGACGACAAGACCATCCTGCGCTGGGACGGCGCCGTCTGGTCCTCTCTGTCCTCAGGAGATCCCACGAGCGCTCTCTTCGGCCTCTCCGGTGCGGGCATGACGAGCGCCGTTGCGGTCGGGGCGGCCCGTCGCCTCGTGCGCTACGACGGCGCGTCGTGGAGCGACATGCCCACCGGTCTGAGCGCGCCGTTGCGTGGGGTGTGGGCCCCGGATCCGTACTTCGTCTTCGCTGTCGGCGACAGTGGCGAAGCGCTGCGCTGGGATGGGCACACCCTGCTCTCGTCCACACCCACGACGGCATCGCTGCGCGCCGTCTGGGGCGCGTCGCCGACCGACGTCTTCGCGGTGGGCACGCAGGGCACGGCCCTCCACTTCGACGGCACGGCGTGGACGCAATTGTCGACCGTGACCGGCGACCATCTCAACGCGGTGTGGGGCAGCGGTCCGAACGACGTGTACGCGGCCGGCGACTGGGGCACGCTGTTGCACTACGCCGGCGGCGAGTGGGTGGAGCTGCCGAGGCAAACGACGCAGCACCTCTACGCGATCCACGGCACCGGGCCCGACGACATCTTCGTCGCCGGCTTCGCCGGCACCGTCCTGCGCTTCGACGGCCAGGGCTGGCACCCTTACGATCCCGGGGTGACCACGACCCTGCGCGCCGTCTGGGCTCACCCGCTCATGGTCTTCTTCGCCGGGGAGGGCGGGGTCTTGCGGCAGCTCGTACGCACCGGCGTGAGCGGACCGAGCCGCGAGGCGCTCTGCGCCAACGGCCGCGATGACGACGGCGACGGCGCCATCGACTGCGACGACGCCGACTGCCTCGGCGCGGTGCACGAGAGCTCCTTCGGCGCCTGCCGCGACGGCGAGGACAACGACTGCGACGGCGGCGTCGACTGCGGCGATTCCGATTGCCTGAACGTGGTGCACGAAAACGAGCAAGCGCTCTGCACGGACGGCGTCGACAACGACTGCGACGGGCCGGCGGACCTCGCGGATCCGCAGTGCGCTGCGGTCGTGCACGAGGATGACGTCACCCTGTGCAACGACGCCGCGGACAACGACGGTGACGGCCTCGTCGACTGCGTGGATCCGGACTGCGCGGGGCTCGTGCTCGCCGAGACCGGAGACCCGACCCGGTGCGCCGACGGCCGCGACAACGACTGCAACGACAAGATCGACTGTGAGGAGCCGAGCTGCGGCTTCCCCATCGACGGCAGCTGTGTGTGCGTGGACCCGGCCATGCTCGAGGACTGTACGTGCGACTCGACGTGCGGGGGGACCATCCTCACGTACTGCCCCGGCATGTGCGGTCCCTGACTGGCAAGTCCCGTCGGTGGAATCGACTGCCAACCCTCTGCAGCCCCGGTCACGAAAACAAGGTCCACGACATCAATGTCGCGATTGGGCGCCCCGTTGTCGCAGAACTATGTGCGCTGACAACCGGATACCGCAGGCATGGGGCATGCACCGCATTGGCTCTGGAGGGGGCCACATGCCAATTCGCCTCGTGCGATCAACGTTGATTCCGCCGTAAGAACCCCACTCGCGTTCGATCACCAGAAGGGGACCGGCTGATGCCTGGAGCCTGAAGGCCCTCCGCGGTGTGGTTCACCAGGGAGCGCGGTGCCGGAGGTCTTGGTTCGAACCCGTCGGAG
>JACRCV010000113.1 GCA_016218825.1 Deltaproteobacteria bacterium
CCGGGAGCGTGAAGCTGCCGCAGGGCGTGGAGATGGTGATGCCGGGAGACAACGTGACGATGGAAGTGGAGCTGATCACGGCCATCGCGATGGAGAAGGAGCTGCGCTTCGCCGTCCGCGAAGGTGGCCGAACCGTCGGCGCCGGTGTCGTCGCCGAGATCCTGGAGTAGGTCATGGCGTCCGTTCGTGAGCTCATCGCGTTGGAGTGCACCGAGTGCAAGCGGCGCAACTACACGTCGACGAAGAATCGCAAGAAGGCGCAGGAGAAGCTGTCGCTGAAGAAGTACTGCCCGTATGACCGCAAGCACACGGTGCACAAGGAGAGCAAGATCAAGTAGCCGCGGCCGCGGTGGCCGGGGTTCGAGAACGAAGAACGGCAAGCGTCAGGCACAGGCCAGTAGCTCTAATTGGTAGAGCGCCGGTCTCCAAAACCGGATGTTGGGGGTTCGAATCCCTCCTGGCCTGCCAGATGCTTTGTGGAGTGAGTTGAATGTCCAGGCAACGCTATGTCGTCGTTGGCATCATCGCTCTGGCGGCGATCGTGGGGATCTCGCTGTCCCATCTGTTCGGGTGGATCTGGGCGCAGACCAGCCTCGACGATTTTCCGCTGTTGTCGCGCGAGCTCTCGCTCACCGTGGTGTTGGGGTACAGCGTCGCGACGTTGGCGGCGGTGTTCTGCTTCGTGCACAAGCCGACGGTTGCGTTGACCCAGGAGGTCGCCGACGAGCTCTCCAAGGTCTCGTGGCCGTCACGGGAAGAGACCGGCAGCGCCACGGTCGTGGTGCTGGCGACGGTCGTGATTTGTGCGACGTACCTGGGCCTCTTCGATGCCATGTGGCTCTGGCTGACCAATTTGGTGTTGGGCGTGCATCCCAGCCCGGCAGGACAATGAACCACGGTGAGAACCGCGGGGATTCGCATGGAACCATCGATGACAACTGAGCATGACAGCGAGACGTTGGGCCACGAAGCACCTCCGGGCGAGGGCGCGACGCCGGCGGACGCGATCGCGGCGCGCCGGGCGGCGAATCCCAACTTCAAGTGGTACGTGGTGCACACCTACTCCGGGTACGAGAATCGGGCCAAGAAGTCGCTCGAGGAGCGCATCCGGCAGTACAAGCTCGACGACAAGTTCGGCGAGATCCTGATCCCGACCGAGAACGTGATGGAGCTCGGCAAGGGCGGGCAGAAGAAGACCACCAAGCGCAAGTTCTTCCCCGGCTACATGCTCGTGGAGATGGAGCTGGGCGACGAGACCTGGCACCTGGTGAAGGCGACGCCGAAGATCACCGGCTTCGTGGGCTCGGCGACCAAGCCGCCGTCAATCCCCGAGAGCGAGGTGCGCCGGCTCACCCGTCAGATCGACGAGGGGACGCTGAAGCCGAAGCCGCGGGTGCAGTTCGAAGAGGGCGAGAACGTCCGCGTCATCGACGGGCCGTTCCAGAACTTCAACGGCGTCGTCGACGCCGTCAATCCCGACAAGGGCCGGGTGCGGGTGTTGGTTTCGATCTTCGGGCGCTCGACGCCGGTGGAGCTCGAATTCGTGCAGGTCGAGAAGGCCTGAGGAGCATTGAGTCATGGCGAAGAAGATACTGACCCAGATCAAGCTGCAGATCCCCGCCGGCAAGGCGAACCCGTCGCCGCCCGTCGGTCCGGCGCTCGGCCAGCACGGCGTGAACATCATGCAGTTCTGCAAGGAGTTCAACGCCAAGACCGCCAAGGACGGCGAGCTCGTCATCCCGGTGATCATCACGGTGTACGCCGACCGCTCGTTCTCGTTCATCACCAAGACGCCGCCGGCGTCGATCCTCTTGAAGAAGGTGACGGGGATGAAGGTCACCAAGAAGCCGGGCGCGGGCTCGAAGGAGCCCAACAAGATCAAGGTCGGCACGGTGACCCAGAAGCAGCTCGAAGAGGTCGCGAAGATCAAGATGGCGGATCTGAACGCCAAGGACTTGAAGGGCGCGATGCGGCAGATCGAAGGCACCGCGAAGAGCATGGGCCTCGAGATCAAGCCGTAGCGCGACTGACGCAACACGCAGGAGGCTACGACCGGTAGCCGTTCGTACTGCAAGGAGTGACCATGGCAGGGAGTGGCAAGAGGTACAAGGCCAGCCTCGAGAAGGTCGATCGCGCCAAGCGCTACGACGTCGAAGAGGCCTTCACCATCCTCAAGGCGTTCAAGGCCGCGAAGTTCAACGAGTCGGTGGACGTGGCGATCCGTCTCGGCGTCGATCCGAAGCAGTCGGATCAGATGGTCCGCGGCGTCGTCCGCATGCCGCACGGCACCGGCAAGAAGGTCCGGATCCTGGTGTTCGCGAAGGGCGACAAGGAGCAAGAGGCCAAGGACGCCGGCGCCGATTTCGTCGGCTCCGAGGATCTGGTCGAGAAGATCAAGGGCGGCTGGCTCGACTTCGACAAGGCCATCGCCACCCCGGACATGATGGCGAAGATCGGCCCGGTGGCGAAGATCTTGGGCCCGCGCGGCTTGATGCCGAACCCCAAGGTCGGCACCGTGACCAAGGACATCGCCAAGGCGGTCGGGGATCAGAAGGCCGGCTCGGTGGAGTTCCGGGTCGAGAAGGCCGGCATCATCCACGCGCCGATCGGCCGCTTGAGCTTCGAGGCGGCGCAGCTCAAGGAGAACTTCTTGACGCTGCTCGAGCAGGTGGTGCGCGCCAAGCCGCCGTCGGCGAAGGGCATCTACCTGCAGTCGATCTCGATCGCCTCGACGATGAGCCCGGGCGTGAAGATCGATCCGTCGAAGGCGACGGCGGCGGCGGCGAAGACGGCGTGAGGCTGACGAATCGGACCGCGGCCTCGGTCGTGGTCTCGTGACTGTTGTGAGAAGGATGTAGGTCATGCTGCGACAACAAAAAGCTGACTTTGTGACCAAGATGAAGGCCGACCTGACGAAGGCGCAGACGGTCTTGTTTCTCGACTACACCGGCTTGACGGTGGCGGAGGCTGACCGGCTGCGCGTGAAGATGCGCGCCAGCAAGGTGAGCTACGTCGTCGTCAAGAACGCGCTGATGCGCAAGGCGGTGGCCGGCACCAGCTACGAAGGGGCGAACAAGTACCTCAAGGGCACGCCGACCGGCGTGATCCTGGGCTTCGACGACCCGGTCGCGGCGGCGCGCACCACCTACGAGTTCTTGAAGACCTGCGAGCACGTGAAGGTCAAGGGTGGCATCCTCGAGTCGAAGGCCATCTCGCCCTCCGAGACCGAGGCGCTGTCGAAGATGCCGAGCCTCAGAGAGATCCAGGCCGGGATCGTCGGCATGTGTCTGGGCCCGGCGGGGCGCTTGCTGTCGCAGATCAAGAGTCCGGCGGGCAAGCTCGTGGGTGCGATCGAGAAGAAGGGCAAGGAAGAGGGCGCCAAGGCGTGAGGCCTTGGTTGCTTAATGTAGAACTCAGTGAACTCAGTTGCGGGCGGTGGCCGCGACTTGCGGCACCGAAGCATTGAAGGAGCAGACCATGGCAGAGGCGGCACGGAATTGGAATTCGAACATCAAGGACCTCGGCGACAAGATCGTCGCGCTCACGCTCTTGCAGGCCAAGGAGCTGGGTGACTATCTGAAGACCGAGCACGGGCTCGAGGCGGCGGCGGGCGGCATGATGATGGCCGCGCCGGCGGCTGCGGCCCCGGCGGCGGCGGCGGAAGAGCCGACCGAGTTCACGGTCATCCTCAAGGAGGCCGGCGCCAACAAGATCCAGGTCATCAAAGAAGTGCGTGCGGTGACCGGGCTCGGGTTGAAGGAAGCCAAGGACCTCGTCGACGGCGCGCCGAAGAGCGTCAAAGAGTCGCTGCCGAAGAAGGAGGCCGACGAGCTCAAGGCCAAGCTGGAAGCAGCCGGCGCCAAGGTCGAGATCAAGGCGGCCTGAGCTTGACGTGGTGCAGGCGTTCTAGCCTGTCGATGGTAGGGGTGCGGCCCCTCGGTGCGGTCGGTGGTTTTTGCCGATCTTGCCGGAGTGTGCGCACCCGTCGTCTCTCGCGGCGTTAGACACAGGTTCGCCCGTCTCCCGGCTGGTCCGGGCGGCGGGCCGCTGTGTTTGGCGCGTCGGGAGCGTGGTTGTTGGTGGTGACGCGGTCGCGGTGGATCCCCGCCCCGCGGTCCCAGGTTGATACGGAGCACACGCGCATGGCCTCGCTCGTCCAAGATAATTTCCGCGTCCGCAAGAGCTTCGCCAAGATCGATCCGTTGATCGACATCCCGAACCTCATCGAGATTCAACGCCGCAGCTACGCGAAGTTCCTGCAGCTCGGCGTCGACCCGATGAAGCGCGAGGACGTCGGCCTGCAGGCGGTCTTCAAGCGGGTGTTCCCGATCAAGGACTTCAACGAGAGCGCCTCCCTCGACTTCGTCAAGTACGAGATCGACGCGCCGAAGTACGACGTCGACGAGTGCCACCAGCGCGGCATGACCTACGCGGCGCCGATGAAGGTCTCGATCCGGCTGATCGTCTGGGAGAAGGACGAGGTCACCGGGCAGCAGTCGATCCGCTCGGTCAAAGAGCAGGACGTCTACTTCGGCGAGATCCCGTTGATGACCGAGCACGGCACGTTCATCGTCAACGGCACCGAGCGCGTCATCGTCTCGCAGCTGCACCGCTCCCCCGGCGCGTTCTTCTTCGTCAACCAGGACAAGTCGAAGACCAGCGGCAGCGGCAAGCTCTTGCACTCGGCGCGCATCATCCCGAACCGCGGCTCGTGGCTCGACTTCGAGTTCGACACCAAGGACATCCTCTACGTGCGCATCGACCGGCGCCGCAAGCTGCCGGCGACCGTGCTCCTCAAGGCCCTGGCGTACTCGACCAAGGAGCTCCTCGACTACTACTACGACAAAGAGACCATCTTCGTGGTCGGCAAGGGCAAGTACGAGAAGTCGGTCGACATCAACCTGCTCTTGGGCCAGCGCGCCACCCGCGACATTCGTGACCCGGAGTCGCGCGAGATCATCGTCCGTAAGAACCGCAAGTTCACGCGCTCGGCGATCAAGCAGATCCAGCAGCTGAAGATCAAGCGCATCCAGATCGAGGAAGAGGACGTGGTCGGCACGGTCAGCGCCGAGGACGTCATCGATCAGGCGACCGGCGAGGTCTTGCTGCAGACCAACGAGACCCTGAGCGCGGAGAAGCTCGAGCTGTTGCGCGACAAGGGCGTCGCCGAGTTCAAGATCCTGTTCATCGACGGCCTGAACGTCGGCTCCTACCTGCGCGACACCCTGCTCATCGACAAGGTCGAGAGCGAGGAAGACGCGATCCTCGAGATCTATCGGCGGCTGCGGCCGGGCGATCCGCCCACGCCGGAGACCGCGCGCAACCTGTTCGGCAACCTGTTCTTCAACCCCGAGCGCTACGACCTGTCGCGCGTCGGCCGCCTGAAGCTGAACCACAAGTTCAGCCTCGACGAGAGCATCGACAACTGCGTGTTGACGAAGCGCGACATCCTCGAGGTGGTGCGCTACCTCCTGGATCTCAAGAACGGCAAGGGCTCGGTGGACGACATCGATCACCTCGGCAACCGCCGGGTGCGCTCGGTGGGCGAGCTCCTCGAGAACCAGTTCCGCGTCGGCCTGGTGCGCATGGAGCGCGCCATCCGCGAGCGCATGAGCCTGCAGGAGATCGAGACCCTGATGCCGCACGACCTGATCAACGCCAAGCCGGTGTCGGCGGTGATCAAGGAGTTCTTCGGCTCGTCGCAGCTCAGCCAGTTCATGGATCAGACCAACCCGCTCTCCGAGGTCACGCACAAGCGGCGCTTGAGCGCCCTCGGCCCGGGCGGCTTGACCCGCGAGCGCGCCGGCTTCGAGGTGCGCGACGTGCACCCGACGCACTACGGCCGCATCTGTCCGATCGAGACGCCGGAAGGTCCGAACATCGGCCTCATCGCGTCGTTGTCGACCTACGCCCGGGTCAACGAGTACGGCTTCGTCGAGACCCCGTACCGCAAGGCCGAGGCCGGCAAGGTCGTCGACCAGGTCGACTTCTACAGCGCGCTGCAAGAAGAGCAGCACGTCATCGCGCAGGCGAACGCGCCGATCGACAAGAACGGCAAGTTCTCCGAGGTCCTGGTCGCGGCGCGCCGCGCCGGCGACACGGTGATGGTGCGCCCGGAAGAGATCACCCTGATGGACATCTCGCCGAAGGCGCTGGTGTCGGTGGCGACCGCGCTCATCCCCTTCCTGGAGAACGACGACGCCAACCGCGCCCTGATGGGCTCGAACATGCAGCGCCAGGCGGTGCCGCTGTTGCGCACCGAGGCGCCGCTGGTCGGCACCGGCATGGAGCTGAACGTCGCCCGCGACTCCGGGGTCACGGTCATCGCCCGGCGCGACGGGGTCGTCGAGTCGGTGGACGCGACCCGCGTGGTCGTGCGCGCCGACACCTCGGCGGCGTCGACCGACGTCGCCGAAGAGGTCGACATCTACAACCTGATCAAGTTCCAGCGCTCGAACCAGAACACCTGCATCAACCAGAAGCCGATCATTCGGCGCGGTGATCGGGTGAAGAAGGGTGACTGCATCGCCGACGGGCCGGCGACCGATCACGGCGAGCTCGCGCTCGGCCGCAACCTCCTGGTCGCGTTCATGCCCTGGGGTGGCTACAACTTCGAGGACTCGATCCTGGTCTCGGAGAAGGTGGTCAAGGAAGATCTCTACACCTCGATCCACATCGAGGAGTTCGAGTGTGTCGCCCGCGACACCAAGCTCGGCAAAGAAGAGATCACCCGCGACATTCCGAACGTCGGCGAGGAGGCGCTCAAGGACCTGGACGACGCCGGCATCGTGCGCATCGGCGCCGAGGTCAAGTCGGGCGACATCCTGGTCGGCAAGATCACGCCGAAGGGCGAGACCCAGCTGTCACCGGAAGAGAAGCTGTTGCGCGCGATCTTCGGCGAGAAGGCCGGCGACGTGCGTGACACGAGCCTCAGGGTGCCGCCGGGGGTCGCCGGGACGGTGATCGGCGCCCAGGTGTTCGCGCGCAAGGGCATCGACAAGGACGAGCGCGCCATCGCCATCGAAGAGGAGCAAGAGGCGCGGCTCTTGAAGGACCAGAACGACGAGATCAAGATCGTTCAGGAGAGCGCGCGGCGCAAGGTGTTCGGCTTGCTCAAGGGCAAGGCGCTCGCCAACCGCATCGTCGACGAGAAGGGCAACGTCATCGTCAAGAAGGGCGACGAGATCGGCGCGGCGGAGTTCGAGCTGCTGCGCGCCAAGTACCTCAAAGAGGTGCGGGTCGGCGACGACAAGCTCGAGGAGCGGGTCTCGCAGATCCTCGACTCGGTCGACGAGCGCGTCGCGCTCGTGAAGATGCGCTTCGGCGACAAGATCGCGCGCTTGAAGAAGGGCGACGAGCTCGCGCCCGGCGTCATCAAGATGGTCAAGGTCTACCTCGCCATCAAGAGAAAGACCCAGGTCGGCGACAAGATGGCCGGCCGCCACGGCAACAAGGGCGTCATCTCCCGCATCCTGCCGATGGAGGACATGCCTTACCTCGCCGACGGCTCGCCGGTGGACATCGTCTTGAATCCGCTCGGCGTGCCGAGTCGTATGAACGTCGGCCAGATCCTCGAGACCCACCTCGGGTGGGGGGCGCTCGAGATCGGCCGCAAGCTCCAGGAGCACATCGACGCGGCCCACTTCGCGGCCGACAAGGTGCGCCGCGAGCTGAAGCGGGTCTATGACTCCGAGGCGCAGAAGACCTTCATCGACAAGCTCAACGACGCCGACCTGATGCGGATGGTCAAGAAGCTCAAGGACGGCATCCACGTGGCGTCGCCGGTCTTCGAAGGGGCGCGCGAGGCCGAGATCCAGGGGATCCTCGAAGAGGCCGGGCTGCCGCTGCGCGGTCAGACGGTGCTCTTCGACGGCCGCACCGGCGTGCCCTTCGACCAGGACGTGACGGTCGGCGTGATGTACATGCTGAAGCTCCACCACCTGGTGGACGACAAGATCCACGCCCGCTCGATCGGGCCGTACTCCCTCGTCACCCAGCAGCCGCTGGGCGGCAAGGCGCAGTTCGGCGGTCAGCGGCTGGGCGAAATGGAAGTCTGGGCGATGGAGGCCTACGGCGCGGCATACGCGCTGCAGGAGTTCCTGACCGTGAAGTCGGACGACGTCGTCGGCCGCACCCGGATGTACGAGGCGATCGTCAAAGGCGAGAACGTCCTCGAGTGCGGGGTGCCGGAGTCGTTCAAGGTCTTGATGAAGGAGATGCAGGCGCTCTGCCTCGACATCGAGCTCATCGAGGAGAACCACGGGACGTCGGCCATGAGCTCGGCGACGACCACGAACCTGCCGACGGTCCCGACCTCCACGAATAACTGACATTGGTAGCACCCAAAGTTTGCGGGCAGCCGTAAGGAGATTCCAGTGAAGGACATCTTCTCTTTCTTTGAAAAGCCGAAGGATCCGGAGCACTTCAACGCCATCAAGCTGGCCATCGCGAGCCCGGAGAAGATCCGGGAGTGGTCGCACGGCGAGGTCAAGAAGCCCGAGACCATCAACTACCGGACGTTCAAGCCGGAGCGCGACGGCCTGTTCTGCGCCAAGATCTTCGGCCCGGTCAAAGACTACGAGTGCAACTGCGGCAAGTACAAGCGCATGAAGCACCGCGGCATCGTCTGCGAGAAGTGCGGCGTCGAGGTCATCCAGTCGAAGGTGCGGCGCGAGCGGCTCGGGCACATCAACCTCGCGACCCCGGTGGCGCACATCTGGTACCTGCGGTCGCTGCCGTCGCGCATCGGCGCGGTGCTCGACATGACGCTCAAGGAGCTCGAGCGGGTGTTGTACTGCGAGGCCTTCGTCGTCATCGACCCGGGTCAGACCGAGCTCGCCAAGGGTCAGTTCATGACCGAGGAGGAGTACCTCCAAGAGGTCGAGAAGCGCGGCCCCGACGCCTTCAAGGCCGGCATGGGCGGCGAGGCGATCCGCGACCTGTTGCGCGGCATCGACATGGAGACGATGTGCAAGGGGCTGCGCAAGGAGATGGTCGAGACCAGCTCCGAGGCCAAGCGCAAGAAGATCGCCAAGCGCCTGCGGGTCTCCGAGGCCATCAAGGACTCGGCGAACAAGGGCGAGTGGATGATGCTCGAGGTCATCCCGGTGCTGCCGCCGGATCTGCGGCCGCTCGTGCCCTTGGACGGCGGCCGGTTCGCGACCTCCGACCTGAACGATCTCTATCGCCGGGTCATCAACCGCAACAACCGTCTGAAGCGGCTCCAGGAGCTGAACGCCCCGGAGATCATCATCCGCAACGAGAAGCGGATGCTGCAGGAGGCGGTGGACGCGCTGTTCGACAACGGCCGGCGCGGCAAGACCATCACCGGCCCGAACAAGCGGCCGCTGAAGTCGCTCTCCGACATGATCAAGGGCAAGCAGGGCCGCTTCCGCCAGAACCTGCTCGGCAAGCGCGTCGACTACTCCGGCCGCTCGGTCATCGTCGTCGGACCGGAGCTGAAGCTGCACCAGTGCGGCCTGCCGAAGATCATGGCGCTCGAGCTCTTCAAGCCCTTCATCTACAACAAGCTCGAAGAGCGCGGCTACGTCACGACGATCAAGAGCGCCAAGAAGATGGTCGAGAAGGAGAAGCCCGAGGTCTGGGACATCCTCGACGAGGTCATCCGCGAGCACCCGGTGTTGTTGAACCGTGCCCCGACCTTGCACCGCCTCGGCATCCAGGCGTTCGAGCCGGTGTTGATCGAAGGCAAGGCGATCCAGCTGCACCCACTCGTCTGCACCGCGTTCAACGCCGACTTCGACGGCGATCAGATGGCGGTGCACGTCCCCTTGTCGGTGGAGGCGCAGCTCGAGGCCCGGGTCTTGATGATGTCGACCAACAACATCTTGAGCCCCGCGAACGGCCGGCCGATCATCGTGCCCTCCCAGGACATCGTCTTGGGCTGCTACTACATGACGCGCGAGCGGGCGTTCGCGCGCGGCGAGGGCATGAAGTTCTCCGGGCCGCTCGAGGTGCGCGCCGCCTACGATCACGGCGCCGTCGAGCTGCAAGCGGCGATCGAGTGTCGGATCAACGGCAAGCGCGAGAAGACCACGGCCGGCCGGGTGATGCTCTACGAGGTCGTGCCGAAGGATCTCGAGTTCAAGCTGGTGAACAAGGTCATGGACAAGAAGGCCTTGGGCGCGCTCATCGACGCCTGCTACCGCCGCTGCGGTCAGAAGGCGACGGTCCTGCTCGCCGACCACCTGCGGACGCTCGGTTACACCAACGCGACGCTCGCGGGCATCTCGATCTCCATCAAGGACATGGAGATCCCGGCGAAGAAGGAGGTCTTCGTCGAGACCGCGCAGAAGCAGGTGCAGGAGATCGAGAATCAGTACACCGAAGGTCTGATCACCGACGGCGAGCGCTACAACAAGGTCATCGACATCTGGTCGCGGGTCGCCGAGGAGATCGAGAACGAGCTGATGACCCACATCGGCTCCGAAGAGGTGACCCCGGAGAGCGGCAAGGGCCGCACGATGCCGTCGTTCAACCCGATCTTCATCATGGCGGATTCGGGGGCGCGCGGCTCCAGGCAGCAGATCAAGCAGCTGGCCGGGATGCGTGGTTTGATGGCCAAGCCCTCGGGCGAAATCATCGAGACCCCGATCACCGCCAACTTCCGTGAAGGCCTGAACGTCTTGCAATACTTCATCTCGACCCACGGCGCCCGCAAGGGCCTCGCGGACACCGCGTTGAAGACCGCGAACTCCGGCTATCTGACGAGACGTCTGGTCGACGTCGCGCAGGACACGGTGATCACCGAGTTCGACTGCGGCACGCTCGACGGCATCGACATCGAGGCGCTGGTCGAAGCCGGCGAGGTGATCGAGCCCTTGGGCGACCGGATCTTGGGTCGCGTGGCGCTCGAGGACATCGTCCACCCGCACACCGACGAGGTCGTGGTCGCGGCGGGCGAGGAGATCGACGAGAGCAAGGTCGAGGTCATCAACAACTCGCCGATCCGCAAGGTGCGGGTGCGCTCGCCTCTGACCTGCCAGGCGAAGCGCGGCATCTGCGTCGAGTGCTACGGTCGTGACCTGGCGCGGGGCCACAAGGTCAACCTCGGCGAGGCGGTCGGCGTCATCGCGGCGCAGTCGATCGGCGAGCCGGGCACGCAGCTGACGATGCGCACCTTCCACATCGGCGGTATCGCGTCGGGGCGCGCGGTGCAGTCGCAGCTCGAGTCGCGCGGCGCCGGCGTCGTGCGCTACCTCGGGTTGAACACCGTCACCAAGAAGGACCAGACCATCGTCGTGATGAACCGCAGCGGCGAAGTGGCCATCGTCGACGACGGCGGGCGCGAGCGCGAGCGCTACGGCGTCAACTACGGCGCCCGGCTCCTGGTCAAGGAAGGGCAGAAGGTCGAAGCGGGGACCAACCTCGCCGAGTGGGATCCCTTCGCGGTGCCGATCTTGACCGAGGTCGCGGGCACGGTGAAGTTCGGCGACGTCATCGAAGGCGTCACGATGCAGGAGCAGCTCGACGAGGTCACCGGCCTGTCGCGCAAGAAGATCATCGAGTCGAAGGACAAGGACTCGCGGCCGCGCATCAGCATCAAGGACCGCGACGGCAACACCGTCAAGATCCCGGGGAGCGAGCACGAGGCCCGGTACTTCCTGCCGATCGGCGCCAACATCGCGGTCAACGAAGGCGACCCGATGGAGGCCGGCGACGTCATCGCGCGTATCCCGCGCGAGACCACGAAGGACAAGGACATCACCGGCGGTCTGCCGCGCGTCGCCGAGTTGTTCGAGGCCAGGAAGCCCAAGGATCACGCGTTGATCTCCGAGATCGACGGTGTCGTCCAGTTCGGCAAGGACACCAAGGGCAAGCGCAAGGTCGTCGTCGTCCCCGACGTCGGCGAGCCGTCCGAGTACCTGGTGCCGAAGGGCCGGCACTTGATCGTGCAGGAGTCGGACCGGGTGAAGGCCGGCGATCCGCTGATGGACGGCGCCGCGAACCCGCACGACATCTTGCGGGTGCTCGGCGAGAAGCACCTCGGCCGCTACCTGGTCGACGAAGTGCAGGAGGTCTATCGTCTGCAGGGCGTCCGCATCAACGACAAGCACATCGAGGTCATCGTCCGGCAGATGCTGCGCCGCGTCCGCATCAAGGACATCGGCGACACCAGCTTCCTGATCGACGAGCAGGTCGAGAAGCGCGGCTTCGAAGAAGAGAACGAGCGGGTGATGGCGGGCGGCGGGCGACCGGCGGTGGGCGAGCCGATGCTGCTCGGCATCACCAAGGCGTCCTTGGCGACCGAGTCGTTCCTGTCGGCGTCGAGCTTCCAGGAGACCACCAAGGTGCTCACCGAGGCGTCTTTGGCCGGGAAGGTCGACGAGCTTCGGGGTCTCAAGGAGAACGTCATCATGGGTCGGCTGGTGCCCGCGGGCACCGGGCTCACCGGCTACAACAAGCTGTCGGCGGTGGTCGATCCGGAGCTGCTCGAGGAGGACGAGGAGTACGAGATGACGCTCGAGGACCGCGAAGGTCCGCTGCTCTCCAACCTCCCGGGCATCGCCGTCAACGAGTAGGCGCCGATGCGGAGGCTCTGGGTGCGGCTGGGTGCGGCCCCTGGCCCGACTCGGGGGCGGGGGGTCATGGTGGTGGGGAGCGCCGCCACAGCGGCGGCGCGGGAATCAGTCGGCCGCCTCGCATTTCTCGCGATCCTGGTCCTTGGTCTTGCGGCGTCACAGGACGGGCGGGCGCAGAACTACATCGGCGCCAGCCAATGCAAGACCTGTCACGAGTTCGAATATCGGGTGTGGGCGGCCGGGCCGCACGCGCGCGCCGACAAGTCGTTGAGCGAGCGCGAGCGCAAGGACGCCAAGTGCAACACCTGTCACATGATGGCGACCGAAGAGGACACCGCGGAGTTCTCCGGCATCGAGTGTGAGCGCTGTCACGGCCCGGGGCGTTATTACCACCGGCGCTACGTGATGCGGGACCGGGAGCTGGCGCGGTTGGTGGGGCTCTTGGACCCCAAGGCCGAGCACTGCCAGCAGTGCCACACCGAGGGCGGTCCGAGCATCAAGCCCTTCGACTACGATGAGATGTGGGCCAAGATCGACCATCGTCGCGAGGCCCGCGCCCGCTGGGAGAAGAGCCGCGCCAACGTGCCGACGTCGCAGGGCGAGGTCGAGGACGAGCCCTAGTGGGGTCGCACGACCGCGACCGACCGCCGCCGCGGTTCTTGTTGTCGGCGCCGTCGGTGACACAGTTGCCGGAGTCCGACCGGCCCGAGATCGCGTTTGCCGGCCGCTCCAACGTCGGCAAGAGCTCGGTGTTGGGGATGATCCTCGCGAGCCCGAAGCTGGTGCGGACCTCGCGGACCCCGGGGCGGACCCAGGCGCTGAACCTGTTCTCCTTCGAGGACCGCGTCACCCTCGCTGATTTGCCCGGCTACGGCTACGCCAAGTTGCCCAAAGACCTGCGGCGGCGCTTGCAGACGATGCTCGTCGACTACGTCAGCGGTCGGGCGCCGTTGTTGGGGGTGGCGCTGCTGATCGACTTGCGGCGCGAGGGCGCGACCGACGACGATCGGTGGTTCGCGGCCAAGATCCTGGAGGCCCGGCGGCAGCTGCTGCTGGTGCTCACCAAGGCCGATCTGGTGGCGAAGAACCGGCTGCTCGCCGCGACCAGGCGGGTCGAGGCCGATCTCGGGGTCGAGGCCGGCGTCGCGGTGGTGTGCTCGGCGAAGACCGGCGCCGGGCGCGCCGAGCTCGTGGCGCGGATCGGCGAGCTGGTGGCCGGATGCTGACCCTGTGTCTCTTGGCGCTCGCGGCGAGCGACGCGCCGCCGCCGGGGACGGTCGTCGACCGGGTGGTCGCGGTGGTCGACAAGGAGGTGATCACCTACGGCGAGCTGTTGTGCGAGGCGCGGGTGGCGTTCGTGCTGCGCGCCGACGCGCGCGCCGCGAGCGAGACCTTCTCCGCCGAGCTGTTGCGCTCGTTCCTCGAGTACCTCGTCGATCAGGTGGTGATCGCCGCCCAGGCGCGCCGGGTCGGCGGCCTCGACGTCAAGAGCGACGAGGTCGAGCGCGAGGTGGATCGCTTTCAGGGGCGGTTCTCGAGCAGCGACGCCTACCGCGCCTTCATGCGGCGCTTCGACATCTCCGACACCGTGCTCCGGGACATCTTGCGGCGGGATCTGAAGAACGAGCGCTACATCGACGAGCGCCGCCGGGCGTGGCGGGCGACCGCCGACGACGCGCAGGCGAGCGCCGATCCGGAGCAGAGGGCGGCGCTGGCGCGCTGGGTGAAGGAGCTCCGGGGCGGCGTCGAGCTGCGCCTCTGGAGCCTCGACGGCGAGCTCGAGCTCCAGTAGAGGGATCGGTGCCGCTCGCTCGCTTCGCGATCCGCAACGGCACCGCCGCCGACCTCGACCGCCTGGTGGCGATCGCAGGCGCCGATGCGCACGGCAGCTTCACGCGCGCCACCTTCGAGTCGGAGCTGCAGCTCAGCTGGTCGCACGTCGAGGTGCTGGAGCTCGTGCCCGAGGGCGCGGCCGTCGGCCTGCTCGTCTGGTGGTGGGTGGCGGGCGAGATCGAGCTCTTGTACGTGGCGACCGATGCGAGCCACCGGCGCCAGGGTGTGGCGCTGGCGCTCGTGCGCCACCTCTTGGCGCGCGCCGTCGAGCTCGGCGCCCTGCGGGTGATGCTCGAGGTGCGGCACGACAACGCCGGCGCCCGGGCGCTCTACGAGCGGCTCGGCTTTGTGGTCGTAGGTGTCCGGCCGCGCTACTATCGGGGCGGCGAGGACGCGGTGCTCTTGGACTGGCGGGCTTGCTGAGGAGCGTATGGCGGGGCAAGAGGGTGACGGCGGCAATCGTCCGCCGCCGAAGGTCGGCACCGAGGCGTTCGGCCACGAGCCCGAGGGCCGTCCGACCGGCTCCGAGGCGTTCGGCGGCGCCGAGCCCGCGCGGCCGCTCAAGGGCGCGCTGCTCTTCGGCAACGATCCAAAGGGCAACCCCACCGGCGCCGACGCGTTCGGCGGCAGCGAGCAGGCGACGCCGCTCAAGGGCGCGCTGTTGTTCGGCAACGACCCGCAGGGCAACCCGTCGGGCGCCGAGTCCTTCGGCGGCAGCGAGCAGAAGACGCCGCTCAAGGGCGCGCTGTTGTTCGGCAACGACCCGCAGGGGTTGCCGACCGGCTCCGAGGCGTTCGGCGGCAGCGATCCGAAGCTCAGCTACCGGGGCTCGGAGGCCTTCGGCGCTCCGCAGCTGGTGGAGGTCAAGCTCGTCAAGGACGAGATCGGCTACGACTTCGGCGGCGTGATGCTGAAGGCTGACGAGTCGGGGATCGCGGGGATCAAGAAGGATCCGCGCGATCGGGTCCGCGAGCGGGTCGTGAAGGTGCTCACGCGGCGGCTGCGCTGTGACGCGCAGCACCTGCGGCACGGGCTGTCGGAGGACTCGATCCCCTGGGGGGCGCTGCGCCGCGATCGGGAGCTGGACCGGGCGCTCGCCGAGGAGCTCCGGCAGCGCTACCGGCGGGCGCCGGGAGAGGTGTTGGGCATCGGCCACGTCTCGGAGGCGCTCGAGTGGATGGAGCGCATGCACACCTTCAACCTCCTGTGTGACTGGGACACGGTGCCGGTGCACGTGCGCGCCATGTGGCGCGGCAAGGCGGTGGCGACCGCGGTGAGTGCCATCCACAAGGAGCACAACTTCTTCATCTTCACCGCCGTCGAGGGCGGTGTCGTGACCTACGTCGATCAGCTCCAACCCGGGGTGCGCGGGCAGACGGCGCGGATCCGTGGCCCGGAGGGTCAACCTCTGGCGACCGTGACCTTGGTCGCGCCGGCAGCGACGGCCAAGCCGGTCGCGGGCGAGCCGTTGCGCTTCAAGGCCATGGTGCACGACGCGCGCGGGTTGCTGGCGTTCGAGGTCCGCGAGGAGCGCGCCACCCCCGGGTACTTTCTGGCGTTGTTTCTGCACCCGCAGAGCGGCGACGAGGTCGGCCGGCTCGAGGACCGCCTGAAGGGCGGCAAGATCAGCGCCCACCTGGAGCTGGACGTGCGCATCCCGAAGACGGTCGCCTGGGGCGTGGGGATGGTGCTCGCGGAGCTGGCGCGCTTGCGGCGCAACGGTTGGCCGGAAGGGGCGACGGGTGGCGACGCGCCCGACGACGGCCCGAAGATCGAGACGATCGAAGAGGCGCTCGGGCCCAGGCGGCGGCGGAGCTAGAGCGTTCTTGCGTTTCTTTGATTCCCGCGCGGCCGCTGCGGCCGCGCTCCCCACCCCCCACTCCCCCGACCCCTCGCCCCCCGAGCTGACTCTTCTACACATCGTCCGTTTGTGATCTGTCTCCGTTGGCCGGCCGCGATGTGGCTGGCGGGAGCGCAGATGCGAAAACCGGGTACATCGTGGACGAAGCAGGTTACCGATGGGTTGAAACTGGGCGACCGTCGC
>JACRCV010000111.1 GCA_016218825.1 Deltaproteobacteria bacterium
AGCGGCTGCGCACGAGAAGGTGGAAGTGGTTGGAGACGAAGACGAACGCGAAGACGTCGACGTCAAACTCGTCGATGGCGCGAGCGAGGACGCCGCCGACGATGTCGTTGACCGCCTTTGACGGCCGGAGAAGAAGTCGAGATTGGAGACAGCGACCGGTGATGAAGTACACCCCGTCCGGCTCGAAGAGTCGCAAAGGTCTGGGCATGGCGACCCAAGGAGCAAACGAGGTGCCACGCCGAGCTTACGGGAATTCGGGGATGTCGGCGGTTAGACGTGAGGAAGGAGTCGCAACGTGTCGCAGAATCGGACGGCGTGGTCGCGTGTGGCACCGTCGACGGGCAGCACCGGATCACCGCCGCCCGGTCTTATTGCGATACGCCCGCTGCCGGACGGCGCGCGGCCGCTCGCGGGCGGTGGCGCTCGACGAAGCGGTGAGCACGGCGCGGCCCTCGTCCTCGTTCATGGACTGATAGGCGCGCGCCCGCGCCGCCTCGTCCTCGCTGGCGACGCGAGCCGAGAGCGCGGCGGCCACCGGACCGGAGCCGCGGGACACGAGCCCGAGACCGGCGACCAAGAGCAGCAAGACCGCGGGGATGGCCAGCACGAGGATCCGCCGCGCCGGAGACGGCACCAGGTCGTCCGGGATCTCGGAGTCGTCCGGCAGATCGTCGTCCTCGTTGTCGTAGCCTGCCTGGACCTCGGCCCGTTGAAACGGGTTGCCGAAACGCGCCTGCAGCTGGGTCAGGAAATCAGCGCCGCGGCCTTCGTCGTAGTCGACGTCATCGTCAACCTCGACGCAGTCATCGAGACCCGGTGGAACCGCCACCGGTCGCGACGCCGCCGGGCGCGCTCGCGGCGCGGCCACGACGGTTTGCAGCAGCATCACCGCCTCAGGCACACCCCACGGTTCGGGCGTCACCGCGACCGGCACCGTGGCCTCCATCGCGGTCTCTGGCACCTGCGGCAGGGTCTCTGGCACCTGCGGCAGCACCTGCGGCAGCACCGGCGGCACCGTCTCTGACACCTGCGGCAGCAGCACCTGCGGCATCGGCGGCGTCTCGGCCGAACACGCGTCGGCGCCGGCGTTCACGCCCAGGGCGTCCCGGAGGCGGCGCACCTCGGCCTCGAGCTCTCGTTGCCGCTCTTCGTAGGACTCGATCAGCTCCTCGAGCGCCGCCTGCGCGCACTCGGAGAAGCCGGTGGAAGACGGGTCGGCGATGTTCGTCATGTCGCTCTCCTGTTCAACACACCTGCCAACTGCAAGATCGAGCAAGTTTCACGCCGGCGCGCCACGGGTTCCCCGGCCCCGTTTCCTATGGGGAATTTCCACGACGCGCCGCGCCAAAGCGCGGGCGCTGAAACCGATCGGCTCCAAGTTGGGGTCTGGAGTCGCCAGCCGGAGGCCGGACCGCCGCCCGGGCGTCACGAGCCCTTGCGCTTCATCCACTCGCTGCAGCGTCGCAGCAAGAGCTTGCGCACGCGGCTCTCGTCTGCGGGGCGCTCCGCGGCACGGTAGCTCACGGAGGCGTTGTGGATGGCGGGGCAGACGAGCTCGCTCCCCACGAACTTGTCGGCGAACGCCAGGTAGGCGGCCGCGACCGCCCCCGGCTCGGCACCCTCTTGGGCGTCGGCCTCGATGAGCTTGAACGACGCGCCCGCCAGCAGCCGCTCGAAGCTCGCCCGTTGCTTGTCGTCGCACACGAGCCGCGCGTCACGCAGAAAGGCCTGCGCGGTGTCGGCGACGAGAGCGTAGTCCTGGCGCCCGTTGTAGATGTCGAGCGTCAACGACGCCGCGCCGCAGGCGAGCTCGCTCTCCGGGTGGCGCTCGACGATCGGCGCGAACGCCGCCAGCGCCTGATCGTGACGGTTGTAGACGTAGTAGATCCGACCGAGGACGTAGCCGAGCTCGGTGGCGCGCGGGCTGTCGTCACCCAGGTGTTTGCGGGCACGCTCCGCGGCGCGCACCACATCGGCGTCCACGCCCTGAATCGGGATCGGCACGCCCTCGGCCACCGGCACCGGCCTGGACCGCTGGTCGTTGGCGAGCTCCTGGTAGCACGCGACCGCCCGGTCCATGGCCTTGCCGACCAGCTCGGCCTGAGCCTTACTGTCCGGGGCGACCGCGGTGTCGGCGATGCCGTCGAACAGCGCCGCGGCCTGTGCGACCTGGCCGTTCTGGTACAGATCCTCGGCCTCGCGGAAGCGCGCCGTAAAGGCCGCGTCGATCGCGCTCGGACCCGGCGCCGCAGGCGCCCCTGGCGCACCACGCACCGCGCCGGCACACGCGCCGCCGACTTCGATCGCCAAGAGCGCTACGATCAAGCTGGGTCTCGGGCCCATGGGCCACCTCCCCCTACAACCCCGTCAACACGTCGACGACGATCCGGCCGCGCATCGCGCCCTTGTCCATGCGCTTGATCCCCTTGGCGACGTCCCGCGCCGGCACCGTGGAGTCGATCGGCACCTTGAGGCCGTGGGCGAGATAGCCGGCGAGCGCCTCGAGATCGGCGCGCTTCGACGCCACCATCACGAAGGCGCAGCGCTTCGCGGCGAACACGCTCATCACCAGCCCGACCGCGAGCGCCAACGACGGCAGCGTCGTGACATAGACGCCCTTGGGCGACAGCGCGTGCCGGCACTCGGCGTAAGAGTGCGCGGCGGCGGCGTCGAAGATGACGTCGTAGAGCACGTCGCCGGCCAACGGATCGTGCTGGCGGCGATCGATCACCCGATCGGCGCCGAGGTCCTTCACCAGATTCACCGCGTGGGCGCTGCAGACCCCGGTGACCACCGCGCCGAGTCGCTTGGCGATCCCGATGGCGAGCGTGCCGACCCCGCCGGACGCGCCGATCACCAGGACGCGCGTGCCCTTCTGCACCCGCCCCTTGTCGCGCAACGCCTGTAACGCCGTGAGACCGACGGTCGCCGCCGCGGCCGCGGTGCTGTGATCGACGCCGGCCGGCTTGGTGCCGACCTGCTCCGGCGTGGTGATTACGTACTCGGCGAACGCGCCGACCTTGGTCTTGCCGCCGTAGGCCAGGCAGCCGAAGACCTCGTCGCCCTTGCCGACCCCGAAGGCGCCCGGCCCGAGCGACTCGACGACCCCGGAGAAGTCGTAGCCCGGCACCAGCGGGAATTGCCGCCCGTGGAGCATCTTCACGGCGCCGGTCACCACCTTGCCGTCGGCGGGGTTCACCGCCGAGGTGTGGACCCGGACCCGGATCTGACCGGGGCCCGGCGCCACCAGCGGCACGTCGATCACCCGCAGCGCATCCACCTTGCCGTACGAAGCCACCGCCAGCGCGCGCATCGTTGCCATGTGCGCCAGCAATCGTCCGTTCGGAGAAAATGTCAATCGGCAGCTCGCGGCCGCTCTCGGCGCGGCCCGCGACGGGGCGACCGCGCGCACCGGAATCGACGCGACGCACGGCCGCGCTTGACCCGTCGCGCGAAACATTCGATGGAGCGCCTCATGACGGCCCATGAGGTCCGCGACGTCATCGTGGTGGGGGCGGGGGTGGCAGGGCTCGCCGCCGCGCACCGCCTCAAGGAAGCCGGGCGCGCGCCGCTGGTGTTGACCAGCGGCCGGGGAATCGGCGGCCGCTGCGCCACCTGGCGCCTCGACGGGCAACCGGTCGACTACGGCGTCGGCTTCCTGCACGGCGTCGATCCGGAGCTCGTCGCCGCGATTCACTCGGTCGGTGACGCGACACCGATCCCCGGCTGGCCGCGGCACGTCGAGGGCCGCGGCACACCCTGCCAGCCCCGCGCCTTCGCACCGCAAAGCGCCAGGCTCGCCTACGCCGAAGGCGTCAGCGCCTTCCCGAAGTGGCTGGCGCGCGATCTCGAGGTGCGCCGCCAGACCACCGTCGAAAGGCTCGCGTTGGGCGACGCCGGCATCGTCCTCACCCTCGCCTCCGGCGAACAGCTCTGCGGCCGGGACGTCATCCTGGCGATGGCCGGACCGCAAGCCGAGACCCTGCTCGTGCCGCTCGTCGAAGACAGCGACGAGGTCGACGCCGCCCGCCGGCTGCTGGCGATGCTCGGCGCCCTCCCGAGCTTGACGGTGATGGCCGCCTACGACCCCGGCACCCCGGAGCCGCCCTTCGAGATGCTCTACCCGGAGGACTCCGCCCTGCTGCAGACCGTGGCGCACGACTCGTCGAAGCGCAAGGCACCGCGCGCCCTGGTGCTGGTGTTGCAGGCGCTGCCGCGTTGGTCCCGCGCCCACCTCGACACCCCGCCCGAGACCTGGGAGCGCATGCTGCTCGACGAGGCCGGCCGGCTGATCGCGCCGTGGGTCCGGGCGCCGAGCGTCACCCGCACGCACCGCTGGAAGTGGGCCCGCGTCGACGCCGGCTGCGAGCTGTCGCAGCCGCTGTTGATTCCGCTCGGCGCTGGTTTCCGCCTCGGCGTCGCCGGCGAGCTGTTCGCGCCCGGCGGCGGAGTCGAGGCGGCGTGGCTCTCGGGGCATCGCCTCGCGGGCCGGATGTTGGAGAGCAGGCCGTCATGACCGTCCCCGTCACGTCGTTGCAGGACCTCGTCGAGCGCGACCGGGACCACGAGTGCGAGGGCTTCGGCAGCGCCAAGGTCTGCGTGCGCGTCGTCGGGGTCGCCGAGCTGCCGACGCGCTTCGGGGCCTTCCGAATCGTCGGCTTCTGGAACAACCGCGACGCCAAGGAGCACATCGCGATCATCAAGGGCGACGTGCTCGGCGCCGACGCCGTGCCGGCGCGGCTGCACTCCGAGTGCCTGACCGGCGACGTCCTGGGCTCGCTGCGCTGCGACTGCCGCGATCAGCTGATCATGGCGTTGAAGAAGATCAGCGCCGAGCCATACGGCGTCGTGCTCTACCTGCGCCAGGAGGGCCGGGGCATCGGACTGTTGAACAAGATCCGGGCCTACAGCCTCCAAGATCAGGGCCTGGACACCGTCGAGGCCAACCTCGCGCTCGGCTTTCGCGACGACGAGCGCGACTACGCGATCGCCGCGCACATGCTGCAGAGCCTGACGATCCGCTCGGTGCAGCTGATGACCAACAACCCGAAGAAGGTCGGCGCCCTCGAGAGCTACGGCATCGACGTCCGAGGCCGGCTGCCGCACCTCATCCCGCCGAACCCGCACAACCGCTTCTACCTCGAGACCAAAGCCAACCGCTCCGGCCACTTCATCGACTTCGGCGGCAAGCCCCGCCTCACCGAGCAGCACGACCTGGTGATGGTCGACGGCATGCCGGACGCCCTGGTCGAGAAGGAGTAGCCCGACGGCGACCCGCGCCGCGAGTTGGAGACGCTATTCGCCGAGCCGTAGCCGCGAGCCGCGAGCCGCGAGCCGCGACGACGCCACGGCGGCGGAAACGACCACGATGCGGACAAATGTCGCACGCAACTGAAGCCGGCTGCGGTAAGTAGCGCCGCATGCACACCGCTTGTCGACCGAGTTTCGGACACCCCGCATCGACCCATGAGCGGCGGGGCACCGGCAGCGTCGCGCTCGCCGCCCTGGTCACCGCGCTCGGGTGCGGCGCCGACCCCGCCACCGAGCCGTACTACTCGGGGCCGCATCGCACCACCGACGTCAACGTCGGCGACGCCGACGCCTCCGATCCGCGCGCCCCGGGCGACGCTCGGCGATTGGACGCCGACGCCGACACCAACCTCTGTGGCCTCGGGACCACGCTGCAAACCTGCGTGCACACCTGCAGCAGCGCGACCGACTGCACGGTCGAGCTGATCGCGAACGGCGCCTACGGCGCCGACAACTATCGCTGCGTAAACGGCACCTGCGCCTACCTGGGCTGCACCAGCGACGCCGAGTGCGGCGCCTCGACGGCAAGTGCGCCCGGGACCTACCGCTGCCTCGCGAGCCAGTGTGCGTCACTGCCGCGCTACTGCGTCCACGCCTGTGCCACGGCCGCCGACTGCGTGGCCGAGTCCGCTGCGGGCGGCGCCTTCGGCGCCGACAACTACAGCTGCGCCGCCGGCGTCTGCACCTATCTCGGTTGCCGCGGCGACACCGAGTGCGCGGTGTCCCTCGGGGCGTCGGGGCGAGCGTATCGCTGCGCGCCGACGAGCTACGGCCCGTCCGCCTGCCAGGCGGCCTGCAGCGCGGCGGCGGACTGCAGCGTCGGCAGCGCCGCCTGGGACACCGACAACTACCGCTGTGCCGCGGGCGTCTGCGAGTGGACCGGCTGCAACTCGACCGCCGAGTGCGCGAGCTCGCTCGCCAGCAGCAGCTACGTCTGCGCCCGCTAGACCGCGCCGCTCGCAGCTTCGTTGCCTTCTCGACGGCGCTGCTCTAAAGAGCGGTGGCGACGACCGGCCCCGGGGTCGTCCCCACCCTTTCGATGACCGTCGGCCAACCACACCTCGCCCGCTTCGCCGGCCTGCCCCGCACCTTCTGGATCTTGTGGGTCGGCACGCTGGTGAACCGCTTGGGCGGCTTCGTGGTGCCGTTCTTGAGCCTCTACCTCACCCGCGGCCGCGGCCTGAGCGTCGCTCACACCGGGCTCGTCGTCTCGTTGTACGGGCTCGGCCTCATCGGCGCCGGGCCCCTGGGCGGGGTGATCGCCGATCGGGTGGGCCGGCGCGCCGCGATCCTCTTGGGGCTTTGCGCCGGCGGGCTCTGCGCCATCGGCCTCGGGCTCGCCGAGAGCACCGCGACCATCGCCTTGTGCACCTTCCTGTTCGCGTTGATCGGCGAGACCTACCGGCCCGGGGTGCAGGCGGCGGTCGCCGACCTGGTGCCGCCCGCGCGGCGGCCACAGGCCTACGGCCTGATCTACTGGGCCATCAACCTCGGCTTCGCGGTCGCGGTCATCGCCGCCGGCCTGGTGGTGGAAGAAGGCTACAGCCTGCTGTTCTTCATCGACGGCGCGACGTCGCTCGTCTACGCGGCGATCGTGATGGTCGCGGTGCCGGAGACCAAACCGGCGAACGCCGCGGTCGAGCCGGGCTTGCTGTCAGGGCTCACCGCCCCCCTTGGCGATCGGGTGTTCGCGCTCTTCCTCCTCATCAGCCTGTCGCTGGTCGCGATCTTCTGGCAACACCAGGTGGCGCTGCCGGTGGACATCACCAACCACGGCGTCAGCGCCGCCGGCTACGGGCGGCTGATGGCGGTGAACGGCGTCCTCATCGTGATACTGCAGCCGCTCGCCTCGACGTGGCTGTCGCGCCGTGACCGGTCGACGGTCCTCGCGGTGTCGTGCATGCTCGTCGGCGTCGGCTTCGGCATGAACGCCGTGGTGAACACCGCCGCCCTCTACGGCGTCGCCATCGCGATCTGGACCCTGGGCGAGATCGGAAACTTTCCCACCGCGAGCGCGCTCGTCGCCGACCTGGCGCCGGCGCACATGCGCGGCCGCTACCAGGGGCTCTACAGCATGACCGGCGGGGTCGCGGCGGTGGCCGCCCCGGCGATCGGCGGCGCGGTGTTGCAGCACGCCGGCCGCGTGCCCCTCTGGGGCGGCTGTGCGGCGCTCGGACTCGTCGCCGGCCTCGCGCAGCTGGCGAGGGGGAGGGGCATGCGCGCCCGGCTCGCGACGCCTGAGCGGCTGTGATCCAAGGGACGGGCGCGAAGCGCCCGCCGGGAATCAAGAACGCGAGAAGTCGATTGCCCTGGCCGGCCCGTTCCCGCAGATAGACAGTGAACCGGCCGTTTGGTACCGTACCGGCGACCCTAGCATGACGTAGGTGACCTCGGAGCGACCAAACGGAGGCCTGATCATGGACGGCGCACCAAAGGTAGTTGCCGGTAGCATCGAGGCCGGGAAGGCCGCACCGCAGCAAGCAGACCTGGACGCGGCGTTCGCGTCCAAGAACACCGCGAAAGCGCTTCAGAAATGGGTGGCGGCGTACGTCGGCGACGTCGGCGACTTCCAACGCTCGGCATTGTCAGCCAAAGACTTCGCCGGCAAGACGACGGCAGCGGCGCTAAGCGAGGCGGCGAAGATGGTCGAAGGGCTGCGGCCGGCGGCCGACAAGATCGAGCTGCGCGACCAGCTCGCGACCTTCCTCTGCGCCGGCGCCGAGCTGGTGTCAAAGGCCGAAGAGTACCGCCTGGCGACCGAGGCCCGCGACACCTCCACGGTGGCGCGCAAGGAGAGCAGCAATCCCTTCGCTGCTGATGGCGCCTCACGGCCCGGTGCGGTGACGGACGCGACCGACCGCAAGATCGAAGCCCGGGCCAGGCAGTTCCTCGACAAGATCTTCGAGCACAACCGCAAGGGCGGGCACAGCCACGCCCGGGTCCGGATCTGCAACACCCGCTCCCCCTCCTACGACGGCTCGGCGCGGTCGCCGCACGAGCCGGTCAACGACGTCGCGAGCACCGACGCCGCCATCGCCTGTCTGAAGAACGGCGGCCTGCTGAAGGTGTGGTACGAGAACTTCCGCAACGACAAGACCGAGGTGGTCGTCGATGCGGATCAGAACGGCGCGTACACCAGCACCAAGATCCTGGACTCCAAGGTGGAGTGGCGTCCGAACCCGCACTTCCCGGCCCTCACCGCCACGACGCTCGGCGACGTGGCCGCGTGGTCCTCGGTCTCGGAGAGCTGGCGGGGCGTCCTGGGTGTGGGCTCGCCGATGCGGCGCTTCCTCGATCTCTTTGGCTCCGGCAGCTAGCGGCCCGACCTCACATCGGCGAGGCGCGTGCCGCCGGACAACACTGCGTCGGCCGGTCCCATCGCCACCCGCTTGTTGACGATCGCGCGATCTTGGCTCGACACGCAGCCGCCCGCGGCCGACCCGCCGACGGCGACCCCGAGCAGCCTAGCCGAACGCCACGTCGGCCTCGATCTCGATCTCTTCATCGGCCGCGGCGTCCTCGGCGCCGCCAAAAAAGGTGTCGCACAACGCCAGCACCTGGGCGAGCCCATCGAGGCGCATCGCCTGGCGGCGAAACTCGGCGGCGCCGGCCAAGCCCCGGGAGTACCAGATGAGATGGGGCCGAAAGCGGCGGATGGCGACGAGCTCTCTGCCGGTGAACTCGACGTGGGCGAGCAGGTGGCGCCGCAGCATCTCGAGGCGCTCCTGGTTCGTCGGGCCGTCCGCGCGCCGCCCGGCGAGCTGGGCGAAGATCCAAGGATTGCCCATCGCGCCGCGCCCGATCATCACCGCGGCGCAGCCGCTCTCGGCGAGCCGCGCCCGCGCGTCTTCGGCCGTCTTGATGTCGCCGTTGCCGATCACCGGGATCGGCGACACCTCGACCGCGTCGGCGATGACACCCCAGTCGGCGCGACCCGAGTAGCCCTGGGCGCGGGTGCGGGCGTGGATCGAGACCGCGACGCAGCCGGCAGCGGCGAGCACCCGACAGGCCTCGGCGGCGTTGACGCTGTCGGCGTCCCAGCCGGAGCGGATCTTGGCGGTGACCGGCAGGCCGCTCTTGGTCGCCATCGCCTCGACGATCTTCGCGGCGCGCGACAGGTCGCGCATCAGCGTCGCCCCGGCCCCGGTCTTCACCACCTTCTTCACCGGACAGCCCATGTTCAGGTCGAGGACCTCGGCGCCGAGGTCGCGGGCGCACGCCGCGGCGTCGCCCATGATCTCGGGCTCGCCGCCGAAGATCTGCACCCAGAACGGCCGCTCGCCGGCGTCGTGCTCGAGGTAGTGACGGCTGCGCGCCTGGCCGCGGATCAGGCCGCGGGCGCTGACGAGCTCGGTGGGGGTCGCCCCGGCCCCGAGCGCGCGGGCGATCCGCCGGTACGGCGCCTCGGAGACCCCGGCCATCGGCGCCAGGATCCAGGGGTTCGCGAGGCTGTGGGGCCCGAGCTGCATCGATCAGCGCCGTCGCCCCTCGAGGCCGATCCGCAGCAGATCGAAGGCGGCGCGCGCCGCGTCCCAGGGCCGCACCTTCGACCCGGCGACGTCGGTCCAGACGCTGAGCGGCACCTCGACGAAGCGCTCGGCGCTGACACCGGCGACGCCGTCCTGACCGCGGTGCAGGCGCTGCAGAAGCTCGACGTCGAACACCCACTTCGAGGTAAAGGGCCGCTCGAGGGCGGCGGTGAGGCTTGGGGTGACGCGAAACAGCTTGGCGCCGCACTGGGTGTCGTACACCGGCAGATCGAGGGCCAGCGCCGCGCCGGTGGCGAACACCCGGCCGAGGTAGTGCCGGAGCTCATGGCGCTGGATGTGGGCGCCCAGACGCTTGACGCGGCTGCCCAAGACCACCTCGATCCCGTGCGCCGCGAGCGCCGCTAACAGATCGAGCATCGCCCGCGGCGGCGTGGCGCCGTCGGCGTCCAGGTAGCCGACGACGTCGGCGCCGCCCGCGACCGCCACCCGCAGGCCGGAGCGCACCGCCTCCGCCTTGCCGAGGTTCTTCGGCAGCGGCAGGAGCTGCAGCCGGCCGTGGGTGCTGTCACACACCCGCTCGAGGATCGCGTGAGTGTCGTCGGTCGAGCCGTCGTCGACGAACAACACCGAGATCGGCGCCTCTTCGGTCAACGCCACGAACGGCGCCAGTGCCAGGCGTTTCCCTTCGTTGTAACATGGCACGACGACGGTCGTTGTGAGCGGCTCGGTAACCACGGCCTTGGTGTACACGCGCGCCCCGGGGTGCGCAACGTCAGGTGCGCCGGGACGACCGCCGAACGCACCCGGCCTTGCCCTGGCGCTACTCCGGCATCCGCGCCAAGAGCTCTTTGCCGCGCGCGTTCGGATGATTCGGCGGATCGGCGATCTTGCCCATCTTCTTCTTGCCGACCTGCTTGCCTTTGCGCACGAACGCCGTGCCGATGTGCTCCCACTCTTTGGCCTCTACCAGGTGCGAGCTCGGCTTCTTCGGATCGAGGCTCTCGAGGTGCACGCCCCGCGAGCAAGCGCAGACCAGGGTGACCTTCGGATCCTCGGCGTTGACGTAGAACACCGTGCCCCGCACCCCGGCCACCGCGTTGTCGGTGACGACCTCGTAGTCGGTCGCGCCGCCGAAGAAGTTCCACAGCTGACCGGCGCGCAGGTGGGCCGAGATCTTCTTGCGCGGCGAGGCGCCGAGCGTGAGCTTGGTCTTCTCGCGCACCTCGATGATGCTCTTCGCCCCGAGGGTGATGAGCGCCGAGCTCTCCGCCCCGACGTCGATGGTCGAGGTCGGCTTTATCACCTGATCCCTGGCGGCGGGCGCGCCGTCGATGCTGACGGCGCCGTCGACCTCGATGAACCGCCACGCCGGCAGCACCGCGACCGGCGGCGCGCTGACGGCCGCGGCCACGTCCGGCGGCGGCACCGCGCTGATCGGGGTTTGGTCCTCGGCCGCGTGACACCCGACCACCACAATCAAACCGCAGAGCGCCAGCCGTCGACGCATCGCACCCTCCTACCGCTCGAGTCAGGTGGCCGCACTCTACGTGGCGCCAGGCTCGCACTCAACCCCGGCGGCAGGCCGGGGGTCGGCTGCGAAAGGCCGCGAATCTCGCAAGAAGCGCGGCTCGCACCCTGGGCGCTTCGATCCCCACGAGCAGATCCGGTATACTGAACGACGGTCGGCGCACTGATGTCCACGCCGCGCCGGAGGAAAGAGGTCACCATGCAGCGGCGTCATCGCCTCGCGGTCGCGCTCGTCATCGGTTGTTGCCTGGTCGGCGCCGGTACCGACTGCAGCCGCCACGGCGCCGCTTGCGGCGGCAACGACGACTGCGCCTCGGGCGAAGCGTGCATCAGCGGCGCCTGCTCGGTGCTGTGCACCGCCGACGCCGAGTGCCCGGCCGGCCAGCGCTGCGACGTCGATCACTGCGTGCTCAGCGACCAACCGAACGACGCGCCGATCATCGTCACCGTGAACGGCAGCGGCTCGATCGGTCAGTCGGCAGACCATGCGCCGCGCCACCTGCGCGATCGGCTGGTGATCGCCGGCTTCAACCTCGGGGCCGCCACCGTCGAGCTCGCCGCCGAGGGCCGGGCCGGCATCGAGCTGGCGTTGTGCGCGCCGGCCACCGACACCGAGCTGCAGGCGAGCCTCCCACCGGACACCGCCGCCGGGCGTTACACCCTGGTAGTCAAGAACCAGGCCGGCAGCTGCAGCGCCGGGCTCACCCTGCTCCAGGGCGAGCCCGGGACCCTGGACGCCTCCGCGGCGCTGGTGGTCGAGAACATCAACGACGCGCTCGCCGCCGATCCGAGCCTGCGACTGCGCGGCATGCTCCCGACCGGCAAGCCGGTGACCCTGCTCACGGTCCTCGGCTCGGCGACCCAGCTCGGCGGTCGCAGCGTGGTCGTCAACGACGCCGAGCAGATCCGCGCCGGGGAGAACGACGCTGCCGGCCTGTTCCTGATCCTCCTGGACCTCGACACCCACCAGGTGGTGGACCGATCCGCCGGCGCCGGGCTGTGGTCACGCGGCGCCTTCGCCACCGACGGCGCCGCGCACCTGACCGACGTGCTGGCGTGGGCCAACGATCTCGGCAACGGACTCGCGGACTACGCCGTGATCCTGGCGTCGGCGGGCAACGTCACCGCGCTCAGCCGGGACCCGGCGTTGTTCGCGGCGCTGAAGAAGATCGGTGCGTCACCGCGCTTTGCCGACCTGCAGGCGGACGAAGCGTACGTGCTCGTCGGTCAGAAGGAGGTCGGCGAAGGCATGGGTCTGGAGATCGTCGCCGGTGCCGGCCGCAACGGCGTCGCGACCCTCGGGGCCACCGTGGTGGGCCCGGCGGTGTTGGGCATCGGCGCCACCCGGAGCACCGCGTGGCTGCAGATCGACCGCGGCAGCGCCATCGGCGACACCCTCGCCCGGTTCTGCACCGCCGACGGCGCCCATTGCGCCCGCTTGGCGTTCGCCGACGACAACGCGGACGTCTACGGCACCTGGACCGCAGGCGGCAGCACCGACACCTGCAACGCTGTGACCGGCACCGACTACGCCTGCGCCGCCGAAGAGGCCAAGACTTGCGTGGACGTGTCCGACACCCCGGACACCTACGGCGGCTGGACCACGGCGGGGACCTTCACGGCCGACAGCTGCAACAGCAACAAGCTGGCGACTTTCACCTGCGCGGCCGGCGCGGCGATCGCCAGCTGCGTCGACGTCTACAACTGCGGCACCACGGACTCGTACGGCAGTTGCGCCTACGGCCAGCGGACGGTCACCTGCGCCGGCAACCGCAAGCGCGACATCACCTGCAACAACCGCATGATCGTGCTCGAGTCCGACCGGTGGCAGCAGTAACGTCGGCGCCGCCCGCCGCACCGCCGCCGCCGACCGCGCGCCGCTATTGGACGTGGCTGGCTCGCCGGCGCCCGGCCGCGGCGCGACGTTTGTGGTAGCATCGGGTATTGGGGTCATGCCGGTCGACATCGACCAAGGAGTCCTGATGCTGCGCCATGCAACGACGTCCTGGCTCGCCGTCGCGGCCGCCGTGTCGCTTCTCGTGACACCGGCATGCAAGACTGACACCGGCGGCTGCACGACCAACACCGAGTGCGGTGGGGGTCAGGCCTGCATCGACGGTGGCTGCGCCACGCTCTGCCGGGCCGACAACGAGTGTGCGGCGACCGAGCGCTGCGACGTCGACCACTGCGTGACCCGCAGCGGCGGCTCCGGTGCGCCACCGATCATCCAGACGGTGAACGGCAGCGGCTCCGTGGACCAGAAAGACGGCCACATGCCCCGCCACTTGCGGGACCGTCTGCTGATCACCGGGTTCAACCTCGCCGACGCCACCGCAGAGCTGCTCCCCGAGAGCGGCCCCCCCTACGACCTCGCGCCGTGCGTGTCGCCCACCGACACCGAGCTGCAGGTGCGCATGCCGCCGGCGCTCGCGGCCGGCCGGTACAGCCTGGTGGTCGCGAACGAGGCCGGGGTGTGTGACGCGAGCCTGCAGATCCTCCAGGGCGAGCCCGGCAGCCTGAACGCCTCCGGCTCGCTGATCGTCGACAGCATCAACAGCGCGCTCGCGACCGACCCGGCGCTGCGCCTCCGCGGTGCGCTGCCGACCGACGAGCTCGTGAGCTTCGTCGCCGCGCGGGCCGCGCTCGCGCTCTCGGGGAGCAGCGTCGTGGTCAACGGCGACGAGCAGGTGGGCACCGGCGAGAACGCCGACGCCGGGCTCTACCTGGTGGTGATCGACCTCGCGACCCACGGCGTCGTCAACCTGAGCGCCGGCGCCGGGCTGACCTCGAAGGGCCAGTTCCTCGCCAACCAGGGCGGCGCGCTGCGCGACGTCCTCACCTGGGCCGACGCGCGGCCCGAGCTCGCCGACTACGTCGTCATCCTCGCCTCCACCGGCGACGTCAGCGGCATGGTGAACGTCAGCGGCGGCACCACCGCCGACCAGCTCTGGGCCCAGCTGCAGCGCCTCGGCGCCTCGCCGAGGGTCCGGCGGCTGTCGAGCACCGAGGCCTACACCTTCATCGGCCAGAAGGGCATCGGCGAGGCGCGCGGGCTCGAGGTCGTCGGCGGCGCCGGCCGCAGCGGCGTCGCGACCCTGGCAACCGCGATCGTCGGCGATGGTGTGGTCGGGCTCGGCAACGGCCGCGACGTGACCTCGAGCATGGTCGTCGACGGCGCGATCACCAGCGCCGACGTCGCGAACCAGACCCTTCAGGGCGAAGACGTCAAAGTGCCCTTCACGGTCGGCGCGGTGACCATCACCAACAGCGGCCTCGGCGTCGGCAGCTCGCCCACCCACGCGATGGACGTGAGCGGCGCCCTGTACGTCACCGGCACGATCCACGCCGGCGGCGGCACCGAGATCAGGGCGTGCCCCGACACCCCCGGCTGCAATCAGGCGAGCAGCACCTGCAAGGGTCAGCTCAGCGTGACGACCCAGACGTGCAGCTACTACGCCAGCATCATGTTCAGCTGCTCCGAAACCGCGACCAGCGTGACCTGTCCGGTCGTGGGCCGCCTGGTTGCGCCGTAGCCGGCCGGCACCGCCCAGCTCGTCGACTTGCGGGTCAAAAACACCGCCGCAGACCTGCGCCACCACGTCCTGGAATTCCGGCGTGAGGCCGGCCTTGGTCTCCGGCCGGCAACCTGGCAGTATCCCGCTCCGACTCAATCCCCGAGGTACCCATGGAAACCGCTCCGTTCGACATCAAGAACCTCTTCCGCGCCGCGCTGCTGTGGCGGCTGCTGGTCGCCCTGTGGGTGTTGTTCTCCCTCGCCTACATCGGCAACGACTTCTGGAAGCAGTACGTCACGAAGAGGGTCGACGAAGCCCGGCAGGTCGGCCGGACCGAGCTCGTCAACGACATCCTCCGCCTCGCCAAGTCCTGCGAGCCGTTCCCGGTCTTCAACGGTGACAACCGCGCCAACCTGGTCGAGATCGATTGCCTGCGGCGCGCCGCCGCGGGCCAGGGCGCAGCGGGCGCGGCCAATCGACCGGCGCCGGCCCCGGGCACGGTTCCGCCGATGCCGCAACCGGCGCCACGCCCGTAGCTTTGCGCCGAGGAGCCCGTGCCTCCGAGTGGCAACGATGCGGACCGGGCGGTACGCTTCGAGGAGGCGGTCCGCTACTTCTCGAGCCTTGGAGGGGACATGTGGTCACGGCTGGCGCTCGCCCTGTTGTCGCTCTGCTTCGCGACCCACTGCACCCGGAACAACGGCGCCTGCACCGCCAACAGCGAGTGCAGCGGCGGCCAGGCCTGCGTCAACGGGACCTGCGCGACCTTGTGTCGCGCCGACAACGAATGCCCGTCCGGCGAGCGCTGCGACGGTGATCACTGCGTGATCCGCGGGGCGACGGACGGCGCGCCGCCGATCATCCAGGCCGTCAACGGCACCGGCTCGGTCGACTCGGCCGACGGCCACATGACGCGGCACCTGCGCGATCGCTTGCTGATCACCGGGTACAATCTGGCGAACGCCACTGCCCAGCTGCTCCCGGAGAGCGGGCCGCCCTACGATCTCCCCCCGTGCGCGACGCCCTTGGACACCGAGCTGCAGGTGCGGATGCCGCCGGGCCTCGCAGCCGGCCGCTACAGCCTCGTGGTCGCGAACCAGGCCGGGGTGTGTGACGCCAGCCTGCAGATCCTGCAGGGCGAGCCCGGCAGCCTGAACGCCTCCGGGTCGCTCATCGTCGACAGCATCAACGACGCGCTCGCCGCCGATCCGGCGCTGCGCCTTCGCGGCAGCTTGCCCACCGGCGACAAGATCAGCTTCGTCACCGCCGTGGGAACAGAGGCCACGGGCGCCAGCAGCATCGTGGTGAACGACGCCGAGCAGATCGGCGCCGGAGAAAACACCGCGGCCGGTGTCTACCTGGTGATCGTCGACCTCGCGACCCATCAGGTGGTGGTGGACAGCGCCGGCTCGGGGATGACGAGCAAAGGGCCGTTCGCCGCCGGCGAGGCCCAGAAGCTCGCCGACGTGCTCGCCTGGGCCGATCTGAACGCCGCCAAGTACCCGGACTACGCAGTGATTCTGGCGTCGACCGGCGACATCAGCGCGATGGCTGCCGCGGCGGGCGGGGCGGTCGCCGACGGCCTGTGGCTCGAGCTGCAGAAGATCGGCGCCTCGCAGCGAGCGCGGAGCCTCACCGCCACGGAAGCCTACGTCCTCATCGGCCAGAAGGGCATCGGCGAGGGCAACGGCTTGGAGCGCATCGCCGGCGCCGGCCGGAGCGGCGTCGCGGCCACCGGCGCCACGATCGTCGGCAACGTCATTCAGGGGATCACGACGGTGACCGGGTTGCCGTTGGTGCGCGGCGCGCTCACGGCCCGGACCGCCTCGGTGGACGTGGCTGGAACCTTGAACGCCTCCGGCCGCGCCACCGCGGGCGGCTATACGGCGACCGCCCCGTCGTTCTACGTCAGAGCGGGAGGTTGTCTGTCGGACGACGTCGAAGCCGCGGCGTACCGAACGGTGCCGGCCACCTGCGGGGGCGACACGAGCGTCTGCAGTGGCTGCGAGGGAAACTCCTGCACGACCGGATCACATGCCTGGCGGGTGACCAAGTCGGCCGAGACCTGCACCTATTACGATTGCGGCCTCGGGCCGTGGTGCGGCATCTCTTGCGCGCGGTCGTGCATCAACGGCGCTGCCCATACCTGCAGCGCCACGATCTGGTCCGTCTGCAACCCGACGCTCGAATAGCACGAGGTCGGCGTCGTTCGACTATAGGTTGGCGGCGAGGGGAGCCCAGGCGCTTCCTGGTCCGTGCGCCTATCCCCCAGCAGGACCGACGCCGAGGACGTTGGGGAGCGGCCACTGGCCGGCGTTGTCGTCGTTGTCGGTGAAGCCGGTCGCGAAGCTCCCGGCGAGATCGAGGCTGATGCCGTCACCCCGAACCGAGAGGCTCGCCTCCGGCCCGCCCTCGACGTGCATCGCGCGGACGATGTCGAGGGGGCTGTGGAGGAGCCGAAGGTTGAGCTCGGCCATCGAGAACGGCGTGCGCGTGAACAACAACAGCAACCGGCCCTGGCGATCCTGCGCCACTGCGGCCTCGCTCCAACGCCTGCCGTTCTCCTTCCAGGCGCCCCTGCCCTCGCCACGGATCAAGCGCAGGTTTTGGCTGACGCTGTCATAGCTCTCCCACCGCAAGTCGGGCACCGCGGGGTTGACGTCGACGAGCTGGAACGGCGGCAACCCCGGCCGACGCGGGTCGAAGAGCAACGCGGCCTTGTAGGACTTCGGACGGGCGTCGTTGTTCACGTGCGCCCCGATCCGGAGATACCCCGAGTGCGTTCGCGCGTCGGCTTCGAACATGCCGGCGTTGATGACCGCGAGCTGGCGCTCGGCGTCACACCAGGCGCGCGCCGTCTTCGCCTCGCCCCCGGCCCCGGAGATCGCGAACAGGCGCAGCCGGGCCGCCCCGGGCGAAACCCGCACCACGTGCAGCAACCCGTCGCCGCCTGCCGGCGTCGGCGGCAGCCGGAGCGTCCCGTAGTCGACGCCACCGGCCACCGGCCGCCACGCGAGCACCTGCGACACCACCGGCGTCGCGCTCGGCGCCGACACCGTCGCGGCGGCGGGGTCGGCGGCCCTCGCACCATCGAGCGTTGCCTCCCCGGCGGTACGCGCTTCCAGCCTGCCCCCGACCTCGGCGTCCGCGGCCGCTTGCGGCCCGACGGCCGTGGCCTCGCTGGGCTGCCGACAGCCGACGAGCGCCAGGACCAACGGCAAGCGGAGCGACGACGACCGGCACATGCCTGAACGAAAGAGGCCGCGATCGCTGCGGCTCAGGCGACGCAGGCCTTGCGCCACATGGCGCGCTCGGGTCGCGGCATGCGCTCGATCGCGCCCGGGCCGTGGTTGGTGTAGTTCGCCTGCCGCGTGAACATGCTCATCCCCAGATAGAAGAGCGGGCGCCGCCAGTTGGAGCGGAAGCGGTTGAGGATCGACCGGCGGCGGTAGAACGTGGTCCCGGCCCAGTCGGAGCCGTTCTTCAGCTGCTCCGGCGACATCTGCGCCGGTCGCATCACGACGTTCTCGTTGCTGTAGTACGACCAGTCCTCGTGCAGCAGCCGGCCCTCGGTCTTGAACCGATCGTAGATCCGCGTGCCGGGATAGGGCGTCAGGATGCAAAACGACGACAGCGACACGTGGTTGGCGTTCAGGAAGTCCACGGTCCGTTCGAACACCGTGGTGTCGTCGCCGTCCAACCCGAAGATCATCGAGCTCTGCACCAGGAGGCCGTGGTCGAGGATCAGCCGGATCTTCTTGCCGACTTCGACGAGCTCGCTGGTGCCGAGCTTCGACGCTGCGGACGAGGCCTGCTTGCTCGCCTGGTTCACCGACTCGAGGCCGATGAACAGCCCCATCGCCCCGGAGCGCTTGGCGAGCTTCAACAACGCCGCGTTCTTGGTGACCGAGCTCAACGACGCCTGTCCGACCCAGTGGATCTTGAGCGGCACGAGCTTGGCGAACAGCTCCTCGCAGTAGGCGGGCGAGCAGAAGATGTTGTCGTCGAGGAAGAAGATCGACTTGCTGCCGCAGGCCTTGATCTCTTCGACCACCTGCTCCACCGGGCGGCAGCGGTACTTCTTGCCGAACAGCGCTGAGGTGATGCAGAACTCGCAGCTGTAGGGGCAGCCGCGGGTGGCCTGGATCATCGCGTGGTTGAACGTGGTCTTGCGCCGGACACCGAGGTCGCGGCGAAACGGCGGGATGGCCTCGACCGGAAACAGGCCCGAGGGCCGATAGATCGACCGCAGCCGGCCGGCCGCTGCGTCCTCGAGGATCTTGGGCCAGAGCGCGTCGCCTTCACCGACACAGACCGCGTCCACGTGCCGCGCCGCTTCGTCCGGCAAGACGCTGGCGTGAATGCCGCCCATCACCACCTTGGCGCCGCGCTCCTTGTACCAGGCGGCGAGCGCGTAGGCGGCGTTCGCTTGCGACGTCATCGCGCTGATGCCGACGACGTCGATGTGGTCGTGATGGACCTCCTCGCCGTAGCCCTGGTCAGCGAGGATCACCTGATGCTCGCGCGGCGTGTAGGCGGCGAGGAGACGCAGGGCCGAGCAGACGACCCGCTTGCTCTTCGAGTAGTTGACGTACTTCGGCTCGCACGGGGACACCAGCAGGATCTTCAAGGGGCCTCACAGTCGTCCCCTGAAGTCAGCAGGCAGCCGGGGAGCCAAAGGTAAGGAGGACTGTGTGACACAGCGGACGCGATCTGACAACGCGGTTCGGCCAGGGCCTTGCCGCACCGCGTCGCCGCAGCGCACGTTCAGCATCGAAGCCCCCGGAGGGCAGCCTCCGATCGGTGGTCGGACGCCGCCGCGGCAACGGCAGGCGTCAATCGCGCCCGAATTCTGCTACGATGCGCGGATGCAATACGGCAGCCTCGAGGCCCGATGACGACCCCAGACGACGAAGCCCGGCGTCTGCCGATCTATGGCTGTGAGGACCAAATCCTGGAAGCGGTCGAGCGTCACCCTGTCGTGGTGATCGAGGGGCCGACCGGCTGCGGCAAGACCACCCAGATCCCCCGCATCCTGAAGCGCGGCCGGCAGCTCTGCCGGATCGGCGTGACCCAGCCGCGCCGGCTCGCGGCGGTCAGCGTCGCCTGGCGGATCGCCGCCGAAGAGGGCGTCGGCGTCGGGACCGCGGTGGGCTACGCGATCCGCTTCGACGACCAGACCTGCCCCGAGACCGTCATCAAGATCATGACCGACGGCATCCTGCTGATGGAGGCGCGCGGCGATCCGGACCTGACGGCGTACGACGTCTTGATGATCGACGAGGCCCACGAGCGCAGCCTCAACATCGACGTCATCCTCGGCCTGACGCATCAGCTCCTCGAGCGCCGCCCCGAGCTGCGCGTCATCATCAGCTCGGCGACGCTGTACCCGGCGCAGTTCCAGCGCTTCTTCGCGCCGGTCGCCGGCGCGGTGCCGGTGATCTCGGTGCCGGCGCGCACCTACCCGATCCAAATCCACTACCATCCGATGCAAGACGGCCGCGGCGCGTCGCGCGCCGACATCGTCGTCGACGAGATCCTCGACATCCACCACCGCGAAGGCCCGGGCCACGTCCTGGTGTTCTTGAGCGGCGAGGGCGAGATCCGCCGCATCCAGACGACGCTGGAGCAATCGGCGGCGGCCGAGAGCCTCGCGGTCTTGCCGCTCTTCGCCCGCCTGACGCGCGAAGAGCAGGAGAAGGTGTTCGACGACTTCGGCGCGCGTCGCAAGGTGATCCTGGCGACCAACATCGCCGAGACCTCGATCACCATCCGCGACGTGCGCTACGTCGTCGACAGCGGCGTCGCCAAGCTGCCGAGCTTCTCGCCGAGGAGCGGCATCACCGCGTTGCGCGAGCTGCCGATCAGCCGCGCCTCCGCCCAGCAGCGCGCCGGGCGCGCCGGACGCACCGGGCCCGGGGTGGTGATGCGGCTGTACTCCGAGAGCTCGCTCGCCGGTCGCCCCGAGTTCACCAGCGAGGAGATCGGGCGCGTCGATCTCGCCGAGGTGGTGCTGCGCCTCATCGACCTCGGGGTCAGCCGCATCGAGTCGTTTACGTTTCCGACGCCGCCGCCGGCGACCAAAGTGCAGGCGGCGCTCACCGCCCTCGAGGCCATGGGGGCGATCGACGCCGACCGCCGTCTGACCGCGACCGGCCGCAAGATGGTGCCCTTTCCGCTCAGCCCGTCGTTGGCGCGCATGGTCATCGAAGCCGCGGAGCGCTTCCCGCGAGTGGTCGACGAGGTGTTGCTGGCGGGCGCCTTCCTGTCGTCGCGGGCGCCGTTCGTCGAGCCCGAGGACCAGGTCGAAGCGGCGCGCCGCGCCCACCGGCGCTTCTTTCACCCGCTCGGCGACGTGGTGACGTTGGTGCGGATCTATCGCGCCTGGAAGCAGAGCCGACGGCCGGCCGAGTGGTGCGCGGAGCATTTCTTCGACCCCGAGATCCTGGCCTTCGTCGCCAAGGCGCACGCGCAGCTCGTCGACATCGCCGGCGAGCAGGGCATCGAAGCCCAGGGCGGCGGCCCGGAGGAGGAGATCGTGCAGGCGGTGGCGGCCGGCCTCGCCGACCGGGTGATGCGGCGCAAGGAGCTGTCGAACGAGTACGACACCGCCGCCGGGATCCGGGTCGCGCTCCATCCGAGCTCGGCGCTCTCGGGCAAGGCGCCGCAGTTCGCGGTCGCCGCCGAGCTGGTGCAGTACGCCCGGCCGTACGCCTTCCAGGTGTCGCTGTTGAAGCGCGAGTGGTTGCCGCACATCAACCTCCAGGCGGCGCGGCGCTTCGGCGTCCAGGGCGGTAGGCGCGCGGTCCTGGCGCCGGAGCCGACCCTCACCCGGTTGCAGCTCGGCGCGTTGGACCTGGAGGTGCCGCACGGCCGCGGCCGACCGACGATCGAGCTTCGCTTGGACCAGCTCGGGGCGCTCGGCGAGGTGCGCGTCGCCGATCTGCCGCCGGCGGCGTCGAGGGTGCGGGCTCAGGTGCGCTGGAACGCGAAGCTGGCGTTCGCGGCCTTGCCGATCGCCAAGCTCCTCGACGTCGTGCAGGTGGCCCGCTATCCGGCGCCTGATGAAGCACCGCCGCGCGACCTGGTGCTCGGCGCGCTCGTGGAGTCGGACCGGGATCGGCATCGGCTGGAGGCATTGCTCGAGTGGATCCTGCGACCGGCGGGCACCGGGAAGAGCGCCGGCTGGGTGGCGCTGGTGGCGAACGGCGCCGGCGGCTACTGGCTGGACCTGGTGCCCTTCTTCCACGACGCGGTGGCTACCAGTCGGATCTCGGCCGAGGCGCTGCTCGCCGAGCTCTACGACGGCGACCCGCTCCGGGAGCGCGTCCAGGCGCTCGTCGTAGCTACCGCCGAAGCCGAGGCCAGGCTTTTCGAGCACAAACGCGGCTCCTAGCCCTCGGAAGGAAGTGCCGCCGCGCCGGTCCGCGCCCCTCGCCCCCACTCGGGGTGCTGACTCTTCTACACATCGTCCGTTTGTGATCTGTCTCCGTTGGCCGGCCGCGATGTGGCTGGCGGGAGCGCAGATGCGAAAACCGGGTACATCGTGGACGAAGCAGGTTACCGATGGGTTGAAACTGGGCGACCGTCGC
>JACRCV010000112.1 GCA_016218825.1 Deltaproteobacteria bacterium
TAACCAGACGCCAAAGCAAGCAAGAACTCGCCCACTGGGCGACATGCGGCCCGCTAAGGCAAGCGCATCCAAACCAGGCACAGCGCGGATCGGATGCGCTTCACACTCCTAACGCGGAGCGTCTAGAGCGGAGTTATGGTCAGCCCCGCTCGAAGCGGGCCTGCGCCGCGGCCGCCACCGCCAGCGCCCGCCGCCCGGCCTCGGTCGCGCCCTTCGGATCGCGGGCGATCACAGACCGCAACAGCGCCGCCGCCGGGACCAGCTCGCCGATCGCGATCTTCAGCTCCGCCTTGGCCACCTCGGCGTCAGAGTGGTTCGGGAGCCGCGCCAGCACCGCCTCGATCTTCTCCTCGGCGCGGTCGGAGCGCCCGTCGGCGACGAAGAGCGACGCCGCGATCAGGCTCGGCGTCGGATCCGTGCGGTCCAGCTCCTCGAGCATCTCCAACATCAGAAGCGCCCGCTCGGTGTGGCCGCCGGAAACGAAGAACTGCGCCCGACCCTTGAGCGCCGCGAGGTACTCGGGGCCGATCTCGAGGAGGTCTTTGAGCTCGGCCTTGCCGGCCCGATACGCCTCCAACTGGCTGTCTTTGATCTCGCTCATGGCTAGCCTCCGATCTTGCGAATGATCGACATCGCGGTGTCGTGCAGCATCTTCGAGACGTTCGACAACATCTGCAGCATCTGCTGCTGCTGCTGCAGCGCGTTCTGCAAGTCGACGTTGGCGAGCTGCGCGTCCTCCCCCGCCCCCTGCAACGTCTCCTCCAACCCCTTCACGTACGCCTCCACATAGGCGCCTCTGTCGGCAGGCTGCCCCGACACGTCGCCCGCTCCTGCCCCGCTGCCGCCGGAAGAAGGCGTGCTCGTCGGTGGAGGGTCGCCGGCCGATGGCGCCGAAGGCGGCGTGACCTCGAGGTTGCCCTCGCCGAATATCGTCTTGCCGAGGTCCAGCCCTCCGGAGGCAGCGACCATCGCGCTCGCGAATGCCTGCACGTCCTTCGTCGGCATGCTCCGAAGCTTGGCGGCCAGCATGTCGGCGGCGGCACCCGGGGCACCGTGGACCAGCACCTCGGCGTATAGACGGCCCACCTCGGAGAGGGGATCGGTCTTGAGCACATCCGGCAGGCTGTCGTAGGCATCGGCCCACTTGCGGATCCGCCCGGTGAGGTCCATGGGACTCTTCGCGTTGGCCGACGCGTCGACGCGCGCGGCCTCCTGGAAGGTGTTCCAGACCTGCGGACTCGAGCCCGCCTTGAGGCTTTCGAGCTGGCCGTCGGTCATGTGCTCGGCCAAGAACGCCAGGAAGATCCTCGAGCCGCCCTCCTTGCCCGCGTCGCCGCCCCGCTTGCCGTCCAGGTTGGCCTCCGCCATCGTCTGAACCAAGACCGCAGCGTCGGCATCGGAGAGCTGCGACACGTTCTTCGCCAGGCAGTCGGCAAACGCGACCATCATGTCGTTGCCGCCATTCCACGTCGACGACCAACCCGGAATGTCGAAGAAGAACGACCGGGCTCGTGCCGCGCCGGCGTTGTCGGCGTAAGGGGCCACTCCCTTGTCGTTCCCCTGCCAGATGGCCGACATCATCTTCCACAAATCCGCAGCGCCGACGCCGGAACCACCTTGGTCGCGCAGAAACCCACACAGCCGTTGCAGCGCCAAGACCCCGTCGGCAGTGGCGGGCGGCGGAAACGTCGAGCCGGCCTCAAAGAACGTCGCGCTCACCTCCACCGTCGGCGTGTCGTCACCTGGGCCGGTGGTCTTGTCGTTCTCCGCGCCACCGGTCCCTTGCGCACTTTCCGCCGCCTCCAACCCCTCCACGCCGGACTGGTCACGATAGTTGCTCTCGTCGCCGCTCTTCGGGTCGACCCACCAGAGATAAGCGGGCACGTCGCCGCCGTCTTTGAGCGCGATCTGCAGGTCGCGCGCGACCTTGAGCTTGTCGCGGATCTTCCTCTTCATGTCGTTGTAGAACTTCACCTTGTCGGCGTAGTCCTTGAGGATCTCGTTTTGCAGCAAGTAGCTCTCCCGCAACACCGCCTGCACGAACGCGTTGATGTCCATCCCGAGCGGGAAGTGCGCCTTCTGGGCGTAGAGCGCGCCCTGCATCGCCTGCAGCATCTTCGCCTCGTCCTTCGCCGCCATCATGCCCTCGGCGGCCGACGCCACCAGCGGCCGCGGCACCTGGGTCTTGTCGCCGACGTGCGCGCCCACCCCGTCCGCGAGGGTCAACATCAGCCCGCCCCGGATCTTCGCCGCCGCCGCCAACAGCGCCTCCTTGAGCCCCGACTTCGCGTCGCCGAGCTTCGCCGCCGCGCTCTCGAGCTCGTTCAGCCGCCCGAGCACCTTGGCGTCCGGCGCCAGGTCCCGGTCCACGCCCACCCCGTCGCCCAACACCCGCGGCGCCACGTCCGCCGGCATCCGCCCCGCGACGAGCGCCCCGAACTGAGCGGCCGCCGGGGTCGCACCGGCGACATCCGCCACCGCCGCCGTCGTGCCGCGCGGCGCCCCACTTCTATCCACCTGGTCGCCCGGCTGCTCGCCGCGGACCGACCCAGCCTTGTCCGGCGCCGATTTCTTCAGGTCGAGCGGGCGCTTGCCGGCTTCGTGGCGCACGATCTCTCGGGCGACGTCGGGGCGGGACTCGTTGATGCGCGTCATGACTGCCTCCTCAACCGGCGATGCGCCGCACGATGGCGAGCGCGGTGTCGTGAAGGACCTTGGAGATGTTGCTGAGCATCTGCAGGGTCTGTTGCTGCTGCTGCAACGCGTTCTGCAAGTCGACGTTCGCGAGCTGGGCGTCCTCGCCGATGGAGTTGAGCTTGTCCTCCATCGTCTTGATGTAGTCCTCCATGCCCTGCATGGTGCGGATCTCTTTCTCCGAGCCCACCACCGGCACGCTGCCGTTGGCGCCTTCGCCCTGCCCGGTGGTCTTGGCGCGAAGCGCGACCAACAGCTCTTTGGCCTTGTCGGCGGTCAGATCGCCGGAGAATTCGAGCCCCGCCGCCTCGGCGACCGCGCGACCCGCCCGATGCGCGATCTGGTTGAATTCGTCCATCTCCTCGTCGTTGAGACCGCCCTTCGAACCGAGCTCGACGTAAAGCGCTCCGATCGCTGCGCCTACCACGGCGAGCGGAGCCGAGAGCACGCCGATTCCCAACGCCGCACCCGCTGCGGCACCGGCGCCGGCCCCCTTCGCGACGTCCATGCCACCAGGCTCGCCGGCGTCCGTAAACCCTTGAACACCACTCGTCATCGCCAAGAACTGCACCGGAGTGAGGGCGCCGAAGATCTGCAGCAGCTCGCTCTCCTCGGCGTTGCCCTTCGACAGGTGGCCAATGATGGGGACCAGGTACTTGTCGAGGTCGGCCTTGTTCATCTTCGGGATGAGCGGCAACAGCTCGTCGATGTGCTCGGCGATGTAGTTGTCGGTGCGGTTGCCTTTCCAAAACTCGGTCACCTTGAAGTCGCGATTCTCGCCGAGGCGCGTGAGCGTCTCGAGGTCGTCGGCCGAGAGCACCGAGGGGCCGTAGACCGCCTCCAGCCCGGCCGCGGTGCCGCCCGCGTGGCCGATTTGGGCGGCGGCGCGCGCTTGCGCCTGCCAGCGCTCGACGTCTTCCTGGGTCATCTTGGGCGTGAACAGCTCGCCGTCGTCGCCGACCTCGAGCCAGGTGAAGGGCTTGTCGGCGAGGAAGGTGGATGGGTCCTTGTCGCCGCTCGCCCAGCCCGACCGGGTCTCGCGCGCCTTGGTGAGCACCTCGCGGATCTTCTTCTTCATGTCGTTGTAGTGGCGCACCTTGGCGGCGTAGTCGGCGAGGATGTCGTTCTGCAGCAGGTAGCACTCGCGCAACACCCGTTGGACGTAGGCCTGGATGTTCCCGGCGATGGCGCCGTGGTAGCGCGCGTTCTGGGCCAGAAACGCTCTGTGGTCCTCGAGGCCGAAGGCGGCGCCACGCGCGAGGATCTTCTTGGCGAGCGACTCCACCTGCGGCGCGGGGATCGGGACCCGCGCCGCGCGCGGGCCTTGGCCGTCGGCGGTGAGGAGCATCAGGCCCAACCGGGTCTTGCGAAACGCCTCGCCTGACGCCGGACCGAGCCTCCCTTCGAGGTGCGCCATGCGTTGCAGCAGCGCCAGCTCCGGATCGAGCTCCTTGTCGAGGCCGACCTCACTCGCCGCCACGCGCCGCTCTTCGAGGGCCCGCGCCTCGCGGCTGAGCCCCTCTAAGGGGTTCCGCACCGGCTCGCGGGTCTCGGTCTCTTTGGCGCCGGCTTTGGGCGTCGACTCGCTCGCGTAGCGGTCGGCCGGCTGTCGATCCGGCAGCGGCGTCGCGGCCTCGGGGCCGGACAACGTGCCCGGGCTCTGCACCACACCGACATCGACGCCGAGCCCGAGCACCCCCTGGTTGGCGCCGGCGATCGGCGACGCGGACGCAGGCGAAGCGGTGTTGGGCAGACGCAGGTTGCTCATCGGGCTCTCCTAGCGGCGGTCCTTGCGGGCGGCGTCGACCAGGGCCGCGGGCGTCAGATCTATCGCTTTGAGGAAGTCAACGTGCTTGCCGAGCGCCGCCTTGCCGGTCGCCGCCACCGTCTGCAGGTCGAGTAGCGAGATGAACGACCGCACCTGCTCTTGCAGCTCCTGCCGCATCCGGACCGCTTCGGCGTCGAGGGCTTGGCGCTTCGCCGCCAGCTCGGCCTCGGCCTCCGCGAGGCGCTTGGCCTTGCCGTTCAGGAAGAAGTCGATGGCGTCTTGCAGCTCGGCGCCCGGCTTGGCGGTCGGCTTGTGGGCGCTGGCTCCGGTCGCGACCACCTCGGACTTGTCCGTGGCCGCGACGCTCTCGCCGCGCTCCAGCGCCTTCTTCACTTGAAAGGTGGTGCGCCCTTTGCGCATCGACGGGTTCACCGCCAGCATCTTGCGCACGACCTTCTCGTCGACCGTCACCTTAGAAGAGCTCTGGTCGACGTTCAACTCCATCGGCGGCGGCTGCCAGCGACGCTCACTCATGCGGCACTCCGTGGAAGCCGTCGTCATGACGGCGTTCATATGCATGGTTCATGCGCGAGTCCCCCCGACGAGAGAATCATCCAGATATCAGGCCATTGTGGGTCAGAGCGAGCCTATTTGGCGGGCGCGGCGCCGGCGGGCGTCGCAGGCTGACACACGGGTGGCGTGTCAGGTTGAGACTGCGGGACAAGTCGGCTGTGATCTACCCCCGACCTAGCGCCGCATCCGCGCCTGCATCACCGCCAGAGTCATCCAATCGGTGAGGCCGTCGGCCTTCACCGGTTTGTCGAGGATGTCGAACTGCAGCTCCGCCTGGCGCGGCCGTTCGACCTGCCCGTGGGGCAAGACCAGGAGGATCGACGCCTTGACGCCGGCGGCGCGGAGCTCGGCCACGAACGCCAGCGGCTCACCGCTCGGAAACTTGTCGTCGTCGACGATGACGACCGGCGGCTTGGCCGCGACCGCCGCGGCCAGGGCCTGCGCCGGATCTTGAAACAACTGGACCTCACAGCCGGCGAGCGTCTCCACCAGGTACCGGGTGTGGTCGGCGTCGGCGCTGACGATGACCACGGCGTTCTTGGGCATGCACCCACCGCCCTCGAGCCCCGCCGCTGGCGGGCCGCGAAGCGCTACACAGCGCCTTGGTGTTAGTCCAACGACCGCGGCCCGGTCAACCACGACGGCCGCGCCGTGGCCGCAAACGCCTACGGGTGGCCGGCGCAGGTGGCGTCCGCCCCCCAACTGTAGGCGAGGCAGCTCCCCGCGCAGTCGAACCGGCAGGCGCGCACCGAGTCGCAGCTGACGGTCCATTGGGCCGTGGGGTCGTAGCACGGCGCCGGGCAGGTCTGGGTCGCGATCCCGGACTGGTCGGTGCAAGACGGCGCCGCGTTGCAGTACGGGAGCACATCCGCCGCGCTCTTCTGGAGGTACAGCCAATAGTAGGCACCGAAGGTGCCGTAGCCGTTGGTGCAACTGGGGTCGCCGCCGAGCGTGCACCACCAGTAGCGGTATTGGTAGTCGGAGCTCACCGTGGTCCGAACATTGACGCCGGCGGGCGGCTCCGTCCTGTCCCACGTGCCCATGCGGTTGTCACAGCAGCTGACCGTGCCGTCGCCGCTGTAGCCGGCGTCGCAGGTGCAGGTGAACGAGCCGAGAGGCGTGTTGCTGCAGGTGGCGTGCAACGCGCAGGGGCTGACCCTGCCGACGGCGCACTCGTCGATGTCGGCGCACGTCAAACCGTCGCCGCTGAAACCGGCCTTGCACCGGCAGCCGAACGAACCGACGGTGTTGGCACAGTCGGCGTTGACGTCGCAGTCGTCGGTGCCGAGCGCACACTCGTCGGCGTCGCTGCAGGTGATGCCGTCGCCCGCGTAGCCGCCCCAGCAGGTGCAGGTCACCTGGCCGCCGGTGCTCGAGCACCAGGCGTTGGCGTCGCAGCCGCCGTTGTCGCCGTCGGCGCAGGGGTCCATCGGCGCGGCGCACATCGTCCCCAGGCAGCGCCCGGACTGGCAGTCGTCGCCGTCGTCGGCGTCACACCTCGCGCCCGCGGCCCCGCTCGGCGCGCACACCCCGCCGACGCAGGTGTGAGCACACTCGGCGTTCGCCAGACAAACGCCGCCGTCCTCGCAGGGGGCGGCGATGCTGCAAGGCGTGCACCGCGCGTCGCCGCAAGCGTCGGTGTCCGCCGCGTCCGGGTCGCTGCCCGAGCCGCGATCGTCTCCGAGCGCGGCGCCCTGCTGCCGGCACCGGCCGTCGACGCAGCCGTACCCTTTGACGCAGTCGTCGTTCGTCCGGCACAGGAAGGTCTGGCTCGGATCGTCGACGTGCGGGACCACCAGGCAGCCGCCGGCGATCGCCGCCGCCACCGAGGCGACGCGCCCGCGCCACCGGTAGCGATGCGCCCCGATCACGGCGTCGACCACCAGACCACGGTCGTCACCGACCCGCCGGCGCGGTCGGCGGCGAGGCCGACGCCGACCGTCGGCCCCGCGGGCTCGTCCGCCAAGGCCCAGAGGGCGACGCCCGCCATCGCCGCGGCGAGCCCGACGCCGCCCACCACCCAGGCGACGCGCTCGTTCGTTTGCGTGCCGCCGATCGCCCGTTGCCGGCCGACACAGGCCGCGTCTTTGGCGCACGACCATCTCCTCAACGCCGCGACGTAGAACCCCGCGCCGACCCCGAGCAAGGCAACGCCGGTCCCGCCGACGATCCACGGCAGGTTGCGGAAGACCGGACTGGCATGCGGCGCGCCCTCGATCGCGACGAGGGGCAAGAACGGCGCCGGCGCCGGTGGATCGGCCGCGAGCCGGGTCGCGACCGCGGCCAGCGTGCGCTCGAGCTCCTTGCGGTTCGCGGCCTCGTCCGAAACCGACCACTGCCGATTCAGCCGCGGCTCGCACGACGCCGCGTCCTTGAGCTGCAGGGCCCCTTTGGTCAGCGGGCCGGCGCGCAAGAAGGTCAGCGCCAGCAGCCACTCGACGCTCCGGCCTCGAGACGCGGGCTCGGACGCCGGGCACTCGATCGGCTCGCGGCGAAACTCGAGCTCGACGTCCTGCTCGGCAAACGCCGTCCGCACCCGCGCTCGAAGTGTCGCGGCCTCACGGTCCGACAAGCCCCGGGCCTCGAAGCTCGCCAGCGCGTGGTCGGGAGCGGCGCCGACCGGTCGGGCGGCCACGACGACGGCCGCGAGCACCATCAGGCGGCGGCAGCACCGCGCTCGCATGCTCTGTGACCTCTCATCCCGCCGCGGGCTCGAACCGACGAAAAAGTGTGCCGTAGATTGATCACGGTGTCGAGGCCGCCCGCGAGCTACCGCCGACGCCCTACTTGCTCGGGCCTCGGCCCCGGTCGGCAACGAACGGATACATCTCGGCGACGCAGGTCGGGCACATGCCGTGAGTGAACGAGGCCTCGCTGTGGCGCTCGATGTACCCCTCGATGGTCTCCCAACGGCCGCCGCCGTTGCGGATCTTCTTGCAGCGGGCGCAGATCGGCAGCATGCCCCGGAGGGTCTTGATCTCCCGCGCCGCCGCTTGCAGGTCGGTCACCGCCTGGCGCAACCCTTCCTCCGCGGCACGCCGGCGGCGAAGCTCTTCGCCCATCGGCCGGACGACCGTGAGGAACACGATTGGAAACACCATGACGGTCAACAGCGACGCGTCCATCAGCGCGGCGGCAAACGGCGACACCTCCGGCAGCCGGCTGAACAGGAGCATGATGCCGGCCTCGACCACGAAGATGGTCGTCATCACCGCGCCCAAGAGACGCAGGGGCTCGGCTCTGCCGAAGCGCACCCCGAGCCCGCTGCGGCGCGCCCAGCGTCCCGTCGTCCGCGGCCAAAACGCCTGCATCCCTGCATCCCCTCCAACGCCGGCTACGAGGCCGGCGGTGTACCGGTAACATAGGCATCGAGACTGGGTGTGGCCAGTCACCGGTCTCGACCCGAGGCCGGCGCGCGCTCGCGGCGCGGTCGGAGCGGTTGTTGGCCCGCGGCGCGGGCGGTAGGATGGCGGCATGTCCCCCGAACGCGTCAAAGACGACCTCGCCGGCAGCATCCGGGCGCAACAATCCCTCGACCGGAGCGCCAAGACCGATGGCGAGTCGGGCAAGGCCAAGACCGGGATGACGGCGTTCGCCGAGATCACCCAGCGGCTGGCCAAGGCGGCGGCCACGAGCTTCACGCCGTCGATCGCCAGGCAGCTGGAGTCGCTCGCCCGCTCCGTGCTGCGCGACGCCGAGAGGCAAGCGTACCGCCTCGATCCGAACAACACCTATGTCCACGATCAAATGGTGGAGACCGCCCGCTCGCAGATGCGGCAGCTGGCCGCGGCGATGAACCCGCCCGGCGAGATCCTGGAGTCGGCCGATTTCCAGAAGCTCCTCGAGACCCTCCACCCGGCGGCGAAGAAGCTGCACGAGGAGGGCTATACCAACGAAGCCCTGATCCGCGGCAGCGTGCGCGGCGACATGATGAACCGCCAGGTCCAGGAGGCGGTCACCGAGGCCGACAAGAGCGCGACCGAGCGCCGCGTCGACTCGGCGCGCCGCTCGAACCTCGACGTCGCGGCGATCGCCAACGCCACCCGGACCTTGATGGGGATGGCGCGGCTCATCAAGCGGCGCACGAAGAAGAAGAAGGTCAGCGACAGCGACGAGGTCTCAGAGACCACCGAGACCGTCGACAGCGGCGAGGTGACCCGCGAGGAGGCCGAGGAGCTGTGCGGCAAGGCGCTCGACGTGATGCGGGTGTTGCGCGAGGAGTTCGCGCCGCGCTGGGCGCCGGCGCAGCAACCATGGTTCGTCAACGCCGCCGACCAGGAGGTCTACAGCATCCTCTTGAGCGTCGTACCCGAGGAGCTGTTCAAGCAGACCCAGGCCTTCGAGGACATGCAGGAGCTGCGCTCCGGCGATCAGGTGTTCACGCTGCGGGCCGCCGACAAGCTCGGCGAGGCGGTCAAGCGCAAGTAGCCGCGCTCAGCCGGCCAGGCGCCGCTGCACCTCGAGCTCTTCGATCCGGCGCGCGACGTCGGCGGTCGCGTGCCGCATGATGTGCATCACGTCGTCGACGTTGTCGAGCTTGGCGAACAGCGGCTCGAGGCTCGCCCGCACCTCTTCGCGAAACGCGTCCAACGACTCGACGTGCTCGCCCATCTTCGCGATCCACTCGATCGCCTTCTTCCACGAGACCGACAGCCCGTCGACCTTGCGGTCGACGCCGTCCAACCGTGCCTCGATGCGAGCGATCGCGGCCTGCAAGTCAAAAGGCGTGCTCATGGTCAAGAGGGTAACACGCACATCGACCCACACAAGAAAACGGCCACCCTTGCGTGCTCCACCTCCGGCTTGCTAGGCACCAGGCGTGGAGAACGAGACCCCCGACCCGGCGGAGACTTGCTGTCTGCCGGTGTTCCCATTACCGACCGCGGTGCTGTTCCCCGGCATCGTGATCCCGCTGCACGTCGACGAGCCCTGCTACTGCCAGATGGTCGAGGACGCGCTCGCCGAGGATCGGGTGCTCGGGGTGGCGATGATCCGCGCCGACACCGCACAGACCGAGCAGACGCCGCTGTACGAGGTCGCGGGCGCCGGCCAGATCATCCACGCCGAGAAGCTCGAAGGCGGCGACTACAACATCTTGGTCCAGGGCCTGGACCGCGTGCGCCTGGTCGAGGAGCTGCCGCCCGAGCGCGGCTATCGCCGCTTTCGGGTCGAGATCATCCCGAAGCCGTCCGCCGACGAGACCGACGCCGCCAAGGACGAGCTGTTGCGCCTCGAGCGCTGCGTGATGAACCTCGTCACCTCGCTCGGCGAGACCGACCAACAGCTGGTCGAGGTGCTGCGCTCCACGGAAGACCCGGTGCAGCTCTCGGAGTTCTTGGCCGCCACCGTGGTCCAGGACGTCGAGACCCAACAGGAGCTCCTCCAGACCCTGGACTTGAGAGCGCGCCTCGCAAAGCTCATCGACGTGCTGGTCGAGGTCCTGGGGCGCTCGAACGGCGCGCCCGCCGGCGACCGCGATCTGAACTAGGGGGATGCGCCCCGGGGGGCGATGATGTACACTAGGCAACGTGAAGCGGCGGGAGCGCCCCTGGATACGATGTGGCAACCAGCGCGAACAGGGCGGTGGCTTCCAATCTCAACCTCAAGGAGAACGCCATGAAAGTGATCGTGAAGGCGCGGCACATGACTCTCACTCCGGCCCTGACGGAGCACGCGGAGGAGAAGCTCGGCCACGCGATCGCGCGCATCTTTGACCGTCCCGACGTCAAGATCGAGATCGAGCTCTCCGAGCTCGGGCGCTCCAACGACGGCCTGAACAAAGAATGCCGGGTCACGGTGTTCATGCCGCACGGCAAGGCGATCAACATCGTCGAGAAGGCCGAGGACATGTACAAGGCCGTCGACCTCGCCCACGACCGCGTCGTCAACCAGGTGAAGCGCCAACGCGAGAAGAAGCGCGTCGTCAGCCGCACCGGCAAGGGCACGCGGCGCGCCGCGGCCGCGCCCGCCACCGAGAGCGAGACCTGGGAGAAAGAGGTCCAGGAGTTCGAGAGCTCGACGCCCGAAGCCTAGGCTCCAGCCGCCGCGACGCCGCCCGCGCACGGGGCGCCCCGCATGCCCAAGCTGTCGATCGTCATCCCCGTCTTCAATGAGGAGGCGATCCTCGACAGCGCGGTGCGCACCCTCCTCCAGAAGCTCGAGGCGCGCCACCACGACTTCGAGCTGATCCTCGCCGAGAACGGCAGCACCGACGCCACCGCGAACATCAGCGCCGCGCTCGCCGCCGAGCTGCCGCGCCTGAAGGTGTTGCACACCGGCCGCCCCAACTACGGCAAGGCACTGCGCGCCGGCATCGACAGCGCTGCCGGCGACGTCGTGGTGTGCGACGAGATCGATCTCGGCGACATCGACTTCTACGAGCGCGCCCTCGAGGTGCTCGCCGCCGGCGCCGATCTGGTCGTCGGCTCGAAGCGCCACCACGAGAGCATGGACGACCGCCCCTGGCTGCGGCGGCGCGGCACCGCGGTGATCAACACGCTCTTGCGCCTGTCGTTGGGGTTCACGGGCACCGACACCCACGGCCTCAAGGCCTTCAAGCGCGCCCGGCTCTTGCCGGTGGTGGCCGCGTGTCAGGTCGAGCACAACCTGTTCGCCTCGGAGCTGGTGATTCGCGCGGCGCGGATGGGCTTGGACGTCCGCGAGATCCCGCTGCGGCTGCACGAGATCCGACCGCCGTCGGTGGGCCTCATGCGGCGGGTGCCGCACGTGCTCGTCGACCTGGCGCGCCTGGTGTACGTCATCCGCATCAAGGGCGCCTGAGTGCGGGCCCTGGCGCTCACCCTCGACCTCGACGGCCCCGCGGAGTACGCGGCGATCCACGGCGTCGACGCCGGCCCCGAGCCGCTGTTGATGTACGGCCGGCCGTTGGCGCGCTTCGAAGAGCTCTGCCGCACCGCGGGCGCCCCGGGCACCTTGTTCGTCGTCGCCCGCGACCTGCACGGCGCGGCGGTGCCGACCCTCGCCGCCCTCGTGGCGCGAGGCTTCGAGGTCGGCAATCACTCCCACGACCACGACTACGCCCTGTCGCGCCACGACCCGGACGCGATCACCGCGAACCTGCGCCTGGCGCAGGAGCGCTTCGCGGCGGCGCTCGACGTGCGCCCCACCGGCTTTCGGGCCCCCGGCTACCTGTTGTCGCGGTCGCTGTTGGACGCGGTCGAGAAGCTCGGCTTCGCCTACGACTCGTCGCTGCTGCCGAGCTACGCCTACATGGCGGCGAAGAGCGCGGTGCTCGGCGCCTATCGGGTCACCGGGCGGCGCTCGGCGGCGATCATGGGCCCGCCGTCGTTGGCGTTCGGCCCGACCGTGCCCTACCGCCCCGGGACCGAGCCGCAGCAGCGCGGTCGCCGGCCCTTCGTCGAGCTGCCGCTGCCGGTGGCGACGCCGTTGCGGCTGCCGGTCATCGGCACCAGCCTGCTGCTCGCACCTGCGTGGCTGCGCCTGCAGCTCGTCGCCGCGCTGCGGACTCAGGACCTGGTGGTGCTCGACATCCACGCGATGGATCTGGTCGACGCCCACGCCGACGACCTCCCCGAGCCGCTGGCGCGGCGGCAACCGGAGCTCAAGATCCCGCTCGACAAGCGCCTCGACGATCTGGACGGGATCGTCGGCGCCCTCGCCGAAGGACGGGAGCTGTTGACCGGTGCCGAGATCGCGACGCGGCTGGCGACCTCGCTGTAGCCCCGCGCCGCGCCCGAGCCGCCGGGTTACGCCGGTCGCTCTGCCGCCATCTGTTTGAGCGCCGACAACAGGGCCTGGATGTCGGCGGCGGTGCTGAACGGACCGACGCTGGCGCGGATGGTGCCGTCGGGAGCGGTCCCCAAGGCGCGATGCGAGCCGGGCGCGCAGTGCAAGCCGGCGCGCACCGCGATGTCGAAGGTGGTGTCGAGGATGGCGGCCGCCTCCTGCGGCAGGTAGCCGTCGAGGCGGAACGACACCAGCGCCGCGCGCGCGCTCGCGGCCGCGGGACCGTAACGGGCAACGCCGGGCACCGCGGCGAGCCCCGTCCAGAGCTCGTCGCAAAGCGCCATCTCGTGGCGCCGGACCTCGGCGACGGTGCGCGCCCCGAGCCACTCGAGGCCGCGCTCCAAACCGGCGATGCCGGCGATGTTGTGGGTGCCGGCCTCCAGGCGGTGCGGCATCTGCCGCGGCTGCAGCGGGTCCGACGAGTCGCCGCCGGTCCCCCCCTCCCGCCAGGGCGCCAGATCGAGGCCGTCCTTCACCCACAACGCGCCGGTGCCGGTGGGCCCGAGCAGGCCCTTGTGTCCGGGCAGCGCCAGCAGATCGACCGACAGGGCGCCGACGTCGATCGGCAGCGACCCGGCCACCTGGGCGGCGTCGAGCAACACCAGGGTGTGATTGGCGCGCGCGGCGGCGGCGATCTCGGCGACCGGCTGCAGGGTCCCGAAGGCGTTCGAGGCCCAGCTGACGGCCACCAGGCGCGTGCCGGGTCGGAGCTTGGCGCAGAGCGAGTCGACGTCGATGCGGCCGCCGGCGTCGTTCGCGGCGCGGTCGACCTGGATCGTCCCGGCGCGCTCGAGAGCAGCGAGCGGTCGCGCCACCGAGTTGTGCTCCATCGCCGAGGTCACGACGTGGTCGCCGGGACGAAGCACGCCCTTGATGGCGATGTTCAGCGCGTCGGTGGCGTTGAGGGTGAAGACCACGCGGCTCGGGTCCGGGGCGCCGAGCAAGCGCGCCAGAGCCCGCCGGGTGCGCTCCAGGACCGCCTGGGCCCCGGTGGCGAGCCGATGCCCGGAGCGGCCGGGGTTGCCGCCGAGGGTGCGCTGGAAGGTGTCCATCGCGGTGTAGACCGACTCCGGCTTCGGAAAGCTGGTGGCGGCGTTGTCGAGGTAGATCATGCCGCGCTCACTCTACGCCTCGGCGTCGCCGCTGCCACTCAGGTGCCGACGTACTTGGCGAGCACCGCCCGCGCTCGGGTCGCGTCGTCGGTGCCCTGGACGATGGCGCGACCGTCGGCGAACAGGGTCACGTCGAGGCCGTCGACCTGGAAGCGCATCAAGAACCGGTTCTGCGTCACCCTGGCGACGGCGCCGACGCGGGCCGCGACCTCGGCAAACGCCACGCTGCCGCCGGGGCGCGCGCCGACCTGGATCGCGTTCCGGCCGCACAGCGAGGTGAGGGTGGCGCCGGCCCGGCCCTCGAGGTGATCGAATCTGCGCTGCACGCACACCGGACAACCGGCGCCCGCGGTCCGCCGCTTGACCTCGATCTCGGTCGACAGATTCGTCCAGACGTCGACCGACAGCAACGTGCCGCGCAGGTCCTTGGTGTTGGCGGTGAGGATCTTCAGCGCCTCGGTGACCTGATGGCAGACGACCATCGCCACCGCCGGCGCCAGCACCCCCGCGGTGTCACAGGTCGGCGCCACGCCGGGGTCCGGCGCGGTCTCGACGATGCAGGCGTAGCAGGGGGTGACGCCGGGGATGATGGTGAGCTGCATCCCGGTGGTGGCGACCGCGGCGGCGTGCACCCAGGGGATACCGTGCTTGACGCAGGCCTCGTTGACTAGAAAGCGGAGCTCGAAGTTGTCGGCGCCGTCGATCACCAGGCTGGCGCCGGCGAGCAGGCGCTCGACGTTGTCGCGGTTCACGTCGACGACGACCGCGTCGATCGTGATGTCGGGGTTGGCGCGTCGTAGCTTCGCGGCCGCGGCCTCGGCCTTCGGGAGGCTCGAGGCGACGTCGTCTTCGTCGTAGAGCAGCTGGCGCTGCAGGTTGGTGCGCTCGACGAAATCGCGGTCCACGAGGGTGAGGTGGCCGACGCCGGCGCGCGCCAAGAGCGGGGCGCTCACGGTCCCGAGGGCGCCGCAGCCGACGACGACGACCTTCGACGCCAGCAGGCGGCGCTGACCCTCGACCCCGATCTCGGGGAGGATCACCTGCCGGTGGTAGCGCTCTAGGTCGGCATCCATGCAATCGCTCCCGGCGGCTGGCGCCTCGACCCTTGAGCTCTCTGGTCTCGGCGGGCGACCGCCTCGGCGATTCTAGCTGCCCGCCGGCAAACTGCAACCGCCGCCGCAGACCGTGAATGACCTGGAACTGCCGGCATTTCTGCGAGCGGCAGCGCCGACGATGTGCTAGACGGACGGCCTACGGCAGACCGACGGCATCGCCGAAGGTCGTTCACCCGCCGTCGTTCGCGGGAGGTAGCGTCATGACTGTGTTGGTCACGGGTGGCACGGGATTCGTCGGGACCGCGATCGTCGAGGCCCTACAGCGGCAAGGCTCGCCCGTCCGCGTTCTCGCCCGTCGCAGCAGCAAGACCGAGCACCTGCAGAAGCTGGGCGCCGAGATCGTGTACGGCGACATCCTCGACAAGCAGAGCCTGGTGGACGCGTTGAAGGGTTGCGACACCCTTTACCACGCGGCGGCGCTCTACGACTTCTGGGGCCTCGACCGGCGCACGCTGATGCGGACCGAGTGCGAGGGCACCGAGAACGCGATGGCGGCGGCGCTCGCCGCCCGGACCCCCAAGGTGGTCTACACCAGCACCGCGCTTGCGATCGGCGAGCACAAGGGCGAGGTGGGGACCGAGTCTACGAAGCACCGCGGCTACTTCTGCTCGATCTACGAGGCGGCGAAGGTCGCCTCCGAGAACATCGTGATGGCCTACGTCGACAAGGGGCTCCCGGTGGTCATCGTCAATCCGGCGAGCGTTTACGGCCCCGGGGACCTGAAGCCGTCGGGACGGGCGATGCTGGACTTCGTCAATGGGAAGACCGCGGGGATCGTCCGGGGGTTCAACAGCCTGGTCTACCGCGACGACGTCGGCGCCGGCCACGTGCTGGCCGCCGCCAAAGGGAAGATCGGCGAGCGCTACATCCTCTCCGGCAACACCGTGGCGCTCGATGCGTGGTTCAAGGTGCTCTGCGGCCTGACCGGCGCGCCGATGAAGCCGCTGATGCCGACCTGGTTCCTGGCGATGTTCGCGGCGTCGGTGGAGATGGCCTCGCGCTTCACGAGGCGGCCGCCGGTGTTGTCGTGGGAGACGTTCCGAACCATGGCGCACGGGTTCCAGGTGGACGGCTCGAAGGCGGTCCGGGAGCTCGGGGTGAAGTACACCCCGTTCGAAGACGGCTTGCGGCGAACGGTGCTGTGGTACTGGGAGCAGGGCCTGCTGAAGAACAAGCCGGCGTGCGCGGCGTAGGCGCCGGCGCCGCTCCCCGAGCACGCGGCGATCGATCGCGTCCGGTCTTCTCGGTGCCTTGCGGCGCCTTATCTGCACAGCTATGATTTGCCGCGACCTGGTCACCGTTGCCGAAAAGGGGAGCGATGCACGACGTTGATGTTGTGGTGATTGGCTCGGGCGCGGGCGGCCTCAACGCAGCGACCGCCCTCGCCAGGGCCGGCCAAAAAGTGTTGGTGCTCGAGCAGCACAACCTGCCGGGTGGCTGGTGTCAGTCGTTCACCTCGGACGGCCACCGTTGGACTCCAGGCCTGCACTCGGCCGGTGAGCTCGAGCCCGGTCGGCCGCTGCGGCGTCTGTACGAGGGCCAGGGCGTGGGTGCCGACCTGACCTTCTACAGGACGCCGGACAGCGGCCATGATCACTTCGTCTTCGGCCAGAATCGCTTCGCCTTCGTGAAGGGCAAGGAGCAGCTCATCGAGAAGTTGGCGCGCGAGTTCACCACCGAGCGCGCCGGGATCGCGGCGTACGTCGACTACATCGACGGCATGACCGACCAGGTGATGACCGTCGAAGAGGCCGACGGCGTGCTCGACCTGTGCAGCATCCCGTTCCGATCGCCGCGCGTGGTGAAATGGGCCGCGAAGACCGGCCAGCAGCTGGTCGACAGCTTCGTGAAGGCACCCCGCCTGCGCGCGATCCTCAATGGCCAGTGCCTGGCCCATGGCTTGCCCCCGTCACAGGTGTCCGCTCTCGTGCACGCATCGGTGACCGCGCACTACCTCCGCGGCGGCTTCTACCCGAAAGGCGGCGGCGGCGCGATCGTCGCGGCGCTCATCAAGTCGATGCGCCGCGCCGGTGGCGAGATCAAGGTCCGCAGCAACGTGGAGCGCATCCTCCTCGAGGGCAAACGTGCCGTCGGCGTACGGCTCAGCGACGGCACCGAGATCCGCTCGCGCTTCGTGGTCAGCAACGCCGACCCGACCGTGACCTTCGCCAAGCTCATCGGCCCGGCGCATCTTCCCGCGAAGCTCGCGGCCAAGGTCGCGGGCACCAAGTACTCGGCGAGCTCGGTGATGCTGTCGCTGGTGACGGATCTCGACGTGCGGGCCGCAGGCTTCGACGGCAGCAGCTACTGGTGCTTCGAGAACGAGGATGTCGAGGGAGCCTGCCGCGCGACACTGGACCCCAAGGTGATCGAGCGCGAACAGATCCCGGCGTTCTTCCTCGCGGTCTCCAGTCTGAAAGACCCGTCGAAGACGGCAAACGGCAACCACACGATCGCGGCAAATGTCGTCGTGCCGTACGAAGCGTTCGCGCGCTGGGCCGACACACGCCACGGTGAGCGCCCGCGCGAGTATGAAGAGCTGAAAGCCAAGCTCAGCGCGCGTGTCATCGCCGCCCTCGAGAAGCACATGCCGGGCATCGGCGCACACGTGCTGCACTCGGAGCTCGCCACGCCTTTGACGATCGGGCACTACCTGGCGAACACGAACGGCAACATCTATGGCACGGCCAAGTCGCCCGACCAGATCGGCTTCAAGGGCTACCTCGTCCGTACGCCGTTCACCGGTCTGATGCTCTGCGGCGCGAGCACCTGGGGCCACGGCCTCCATTCGTGCTCGTACTCGGGTCTGGCGGCGGCGAGCGCCATCTTGGGCTGCCGCAACCGGGACCTGTTGCGAGCAGACAACGGCGCAATCACGCTGCTTTCCGGCACGACCGCTGAGGCCGCATCCGCAGCGCCGGCGGCGGTGGCACCCACCTGACGCACCATAACTCCGCTCTAGACGCTCCGCGTTAGGAGTGTGAAGCGCATCCGATCCGCGCTGTGCCTGGTTTGGATGCGCTTGCCTTAGCGGGCCGCATGTCGCCCAGTGGGCGAGTTCTTGCTTGCTTTGGCGTCTGGTTA
>JACRCV010000115.1 GCA_016218825.1 Deltaproteobacteria bacterium
CCCCGCTCCTCCACCCGGGAGGAGCGGGGGTGGCGCCGACCGGCGCCGGGGGGGAGGTGGGTGGGGAGCCCGCCTGCATCAGGCGGGCGGGCATCAGACAAAGACGACGTGTATCCTACCCTGCCGCCACCGATTGCTTCACATACTCGGGTGGGGCGGGGACGAAGATCGCTTCATCGCGTGGTCGAGCCGCCGCCGAAAACACTCTCGCGTTGTTGGTTCGGGCGGTCGCGGCCGGGCCTAGCACTCCACGGTCGGCGCCCGATATTTCATCGGCGTCATCGTCGGCACCTCCACCGGACGCTCCAGGGCTGGCTTTTGTCTTGCCGCCCTGGAGAGCACGACCCGACTGGCAACGATCGTCCCCGCGAGCCCCAGCAAGAACGCCAAGGCGAGCAGCAGGAGATAACCGATGAGTGTGAGCCGCCGCATGACAGCCCCAACACAATGCAACGCCGGTGCCAGGGGCGCCCCAGGAAATCGGATGAAAAACTAGGGTGTTGCGCGCATCGGCGGCGTGATCCGGATCACGGGGCCGACAAGTTGGTCAGACTGCGAAGCGGCGTTGGCAGCGCGCTCAGAACAGCGACTCGTACAGCAGGCTCGAGAGCTCGCCGACGACGGGCGCGCCGACGGTGGCGGCCGCGGCCGAGAGGTCGAGGGTGCCGTCGGCGATCATCCCCAGCGGCCGAATGGCGGGCGGCACGCCGGGGTTGAACACCGCCTCGTAGAGCATCCCGGAGACCGCCACCCAATCGACGGGCAACGACACCCCGGGGCCGAACAACGGCTCGTTGACGACCAAGTGCGCGACGATGATGGTGTTGGCGGTCACCAGGTTGAACAGCTGGATCACGTACTCTCCGGTGTTGGCGTCGAGGCCCGCGGCCGCGCTGCTGGCAAGCGGCGCGGTGCTCGGGCTCCCCGGGTACACCGGCGTGAGGGTCGCGGTGCCGGTGGCGAACGGATCGGCGGCGCCGACCGTCCCCCAGGTGGTGCTGAACGTGCCGTCGACGGTGCCGATCGGCGACACGCAAGGCGCGTCCCGCAACGGCTTGTCCCACGCCGGCGCCTGGACCGAGAGCGCCGCGGTGAGCGGCGCCCGGCGGCCGCGCACGAAGGCGCGGACCGTCTCGACCTCGAGCGCGAATTGATCCTGCAGCGACGCGTCGACCTCCGGCGACAACAGCCGCTCGAAGCGGTCGATGTCGGCGGTGATCAGGCCCTCCTGCCACACCGTGTCCAAGAGCTCGGCCAGGCGCGCGAAGTACTTGGTCTGCGTCCACGGCAGCCGATACAGGCGATAGGCGAGCGCGCCCTCGGCCCAGACCGCGGTCGGCGGCGGCGCGGTCTCGAACAAGATCGCGCCGTCCATCGGCACGAACGTCGAGTCGATGCCCCACGGCAGGAAGTTGAGCTGCCCGGTCGCCGGGTCGTGGTAGAGGTAGAAGTTGTTGGCGTTGCGGGCGTAGCCGTCGCCGTGGCCGAGGAGCAGCTCCATCACCCAGAAGGTCACGAAGCGGTCGATATCGACGTACGGCGCGAGCGCGGTGACCAGCTGGTCGTCGGGGCTCTGCAGCGCCGCGGTGAAGGCCCGGAGGTCGCTGCGATCGGCGGTGAGGTCGTTGGTCTTCACCTGAAAGGTCTCGACCCAACCGTCGCGCAGGTCGGAGAGCGCGCCCTCGTAGAGGTTGCCGGTCTTGTCGGCGAAGTGCTGCTCGAGGAACTGTTTCTTCAACGCCTCGACGTGGCTGTAGACCCCGAGGTTGCGGCCGTTCACCACCACCTTGGCGAAGTTGCAGCGCGGCGAGGGCACAGAGGCTTTCGCGAACAGCCCGAAGCCCAGGCACTGGCGCAGGTTCGCGGGGTCTTGTTTGTTGTTGTTGAGGGTGATGTCGGTGACGCCGGAGAGGCGCTGGTCGAGGACGTACTCGTCGATGTTGATCTTCAAGGACGGCTTGGTCTCGTCGAGCGAGCCGAAGAACCCCTTCTTGCGCACCCCGACGTTCGTCACCGTGACCCCGTCGACCGTGACCGTGGCGGGGAAATAGGTGAACGGTGACGGCGGCGGCGCCTCCAGGCAGTTGCTGCCGACGACGTCGAAGAAGCTGCGCGCCTCGTGCCGCAGCTCGTCCCAATCTTGGGGGTCGAGCTCGATCGAGATCTCGAGCACCCGCTCGGGGTCGAAGAGCGCCGCGGACCGCTCCAGGTTCGTCGGCGGCGGCGGCGGTGGGGTCGGATCCCCGGGAGTCGGATCGCCGCCGTCCGCGTCGCCGTCGACATCTGCGGGCGGCGCCGCGCCTTGGAGCTGCTCGTGGCCGCAGCCGCCAAGACCGGAGGCCAACAGCGTCGGCAGGATGGCACGCGCCACAGCAAGGCGCACGCGGTCGAGGAGCACGAGGCGTTTCTGCATCACCTCATGGTGACACAGCGACGACCGATCTTCGAAAAGATTTTCGGTTACGGACAGCCCGCGACGCCGTTCGACACCTTGAGCCCGTAAGACGTGCTGCCGCCGGCGGGCATCGAGATCTGGATGTAGAAGGTGTTGTCGGAGTCGGCGGTGTAGATCACGCGCTCGAAGTTGTTGCTGGCGCTCACGCTCGTCGACGAGGCGTCCTTGGCGTGGTTCCACACCGCGAGGTCGATGTTGCCGGCGCTGTTGGTGAACGTGGTGCAGACCGTCACCGTCTGGCCGAGGGTGAGCGCCATCTCGTACCAGTCGGTCTCACCGCACAGCGCCAGGGCCGGATCGGTCGGCGGCACGCGGGTGAACGGCACCGTGATCGCCCGCGGCGACAGGGCGCTGGACGGCTCGAGATCGTCGTTGATGCAGGAGCGCTGCACGTACATCTCGAGGAAATACACGTTGTTGAAGGTGGTGGCGCCGGCGACGCTGTACGGCTCGACCTCCAACAAGTAGGTGCCGACCGGATCGGTGCTCGCGACGGTCTTGGTGACGTGCAGCAAGCCAATGGAGCCCGGCGGATCGTCGTAGTCGTGGTTGCTGCGATCGTTGACGCCGGCCGGCCCGGGTTTGTACATGAACAGATCGAGGTTGCCCTCGTCCGGGATGTAGTAGACGAAGGCGTCGACGACGTCGCCCACCTGCATGTCGAAGCCGAACCAGTCGCGATCGGTGGCGCTACACATGGTCGCGAGATCGAGGCGCGCCACGCTCAGGCGCGGGTCGCCGGCGACGCTGTCGAAGGGCACCGGGGTCGCGGTGTCCCAGGCGTTGTTGGGCGGCGTCTCGTAGGCGTCCGCGAAGCACCCCGCCGGCAAGAGCTGGATCTTGAGGGTGTACGGCGTCAGCGGCCAGCCGGTGCGGTTGTAGACCATGATGTAGGCGTCGCCGGTGGGGGCGGCGACGTGTACCCGCTGGGTGTTGCTGCCGTCGATCGTGCTCGCGGCGAGCAGCCCCACCGTGGGCGGCACGCCCTGGGTGTACGGGGTGAAGCCGAGCACGGTGTCGTTGAAGACCGCGAGGCCGACGTCGGCGATCAGCGGCTCGAAGTCGCTCACGGTGACGAGCATCGAGGTCCCGGCCGGCACCGGGAACTTGAACCAGTCGTCGTCCGCGGTGCACAGGCTCAGGCCGGCGGCGCTCTGGAATTCGTACGCCAGGTGCGGCCAGGTGCCGCCGGGGAGCGGCGCGAGGGCGGTGGCGAGCGCCGGGGTGTTGTTGCCGCCGCCGCCGTCGAGGCTGTCGGCGCTGCAGTTGGCCGGCGTGATGAACTCGAGATCGAGGTGGTACTGCACCACGTCGGCGTTGCCGGCGTCGCCCACGACCTCGAGATACAGCGCCTGGCCGGAGGTGCGGGGCACGAAGATCTGGGTCTCGGGGAAGAACGGATCGTCGGAGCCCAAGGTCATCGCGGTGTCGTCGGTGCCGGCCGCGAGCGTCACCTTGTCCCCGGTCGCCTTGGCGTCGACGACGAGGGTGGCGCGGAAGCGCATGTCGGCCGGGAGATCGACGAGGGTGCCGGGGTTCGAGCCGCTCTCGACCCCGACGCGGAACCAGTCGCGATCGCCCTTGCACGCCACGAGCCCGGAGATGCGCACCAGGGTCTCGGGGGCGACCGGGGCCACGTCGACGAAGCCCGCGGTGGCCAGGGTGTCGTTCATGCCCGCCGGATCGGTGACGAGCTCGGGCGCCGGCGCGGTGCCGGAGAGGGCGGCGGTGAGCGCGTCGTAGGCGTCCTCGGAGCAGCTCGGGCCGGTGGTGACCTTGAGCTCGAGATCGTAGGAGGTGTTGCCGCCCGAGAGCCGCTCGACCTGCACCAGGAACTTGGCGGCCGGACGCACGAAGGCCCGCACCATGTCGGACGAGCCGGCGCCGGCGATGCTCTCGTCGGCGAGCGGCGCGGTGTCGATGAGGTCGCCGGGGAAGAACGGCCCGTAGAGGAACAGGTCGAGATCGCCCGGGAAGCCAGAGATCGTCACCTGGACCTCGGAGTTCGGGAGCGCCTCGACCACGTAGTAGTCGACGTCGCCCTCGCACATCCGCACCGCGTCGCCGCTGCAGGAGACGGTGTGCGTGCCGCCGAGGGCGCCGGTGAGCGGGCACTCGCTCGGGGCGCCGGCGACCGAGTCGTTCATCGGTGTAGCGTCCGCGGGCCTGTTGTTCGGGCCGTGGTGGTCGGGGAGCTCGAAGTCGTCCTGGCACGGGGTGCCGGCCGAGCGGGTGATCTCCAGGCTGTACTCGCCGACCCCGTTGCCCTCGACGACGACGTAGTAGGTGTCGGAGTAGCTGGCGGTGAAGTCCAAAGGCTCGCTCACCAGATCGATGGCGCCGGTCGCGATCGTGGTCTGGCCGTCGGCCGCATACGCCGTCAGGGTGGCGGTCACCGACATCTGGGTGGATCCCCGCACCACGATGCGGTCGCCGTGCGACAGCGGCATCAGGAAGACGTCGACGAGGTCGTCCTGGCAGATCGTCAACGGCTCGACCACCGTCGACTGATCCATCGCCGGCACCGGCAAGACCGAGTGGTTCAAGGCGGCGCCCTCGATCGTCTGGTTGGGCTCGTAGGCGTCCGGGCTGCAGGGCCGCTCGGAGAGGAAGCGACAGACGCTGTCGCCGGGGTCGCAGTACTCGAGGCCCTGCTCGCACTGGGTGTCGTCGCTGCACGCCGGCTTGCAGATGCGGTTGCGGCGGTCGCACGCGGTCCCGGGCGTCGTGCACTCGCTGGCCGCGGTGCAGAAGTCGAGCGACACGCAGCGACCGGTGGGGCCGTAGCAGCGCGGCAACGACGTCGACTCGCCGCAGTCGGCGTCGCACAGGCACTGGACGCAGCGCCCCAAGTCCGAGCACCACAACCCGGTGGTGCAGGCGTCCTGGTTCTTCGGGGCGAACGGACAGCGGGCGGTGATCTGATCCTCGGCGGGCGGGGTGCACTCGGTGCGGATGTGCTCGCACACCTTCGGGACCGTGCTGCCGCAGGCGAACTCCTCGATGCCGCAGCAGTTGTGGCTGGTCTCGCACAGCGCCGCCGGCAGGCACTTCCTGCTCACCGGGTCGCAGGCGTTGTTGCCGTCGCACTTGCCGTCCAGGCCGCAGCTCACCTGGAACAGCGCCGCGGTGATGCAGCCGCCGGTGAACGGGTTGCAGATCTCGCCGATGTTGCAGTGGTCATTGCTGGTGCACGAGTCGACGAAGGTGTAGCCCGGGGTGCCCGGGGTCTCGCGCCAGTTGCCGTGGGCGTTGTCGGCGTGCGCGGCGTCGGGCGCGCCGAGCGGCACGCAGACCTCGCTGTCACAGAACTCGTGGCAACCGCACTGCTCGGTGTGCAGGCACTCGACGCAAGCACCGGCGCCGCTGCAGTACGGCCGGTCCGACACACAGTCGGCGTCGGTGGTGCATTCCCGACGATCCCGGGTGCCGTTGCCGCCGCAGGCGACTTGGCCCACGAGCGTCGCTAACATCATCCCGCGCAGCATCACGCGCATCGAATAGCTCCTTCAAATGATCGTGGGCTCAACGGTCGGGGCACGACCAAGAGCTCACGGAAAATCAAAGCCCGGCGACGTACAGGTGCTCATCGTCGACACCGAGCCGACCTCGCCGGCGGCGTCGCTCGGATAGGGCGTCACGATGCCGGTGCCGTCCGACCGCCAGGTGACGTCGGCGACCGCCCAGATCTTGTTCTCGGTGGTCAGCGTGCGGCGGTACTCGGCGGCGTCGATGCCGTTCAGGTAGATGCGCACGGTGTTGCGCGTCGGAGTGGCGCCGCTCGCGGTGTAGTCGCCGTAGTAGTGCACGTAGATACGATAGGTGCCGGGCTGCGGCTCGTCGATGTTGATGTTCTCCGGCCCGAGGCCGTTGGTGTCGTCGATGTCGAGGCTCGGGTTCGGACCGCTCGCCGCCGGGCTCGAGGTGAACCAGACCGGCCGCTTGTTCTTCCAATGGCAATCCCAGGGGCTGTTGCACACCCGATCGTCCTGGTCCTTGAAGGTCAGGTGCAGGTCCTGGTCGTTGGTGCTGTTGTCCCACACCAGCTGCACGTGCAGCCGGCTCCCGGGGACGACGTCGAACTCCAGGCGCGCGCTCTCGGTGTCGCCGCTCTCGATGCCGTCGACGTTCCACACCGTCAGCTTGACCTCGTAGTGGCCGGCGAGCGGCAGCCAGAACGAGTACAGCGCCGCGTTTACTCCCTGCTCCTGGAACATGCCGCGATCGGTGCCGAGCGGCATCGTGACGACGTCCCAGTGATAGGTGGCGATGAGCGACGGGTTCGCCGGGTCGCGGGGGTCATACGACGACCGGCCGTCGAAGTAGACCCGGGTCAAAGGCTCGATGTGCGTCGGATCGGTCCATTGGGTGTCGCTCGGGTTCGCGGGGTTGAAGGCCTTGAACTTGGCCACCGCGATCGGCGCGTTGCGGGCGCTCGCGACCACCGGGATCTCGATCAGCGGCTCGTCGGGGTCGTTCGACTCGACGACGATGGTGGTGCGGTACTCGGCCTCAGTGGTCGGGGCGTGGAACTTCAAGAGCAGCCGAACCTCGCCGGACTCGGAGCAGTCGATGTTGCGCTGCTTGACGGCGAACGGCGTCGCGGTCGAGCCCTCGAAGTTGAACAGGCCGGCGTCGTTGGTGCCGGGCTTGAAGTCGATGCCGAGGTTCTGCCGGGTCGGGTCCTTGGCGATGTTGATCTGGCAGAGCTCGCAGGGGTCGATGCCCGCGAACGGGCTGCAGGCGGCGGTGTTGCGCAGCACCAGGCGGGCGGTGCCCTCGGCCCCGAGGCCGATGTTGCCGAAATTCAGCGGATTGGCGATGGGGATGGCACAGCCGTCCACCCGGCCGTCGCCGTCGACGTCGACGCAGTCGGTGGCCGCCGGCCCGACAAAGCCGTTGTACTCCACCTCGAGGTCCGGGGCGCCGGTGAACACCGCGTGCGCGTTGACGGTGACGGTCATCGTCTTGCCGTTGGCGGCGTCGGAGGCGATGGTCAGGGTCGCGGTGTGGTCGCCCTCGAGGACCGGGGCGTACGGGATCACCAGGTGCGCCGAGCCGCCCGCGGGGATGTCGAAGTCGACCTCGGCGGTGGAGGTGAAGCGCTCGGTGGTCGGCGCCGGCGACACCGTGGGCGCGAGCCAGCGCTCGCCGACGCTGCTGGCGTAGGTCACGTAGCTCACGGTCAGAGGCTTCGCGGTCGGGTTGGCGAGGTTGAAGATCGCGTTCTTCAGCGCGAAGACCGGGACCTCGCCCAAGTCGATGACCTTGGCGACGTCGTCGACCGCGACATAGAAGGTGACGCCGTCCTCCTGGTACGCGGTGATCTCGAGGCGCGGCGCGAGGCGGGTAAACTTGTCGTCACCACAGGAGGTCGCGGCCAAAAGCACCGCCACCACGACCGCGATCTCGGCACGTCGCATCATGAACCTCCAGCATTCCCCCGGACATCCCCGTGCAAAGCGACCGCAAACGTATACCGGAGGGGTCTACAAATCGCAACGCCGCATCGAGGCGGCCGCCTAGAACCAGGGTCCGAAGTTGAAGCCCCCGGTGCAGCCGCCCATCGTCTTGACTTGCCCCGGCCCAGCGCCATCCGAGTGCGCCTCGACGACGTCGGCGCTGCCGTCGTCCCGCCAGGTGATCTCCGCCACCCGCCAGAGGTCGTTGCGGGACAGCGAGCGGCGGTACTCGGCCTGCAGGAGCGTGTCGATATACACCCGGACCGTCGCCTGAGTGGGGACATTGGTCAGATCCACGTTGCCGTAGTAGTGCACGTAGATGCGGTACTTGCCCGCGGCCGGCGAGTCGACGTTGATGTTCTCCGGACCAACCCCGTTGGTGTCGTCGATGTCGAGGCGCGGGTTCGGACCTTCGCGCGGCGGTGAGCTCGAGAACCAGTGCGGCAGCGTGTCCCGGCAGCCCCGCTCCCCGGGGCACGACGGCTTGCAGTTGCCCCAGAAGCAGTCGTAGGTGGAGTCACACACCGCGTCGGCGACCGTGGCGTAGGTCAGGTGCAGATCCTGGTCGTTCGTCGGGTGGTCCCAGACGAGCTGCAGGTGCACGCGGCTCTTCGGGATCGCGTTGATCACCAGGTCGGAGGTGGCGGAGACGCCGCTCGCGATCCCGAGCTCGTTCGCCACCCCCAGGCGCACGAGGTAGCGACCGGCGAGCGGCAGCCACATCGAGAAGCGCGAGCTGGTCTCGCCGGTGAGCCGGAAGTCGTCGGGATTCGCGCCCAAGGGCGACTCCATCACCAGCCACTGGTAGCTGCGGATCAGGGTCGGGTCGCCGGGGTCGCGCGGGTCGAAGCTCTTGGTGCCGTCGAGGTAGACGGTCTGTAGCGGCTGGACCTGGTCGGCGACGGTGCAGTTGGGCGGCGGGCTCGTGTCACAGCCGAGGAACTCGGCCACCGCGACCGGGGCTTGGCGGGCGGCGGCGGTCACCGGGATCTGGATGTACGGCGAGTCGGGATCGTCGCTCTCGATGGTGAGGCTGGCGACGACGTCACGCTCGACGTCCCCGGCCGCGAAGTCGATGCGGAGCTGGAGCTCGCCGGGGGCGCGGCAGCCGAGGTTCTTCGGGTCGAGGGAGAACGGCAGCGGCACGTTGCCGGAGACCGCGAAGCCGGCGTCCGCGGGCGCGAAGCCGAAGCCGATGTCGAAGCCCGCCGGATCCTTCGCGACCGTCAGACGGCAGACCGGGGTGCAGTCGGGGGAGCCGGGCGGCAGCAGGCAGGTGTCGGCCGGGGGGAGGTTGCGCAGCAGGATGCTCTGGGTCGCCGAATCGCCGAGCGGCACGTTGCCGAAGGCGAGCGGGCCCAAGGTGCAGACGTTCTTGCCGTCGCCGCGGTCGGCGCAGTTGCCGGCTTGGGGGTAGCACTGGCCGCCGTAGCAGATCTCGAGGTTCGGCACCCCGACCCACAGGCCGAGGCCTCTCACCTGGGCTTCGGCGACGAGGTCGGCGCGGTCGCCGGCGTTGGTGGCGAGGGCGATGGTGGCGAACCCCGGGACGTCTCGCGCCTCGGGGACGAACGAGACCACGAGCTCGCCGTCTTTGACGTCTTTGCTGACCGCCAGGACCTCGGTCGAGACGGTTTCGATCGTGAAGGTGCCGCCGCTCGGGTCTCGGATCTCGGCGCTGTTGATCTTCAGGACCGCGGACGAGTCGTTGACGATGCGAAAACGGGCGCGGCCGAGGCCGTAGAGCGGCACCTGCCCGAGGTCGATGCCCGCGGGGTCGGCGAGCGCCACCTGGAACCCCTCCGGCTCCGGCACCAGGCGGATCCGCGGCACCGCGCGGGTCAGCGTGTTCGTCTCGCAACCCAGCGCCCCGGCCCCGAGCACGGCCAACAGCGGCATCCACACGATTCGTTTGCGCATCATCACAGACCTTTTGGGCGTTCCTGTGATCTATGCTCATTGGCGCCGGATGCGCAAGCGGACAGGTCGGGGTGGGCAGGGCGGTTGCGCTAGAGGGGGATCCGCAGGCCGATCACCGCGCCGACGCCGCGCTGCGGCGCGGAGATGGTGATGCCGTTCTTCTTGATGACGTCGTGCAACAGCGCCGTCGCCAAGACCGCGGCGACGTCGACCGCCATGTCGTCCCAGCCGAAATGCAGGTCGGTGAGCTCCTTGGCGAGGCCGACCGCGAGCGGGATCGCGACCGCCGCCGCCGTCCGGCCCACCTGGCCGCCCGGGAGGTATTCGTGGATCAGGTACGTCCCGGCGCTCATGACGACGGCGTGGATGGCGCCGTCGGCGGCGAGGCCCTGCCTCTGGATCCGGGTGTTGGTCTCGCGATAGCCCCACTTGGCGACCATCCCGGCGCCGACCGCGGCCAGCGCCGCGGTGCTGCCGGCGTAGAACAGCGTTGGATCGACCGTGGCTGCCGGCGGCTCCGGAGCGAGCAAGGGATTCGAGATGCCGGACGCCAGGCCGACGTCGTGATTCGACTCCGCGCGCCGCGCGCCCGCGCCCGAAAGGCCGATGCCCGGCCGGCCCTCGGTCTTCGGGATCGAGAGCCCGTCCACGAGCGCGCTGCCCGCACCCGGCTTGAGCTGCAGCTGCCTTGCGGCCGCGGCGCCCGCGTCCCCGGCGACCCCGTCCGCGATTGACTGACCGGCGAGCGCGAGCTCACGTCGCAGCCGAGAGTCGTCCGCGCGTGCGGTTGCGCCGTCGTCCGCTGCCGCTGTCCGACCGCTCGCGGCGTTCTTGGCCAGAAACGCGCCGCCCACCATGATCTCGTTCAGCATCGCCGTCCTCCTGGGTCCCATGGAAGCAACTCGGGTGCCAACCGGTCGTGCGCCGGCCTCGCTGAAATCGTTTGAGATCTCGGCAGGATCACGACGCGACCGTCGCGCCTCGACCGCGAGTGGTGGGTCCAGTCCGCAGCACCTGGAGACCCGAGGCCCCGCTCGGTTTGGCGCTCTCTTGCCCGTCGCCCACATTCGACTTGTCCGAAGCCGAGAGTAGGTGAATAGTCAGGCGTGGTGCGAGCATCGCGAAATCCGATCGCCGGCAGCGTCGGCGCCCTGGGCGAGGTGGGCCTGCTCGACGCCATCGCCAAGCTGCCGCGGTCGCGATCGGTGCGCGGCGTCGAGATCGGCATCGGCGACGACGCCGCCGTGCTAAAGAAGCTAAAACAAAACGCGGTCTTGTCCACCGACATGCTCGTTGAAGGCGTCGATTTCGACCTTGCTTGGGCCACCTGGGCCGAGATCGGCCACAAGGCCGCCGCCGCAAACCTCTCGGATCTCGCGGCGATGGGCGCGACGCCGCGGGCGACCCTGTTGTGCCTCGCGCTGCGTCCGCATGACCGGGTCAGGAACGTGCTGCAACTGGTGCGGACGGTCGCAGAAGTGGCTGGCACCTACGGCGCCCCACTCGTGGGCGGTGACTTGTCGGGCACCGGCGGCCCGGTCGTGGTATCGGTCACGGTCGTCGGCGAGGCACACAAGGCAAGGTTGCTGCGGCGCCATCGCGCGGCGCCGGGAGACCGAGTGCTCGTCAGCGGCACCCTCGGCGGGGCCGCGCTGGGCCTGGCACTGATGCGCCGCGGCGCCAAGACCCCCGGCCGCTACCGCCGGCGGCAGCTGCGCCCCGAGCCCCGCTTGAAGCTCGGCGCCGCTCTGGCTTACTCCGGCAAGGTGACCGCTGCGGCCGACATCTCCGACGGCCTCGCGAAGGACGCGCTGCACCTGCCGCGCGAAGGATGCGGCGTCGAGCTGGACATGACGCGCCTGCCGGTATCGCCCGGCTTCGCGGCGCTGGCCCGCGAGCACGGGCTCGACCCGCTGCGGCTCGCGCTCGCCGGGGGTGAGGACTTCGAGCTGGTCGTGGCGGCGCCGTTGCGCCACGTGCGAGCGGTGCAGAACATCGGCGCCCGCACCGGCGTACCTCTGACCGAGGTCGGGCAGGTCACCGATCGCCCCGGGATCACCTGCGTCGGGGGCCCCGCCGGCTTTGCCGCCGCCGGCTTCGAGCACTTCAACGGCCCGAAGGCCACGGTCTGACCGGGATCCGGCGCTGATCGAGGTAGTTAGCACTACTGCGTCAGCTTTGTGATTGTGAGAAATGCCAGTGAGTTCGACCATTTGAGTGATCCCGCACATTTTGGTGTTGCGGTCGAGATCTTTGGGTGATCTGTAGACGGGTCATGAACGACATGACCACTGGGGCG
>JACRCV010000110.1 GCA_016218825.1 Deltaproteobacteria bacterium
ATAACCAGACGCCAAAGCAAGCAAGAACTCGCCCACTGGGCGACATGCGGCCCGCTAAGGCAAGCGCATCCAAACCAGGCACAGCGCGGATCGGATGCGCTTCACACTCCTAACGCGGAGCGTCTAGAGCGGAGTTATGGCGAGGGTCGGCGGCAGTGGCAGCGGAACGGGAGAGTGTCGGCCCGATGGGGGAAATCTTCTCCCCCACTGGGCCGACCGACGCCATTGCCAGCTCATCCTTGATGGAAGGACTGGATGTCCTCTGGCGTGAACCGCCGCACTTCGCGGACGGTCGCCTTGTTGCGGATCGACGACGGCACCAGGTTGAGGGCCGCCGCCTTGTTCGGGGCCTCGACGATGCCGTAGCCCGTGTGGTCGCCGCTCATGCAGCCCCACTCGAACTTGTTCAGGACGTCGCGGCCTTCCTTGGCGGTCTCGTCCAGGGCTGCGAGGCACTCCTCTTTGGTGTGCGGTGTTTGAATGATGTACTCCGACATGACGGGTCTCCTTCCTACTGCCCATCCCCCTGACGACGGTCCGCAAGGGACCTCAAGAGAGCGCCCCCAATCGACCGTTGCACGCTGATGGCGCACCTCCTTGTTCGGGTTTGGGCTCGCGTCGCAGATAGGCGCGACAAGAGGCCTGTAAGGTAGGTAGCGCCGGCAAGCGCGGCAAGCGCGGTTGGCCTGAGCGTCGCTTTCGCCTATCGTCCCGCCAACGCCGCAGCTCTCGCGGCGCGAGGGGACCCATGACCGATACACCTCGCAGTGGATTCATTCGCCGCACGGCGGCGCGCTTCGCCGCGCTCTTGGCCTTCCTCTTCGGCCGCTTGGCCTGGACGCCGCCGCCGTGGCTGCAGGCGATCCTTCGTGGGCTCGCCTCGGGGTGGGGCTGGCTCACGCTGCACCGCCGGCAGGTGTGGCGCGCCGTTCTTGGGGTCGCGGTGCTGGCGGTCGTCGGTGGCGGCGGCTACTGGTGGTGGTCGACCCGGCCGCGGCCCGCGGCGCCGGCGCGCCTCACGGTGAGCGTCAGGGCGCCCGATCTCACGCCGCTTCAAGACAACGCCCGTCCGGGGGTGCTGGAGGTCGAGCTCTCCGGCTCGGCGGCGCCGCTCGACAAGGTCGGCAAGGAGGTCGCGACCGGGATCACGATGAAGCCGGCCTTCGCCGGCAAGTGGCGCTGGACCAACGACCGTCTGCTCACCTTCACCCCGGCCGCCGATTGGCCGGTGGGGCAGAGCTTCACGATCGAGCTCGAGCGCAGCCTGCTCCCGGATCACGTCCGCCTCGAGCGCTCCGAGCTCGAGGTCACGACCCGCGCGTTTGCCGCCGACCTCACCGACGCTTCGTTCTACCAGGACCCGGTCGACCCCAAGGTGAAGCGCGTCGAGATCGCGGTCGCCTTCACGCACCCGGTGGACCCGGTGGAGCTCGAGAAGCGCATCACCTTGCGGTTGAAGGGCCAGAAGGGCGGGTTCTTGGGGCTGGGCGGCGAGAAGCTCCCGTTCACCGTGAGCTACGACAAGTGGAAGGGCCGGGCGTTCATTCACTCGGGGCAGGTCGCGATCCCCGCCGACGACAGCTTCATGGAGGTGACGATCGACAGCGGCGTCAAGGCGGCGCGCGGCGGGCCGGGCACCCCGGCGCCGCTCGTCACCCGAGTCGACATCCCCGGGATGTTCACCTACTTCCACGTCGACGACGTGGCGCTGACCCTCGTCGACAACGAGCGCTACGAGCCCGAGCAGGTGCTGGTCTTGACCTTCACCACCGGGGTCGCCGAGGCCGAGCTCGAGAAGAACCTGAGCGTTTGGGTGCTGCCGAAAGATCTGCCGGCGGTTCAAGATCGAAAGGCGGTCAAGAACTACCGCTTCTGGACGCCCGAGGGGATCGGGCCCGAGATCCTGGCCGCCGGCAAGGAGCTGGCGCTCACGGCGATCCCCACCGACCGCGAGCACGCGACCCTGCACTCGTTCAAGTACCAGGCCGAGGTCGGCCGCGACCTTTATGTACGGGTGCAGAAGGGGGTCAGGGCGTTCGGCGGCTACGTGCTCGCGAAAGAGCACGCGAGCGTCGCCCAGGTCCCCGAGTATCCCAAGGAAGTGAAGCTGTTGGCGCAAGGCGCGGTCCTGGCGTTGTCGGGGGACAAGAAGGTCTCGGTGTTGGCGCGCGACGTCGAGGCGTTGAAGTTCGAGATCGGACGGGTCATCCCCGGCCAGGTCACCCACCTCGTCACCCAGACCGGCGGCGCGTTCGCGAACCCCTATTTCGAGAACTATCGCTTCAGCCAGGAGAACATCACCGAGCAGTTCAGCGACGTCCTGCCGCTCGCCGAGCTCGCGCCCGGCAAGACCCAGTACGCCGCGGTCGATCTCGCGCCCTACCTCGCGGCGAAGGACGGCGGCAAGCGCGGCCTGTTCTTTCTGTCGGTGTCGCGCTACGACCAGGCGCGCAAGCGCACGCAGTCGCCCTCGGATCAGCGGCTGATCCTGGTCACCGATCTCGGCATCGTCGTCAAAGACAACGCCGACGGCAGCCACGACCTGTACGTCCTGTCGATCGCCAAGGGCGAGCCGGCGGTGGCGGTCACGGTGCAGGTGCTCGGCAAGAACGGCCTGCCGGTCGTGACCGCCACGACCGACGCCCAGGGCCACGTCGCCTTCCCGCGCCTCGCCGACTTCGAGCACGAGCAGACCCCGGCGGTCTACGTCGCGAAGAAGGACGACGACTTCTCGTTCTTGCCCTTCGATCGCAGCGATCGCTCTCTGTACCTGTCGCGTTTCGACATCGGCGGGGTGTCGAATTCGCTCTCCGCCGAGCGCTTGTCGGCCTATCTGTTCTCGGATCGCGGCCTCTACCGTCCCGGCGACCCGATCCACGTCGCTCTCATCGTCAAGCCCAGCGACTGGAAGCAGCGCCTCGCCGGCGTGCCGCTCGAGGCGGTGGTGACCGATCCGCGCGGCGTCGAGGTCTACAAGACCAAGCTGGCGCTGTCGGCCTCGGGCTTCGAAGAGGTGAGCTACCGGACCGAGGACACCTCGCCCACCGGCAGCTATCAGGTGAACGTCTACATCGTGAAGGATGACCGCCGCGCCGGGCTCTTGGGGTCGACGAGCGTCCGCGTCGAGGAGTTCTTGCCGGATCGTCTGAAGATCAGCGCCCACTTCTCGACCGAGCGCGCCTTTGGCTGGGTGAAGCCCGAGGGCTTGAAAGCGCGGGTCGGCCTCGCGAACCTGTTCGGCACCCCGGCGACCGACCGGCGGATCGCGGCGAAGCTCGAGCTCAAGCCCTTCGAGCCCTACTTCCGCGAGTTCAAGGACTACGTGTTCTTCGACCCGCTGAAGGCCAAGCGCACCTTCGAGTCGCGGCTCGACGACGGCCGGACCAACGACCAAGGCGAGGCCGAGCTCGACCTGGATCTGGGCCGCTTCGACCGCGCCAGCTTCAGGCTGAGCCTGATGGCGGAGGGCTACGAGGCCGAGGGCGGCCGCGGCGTCAACACCACGATCTCGGTGTTGGTGTCGCCGCTCGAGCACATCGTCGGCTTCAAGGCCGACGGCGACCTGCACTACATCAGCCGCAACAGCAAGCGCAGCGTCGACCTCATCGCCCTCGATCCGAGCCTGACCAAGAAGGCGGTCGCCAAGCTCACCGCGGCGCTCGTCGAGGAGCGCTGGGTCTCGGTGCTGACGCGGCAGCAGAACGGCACCTACAAGTACGACTCGGTGCAGAAGCAGATCCCGCTCGCCGCCGCCGAGATCGCGATCTCGGAGCAGGGGTTGCGCTATCAGCTGCCGACCGACAAGCCCGGCGACTTCGTGCTCGTGATCCGCGACGCCTCGGGCACCGAGCTCAATCGGGTGCGCTACAGCGTCGTCGGCCGGGCGAACCTGAGCCGCGAGCTCGAGAAGAACGCCCAGCTCGAGATCAAGCTCAACCGCGCCGACTACGCCGCCGGCGACGAGATCGAGCTCGAGATCAAGGCGCCGTATACCGGCGCCGGGCTGATCACCATCGAGCGCGACCACGTCTACGCCTGGAAGTGGTTCAAGACCACGACGACCACCGCGGTCGAGAAGATCCAGGTCCCCGCCGAGCTCGAGGCCAACGGCTACGTCAACGTCGCGTTCGTCCGCGGCCTCGACTCGCCCGAGATCTTCATGAGCCCGCTGTCCTACGGCGTCGCGCCGTTCTTCGTCAGCCGCGAGTCGCGCATCAACAGCGTCGAGGTCGACACCGTGGACGTGGCGCGGCCGGGCGAGGCCCTCAAGATCACCTACAAGGCGGCGAAGCCGGGCAAGGCCGTCGTCTGGGCGGTCGACGAGGGCATCCTGCAGGTGGCCGGCTATCGCACCCCGGATCCGCTCGGCCACTTCTTCAAGAAGCGCGCCCTCGAGGTGCGCACCCAGCAGATCCTCGACCTCATCCTGCCGGAGTTCTCGCTGCTGCAGGCGCTCTCGGCGCAGGGCGGCGACGAGGAGGGCGCGGCGGCGATCGGCGCCAACCTCAACCCCTTCAAGCGCAGGCGCGACCGGCCCGCGGTCTATTGGTCGGGCCTCGTCGACATCGGCCCCAAGGCGCGGACCCTCAGCTACGACGTCCCCGACACCTTCAACGGCCAGCTGCGGGTGATGGCGATCGCGGTGTCGCCGGACAGCGTCGGGGTCGCGACCCGGAAGGCCTTGGTCCGCGGCCACTTCGTGCTGTCACCGAACGCCCCGACCTTCGTCGCCCCCGGCGACGAGTTTGTCGTCAGCGTCGGCGTCGCCAACAACGTCGAGGGCAGCGGCCCGACGCCCAAGGTCACGCTGACGCTCGCGGCGAGCGACCACCTCGAGGTGCAAGACCAGACCGAGCGGACCCTCGAGGTCGGCGAGAGCCGCGAGACCTCGGCGACCTTCAAGCTCAAGGCCAAGGACAAGCTCGGCGCCGCGAGCCTCGCCTTCACCGCCACGCTCAATGACAAGCGCTCCAAGCTCGCGGCCGAGCTGTCGGTGCGGCCGCCGGTGCCGTTCATGACCACGGTCACGACCGACTACCTGCAGGACGGCAAGATCGACGTCCCGACGCCGCGCCAGCTCCACGACGAGTACCGCACGCTCGCGGCGGGCGTGTCGGCGCTGCCGCTCGGCCTCGCCCGCGGTCTCGTCGCCTACCTCGAGGGCTTCCCGCACGGCTGCACCGAGCAGCTGGTGAGCCAGGCGTTCCCCGCCATCGTCTTGCGAAACCGCGTCGAGTTTGGCTACGCGCCCGAGAAGGTCGAGGCGACGCTCGCCGGGGTCTTGAGGATCTTGCGGGCGCGGCAGAACGCCGAGGGCGCCTTCGGCTTCTGGGCCGCGAACTCCTTCGTGTCGCCGTTGCAGACGGTGTACGCCCTGCACTTCTTGACCGAGGCCAAGGCGCGCGCCTACCCGGTGCCGCCGGAGCTCCTGGCGCGCGGCCTCGACTACCTGGCGACCTTGGCGCCCGCCGAGCCGCGGTCGCTCGAGGAGGCGCGCGTCTCGGCCTACGCGATCTACGTGCTCACCCGAAACGGCAAGGTGACCACCAACCACCTCGGGCGGCTCGCCGAGACCGTCGACAAGCGCTTCGCGAAGACCTGGAAGCAGGACCTCGCCGCGGCCTACATGGCGGCGAGCTACAAGCTCTTGAAGCAGGAGCGCCAGGCGCAGAAGCTGATCGGCGCCCTCGAGCTCGGGGCGCCGCAGGCGGCGAGCTACGAGCACTTCTACGACGGCCTGGTCTACGACGCCCAGGTGCTCTACCTGGTCGCCAAGCACTTCCCGGAGGAGCTCGCGGCTCTCCCGGCGGACGCGGTCGCCGGGATCGCGAAGCGCTTGCGCGGCAGCTACAACACGCTGTCGTCGGCCTACACCATCCTCGGCTTCGACGCCTATGCCGAGGCGGTCGGCGGCGCCACGGCGCTGAGGCAGCTGGGGGCGAAGGTCTTCGAGGTGTTGCCGGAGGGCAAGACCCGGGCGCTGGCGCTCCCGGACGGGGCGTTCCCGCAGCTGGCGTTCACCCAGGCGGCGACGGCGCTGCGCTTCGTCAACGAGGGCGAGCTGCCGGTCTTTTACCAGGTGACGCAAAGTGGCTTCGACCTGACCATCCCGAGCCAGGAGATCAAGGAGAGGCTCGAGATCTACCGCGAGATCCAGGACCTCTCCGGCGCGGTGCTCAAAGAGCTGCCGCAAGGCGAGGAGGCCTACGTCCACGTACGGGTGCGCGCCGTCGGCGACCACGGGCTTTCGCACGTCGCGGTGCTCGATTTGCTCCCGGGCGGCTTCGAGGTGGTCCTCGAGCCGCAGACCACGACCCACGAAGCGCGGCAGAGCTCGATGATTGACGACGACGAGCCCGGCGGCGGTGAGGGGGCGGGCGAGGGCGAGAACGGCGAGGGCGACGCCGAGGGCGGTGGCGAAGGCCGGGGCGAGGGCGGCGACGGTGAGGAGGAGTCAGCGGCGCCTGCCGAGCCGGCGCGTCGGGCACCGCCGCCGATCCGCAGCGTCGAGGCGGCGGGCTACGGCGCGGTGTTGCCGATCGGCTCCGAGCAGTCGAGCTGGCACCCGGAGTACGCCGACGTGCGCGAGGATCGGGTCGTGATCTACGGTCACGTCGGCACCGACGTCGCCGAGTTCATCTACAAGATCAAGGCGACCAACCAGGGCACCTACACCTTGCCGCCGGCGTTCGGCGAGTCGATGTACGATCGGTCGGTCATGGCCAGGAGCCTCGGCGGCAAGATGGTGGTCACCGCGACCAAGTGAGCCGGCGGCGAAAGATCACGCGGGCGGGCGGCGTCTGCCTGGCGCTGTGCGGCGCGCTGCTGCTGGTGCGCGGCGTGGCGCCGCCGATCGCGGCCGGCATCGGCAGCTCGCACGCGGTCTTCGACCGCCAAGAGCGGCTGTTGCGCCTGAGCCTCACCGCCGACGACAAGTACCGCCTGCGCCTCGAGCTCGAGGCGATGGCGCCGGCGCTCGTCGACGCGACGTTGTTGCACGAAGATCGGGGCTTCTACCGGCATCCGGGCGTGAACCCGGTGGCGCTCGGGCGCGCGTTCTACCTGACGTACGTCAGCGGCGGCCGGCGGGTGGGCGGCTCGACGATCACGATGCAGCTGGCGCGGATCTTGTGGCGCCTCGACTCGCGCACCCTCGGCGGCAAGCTCGTCCAGGTGGCGCGGGCGCTCGAGCTCGAGCTGCTCTACTCCAAGCGCGACATCCTCACCGCCTACCTCAACCTCGCCCCGTACGGCGGCAACATCGAAGGGGCGGGCGCCGCGAGCCTGATCTACTTCGGCAAAGAGGCGAGCCGGCTGAGCGTCGCCGAGGCGCTGACCCTCGCGGTCATCCCGCAGAGCCCGAGTCGGCGCGCGCCGGCGAGCTCGCAGACCTTGGCCGGGGCCCGCCGGCGTCTGTTCACCCGCTACCTCGCCTTCCACCCCGACTGCGAGCTGGAGGTGCAAGCGCTCGCGGTCGCGACCCACAAGCCCGGCGAGCTGCCGTTTCTGGCGCCGCACTTCGTCGACGCCGCGATTCGCCGCGCCCCGGAGCGGCCGACGCTTTTCACCACCCTCGATCTGGAGCTGCAGCAGAGCCTCGAGCGCCACGTGCGCGCCTACGTGGCGCGGCAGCGCGCCTTCGGCATCGACAACGCCGCGGCGCTGTTGGTCGACTGGCGCGACATGTCGATCGTCGCCGAGGTCGGCTCGGCGGCGTTCTTCGACGCCGCGATCCAGGGCCAGGTGAGCGGCACGACGGCGAAGCGCTCGCCGGGCTCGGCGCTCAAGCCCTTCATCTACGCGCTGGCGATCGATCAGGGGCTCATCCACCCGCTCTCGGTGCTGAAGGACACCGCGAAGAGCTTCGGCGGCTACGACCCCGAGAACTTCGACAGCGACTTCGCCGGGCCGCTCTACGCCCGCGACGCGCTCATCAAGAGCCGCAACGTCCCGGCGGTGGCGCTCGCGACCAAGCTCGCGAGCCCGAGCCTGTACGGCCTCTTGCGGCAGGCGGGGATCGCCGGGCTCAAGGACGAGGCCCACTACGGCCTGTCGCTGGTGCTCGGCAGCGCCGAGGTCACGATGCGCGAGCTCGCCGGCCTCTACGCGATGCTGGCGAACGGCGGCGAGCTCAGACCGCTCGTGGTCGAGCCGGGGTCGGCGTTGCCGGTCGGGGTGCGGCTCTTGAGCCCCGAGGCGGCGTTTGCGGCGCTCGACATGCTGCGCTCGAACCCCCGGCCGCAGCAGGTGTTCGCGAGCGACTGGACTCGAGACCGCCTGGCGGTCGCCTGGAAGACCGGGACTTCACACGGCTTTCGGGACGCCTGGAGCGTCGGCGTCTTCGGGCCCTACGTGCTCGCGGTCTGGCTGGGGCGCTTCGACGGTCAGGGTCGGCCGGCGTTCGTCGGGGCGCGGGCGGCGGCGCCGTTGTTCTTCGAGATCGTCGACTCGGTGCGCGCCGAGCGCGCCGAGGTGGCGCGGGTGAGCCCGCCGCGGCCGCGGGGGCTCGCGCGGGTCGAGGTGTGCGCCGACTCGGGAGACCTGGCGGGCCCGCATTGCCGTCGCAAGGTGCAGACCTGGTTTCTGCCCGGCAAGTCCCCGATTCGGGTTTGTCAGGTGCATCGCGAGGTGCTGGTCGACGTTCGCTCCGGCTTGCGGGCCTGCGCGCCGTCGGCGTTCACGCGTCCCGAGGTCTTCGAGTTCTGGCCGTCGGACCTCTTGGCGCTGTTCGCGAAGGCGGGGGTGCCGCGGCGGTTGCCGCCGCAGGACGCGCCCGGCTGCTCGATCGTGGCGCGCGCCACCCACGGCATGCCCCCGGAGATCACCTCGCCGGAGGAGGGTGTCGACTACTCCCTCCGGAGCCGTGCGGTCGGCGAGGACACGGTGCCGCTGACCGCGGTGACCGACGCCGACGTTCGCTCGGTGTTCTGGTTCGTCGACGAGGCGCTCGTCGGCTCGGCGACCCGGGGCGAGCCGTTGTTCTGGACGCCGAAGCCCGGGAGCTTCACGGTCCGGGTCGTCGACGACCAGGGGCGTTCCGACGCCAAGAGCGTCAAGGTGGTGGTGGTGCGGTAGGCGGCGCAGCCCGCGCGCGGCTCAGCCTTGACACTGCAGAAGACCGGGTCGACCTTAACCGCGACGACCGACAGGGACAGGACGTCGGGGGGGCGATCATGGCTGCTCGCCGAACCGTCAGCTGTGGCCTCGCGGGCAAGCTCGGGCTCGCCGGCTTGGTGGTCGGCGCCGTCGGCTGCCTGCGGCCGGGCGCGGTCGACGGCGGTGCGGCGCGCGCGGCCGACGAGTGTGCGCCGGCGCTCGAGGTCGCGAGTCGGGAGATCCTCGCCTGTCAGGATTGGGCCCTGGAGCTCTCGGCGCGGGCGACCGACTCCGAGTTCTTGGCGGGGCAGGCGAGTCTCCGGGTCCGTGAGGTTCGCGCGCTGCCGCCCGCCTACGATCTCGCCCGCTTCTTGCGCCGCAACCCCGAGGCCGAGAAGTACTTCCCCTACCTGCTCGACGCCATCGCCAAGTACGCCCGCATCTGGCCGGTGGACCCGATGTTCGCCCTCGCCGTCCTCAAGCAGGAGTCGGACTTCGGTCGTCACGTGGTCTCGCCGGCGGGCGCGCTCGGTGACGCGCAGTTCATCGCGACGACGGCGCGCGCCTATGGCCTGAAGGTGGTCGAGCCGCCGGCCTGGCAGGCCGGGCGCAGCGCTTTCCGTCTGGCCGCCGAGAAGCGGCGGCTGGCGCGCCTCGCCCGCGATCGCTTCCTCGAGGAGGTTCGGGATGCCCGCGCCAAGGGCAGCCGCGGCGACGGCGCTCGGGCCGCGGCGCCGCTCGCGAGCACGGTGCAAAGCTCCGCCGACCTCGTCCGCTACGCGGCGCTGATGGACGAAGTCGACGAGCTCAACCTGCGCGGCCGGCAGGCGATGGCGGCCTACGTCGCCGACATCAACCAGGCCCTGCGGCACGCGCGCGAGCTCGCGAGCGAGGTGCGCGCCCGCCAGCAGCGGGAGGACGCCTTGTTGAAGATCTCGGCGCTGCGGCCGCGGCGAACGGCCGACGAGGAAGAGACCGACGTTCGCCTCGCGGTCAACGACTACCTCGCGCAGGTGGATCCGCGGCTGAGCCCGATGCTCTTCGTCGACGCGATGGTGCACCACCTCGCGGACCTGTTCCAGGAGTTCAACGGTGACCCGCGGCTGGTGGCGGCGCGCTACAACGCCAGCCGCGACGCGATGCAGGACGCGGTCGAGGACCTGGGCGGCGTCGGCATTCCGCTGATCTACGAGACCCAGCAGTACGTGAACCGCGTCGTCGCGCTCCAGGTCTACTTCGCGCTCGACGCCGGCGTCGTCGGCGATACGCTGCAGCTGTCGTGCTGCTCCAGCTACGCCGCGCGCTAGCCGGTCTTCATCTTCATTTGATTCCCGCGCGGACGCCGCGTCCGCGCCGAGCGACCAAGGCCCCGAGCCACTTCAAGCCGCCCCGTGACGAAGCGACACACCCACGTACGGCAGCTCTCCGAGCCGTGACGCGAGACGCGGCCGAGTCTGCCCGATGCAAAGACGCAGGGTGCGGGTTCGCCTGGGGACGGCAGATTCGGAATCAGAATCGACAGGAGGCTGCCACCAATGGACATCGGTGGACATCTGGGTGGTGGCGGGGGGCCACCATCAACCGGCTCTTGTAATAAGTATCAAATGTGATAATTATAGAGAATGAGCCCCGTCGTCCACGGCTTCGAGGTTCGGGAGTTCCTGCGGGCCGACGGGTCGAGTCCCTTCCGGGCCTGGATGGACGAGTTGCCGGTGGCGACCCGCGCCAGGATCTCCGCCCGGATCGCTCGCTTCGAGGCGGGAAACCTGGGCGACGCGAAGGGCCTGGGTGTCGATTCTCACGACCATTGACCCCCCTCGCCTGAAGTTTCTCACGAGCATTGACCCCCCTGGGCCCGGAGTTTCCCAGGAGCATTGACCCCCCCGCGTGACCTGCCTCCATGGCGCCGCCGGACCGACGAGGCCGGC
>JACRCV010000117.1 GCA_016218825.1 Deltaproteobacteria bacterium
AACCTCCTCGAGGCGCCTGGCTGCGGCGACGGACTACCAAGACCCGGTAGCAGAGACTACCGGATGGATAGATCTACAGTTGACAGGCCGGCCACCTCATACTCGGGTGGGGCGGGCAACATCGGTCCAACTCGAGAACTCCATCGCCTTGGGACCCCGACGTCGCCCCCGGGCGCCTCAGTGGGTGGTCACCGCGTCGGGGCCGCCGGTCGGAGTGGCCGAGGCGCGCGCCGCGTCGGCCGCCCGCCGCACCTTGCCGAGGACGCGCTCGCCGGTGTGCACCACCAGATCCCAGTTGTAGTGCACCCGCGGCTCGGCGCGCTCCATGAAGCGCAGGGCGATCTCGCGCCGCTCGCCGAAGCGCCGCGCCTGCGCGAGCAGGGCGCCGGCGATCTCGACGTCGGCGAGCATCCGCGCCAGGTGCTCGGCGTGCAACAGCCCATAGCTGAAGTCGCGCCGCGGATCCCACTCCTTCAGGAAGCTGTCCAGGAAGCGCGGCAACGGCGCGCTGATCGCCGTCGACCACTTGTCCCGGGCCGTGCGCAACAGGATGTGCTGCAGCGCGCTGTAGCACTGCGAGCGCATCGTCCAGTAGGTGCGCTCGAGCTTGTCGCGCGACGACACCGCCTCGAGCTTGGCGGCGGCGAGCTTCTGCAAGAAGCGCTGCGGGGATTTGACCGCGGCGCCGAGGTGATCCTTGAGCGCCATCAGCGCCTGGATCTGGCTGGTGCCCTCGTAGATCGGCAGCACCAACGCGTCGCGCAGCAAGCGCTCGGCGTCGTAGTCGCGGACGTAGCCGTAGCCGCCGTGGATCTGCATGTTCATCCTGGCGATCCACACCGCAAACTCGGCGCTCGCGAACTTGATGAGCGGCGTCACCAGGCGGGCGCGGCGCTTCAGGCGCCGGATCCGCCGCACGGTGTCGGCGCCGTTCTTGTCCGCGCCACCCTGCTTGTGCAGGTACTCGAGCCGGGTCCCCATCTCCTCGGCGATCGCCCCCTCGACCGCCAGCGCCCGCAGGCCCTGCACCGTGGTCTCCATCTCGTCGAGGTAGTCGGCGATCAGCTCGTGGCTGTCGATGGTCTTGCCCATCGTCCGGCGCGAGGCGGCATAGTCGCGCGCCATCCGCACCGCCGCCTCCGAGAGCCCGATGCCCTCGAAGCCGACGCCGATCCGGGCGTTGTTCATCAGCAGCAACATCAGCTTGAAGCCCTCGCCGGGGGCGCCGATGAGCATCGCCTCGGCGTCCTCGAACTGCACCGAGCAGGTGGCGGAGCCGTGGTGGCCGATCTTCTCCTCGACCCGGTCGACGTAGCCCTTGAGACGGTCGGCGCCCGCCGCCGCGGTCGGCACCACGAACAACGACAGCGCCTCGAGCGACTCCTGGTCCTCGGTCTTCGCGAGCACCAGGTGGTACTTGCCGTGGCCGGAGGTGATGAAGATCTTGTTGCCGGTCACCCGCCAGACGCCGTTCGCATCAAGCCGCGCCCGGGTGCGGATCTGCGCCAGATCCGAGCCGGCGCCCGGCTCGGTCAGGTCCATGCTGCCCCAGGCGTTGCCCGCCATGATCTCTTGGATCGCGGCGTCGAAGCGGGTCGAGATCGGCGCGCCGACCTCGTTGAGCTTGGCGCTGCCCTCGTGCAGCGAGTAGTGGGTCAGGATCGCGGCGGTGCCGGTGTGAAACGCGAAGTGGGTCATCGTCGAGACGTCGCCGCGGGCGAAGAGCTCGTTCACCAGGAAGTAGACCATCGTCGGGAAGTTCATGCCGCCGAGCTCGCGCGGCACGCACAGGCCGTAGACCCCCATCTCCTTGAGCGCCGCGAAGATGGTCTCGTGCGCCGGACCGCCCTGCACCGCGCCGTCCTTGCCGAGGTGCATCCCCTCGGCGTCCAACGCCCGCGCCCGCGGGGCGACCTCGTCGGCGACGAACTGCCCCACGAGCTCGAGGACGTCGCGATAGCCTCCCACCGCTTCCTTCCAGTCTTTGGGGGCGTCCTTGGCGTTGAAGTGCAGTTCGGTCAGGTCCACGAGCTCCGGCCAATCGATGTAGTGATCGACGTAGAATTTCAGATCGTCGTTGTCGGAGTAGAAGTTGGCCATGACGGCTCTCCTCATCGGGTGGTGGCGGGATCTCGCCACCCGTCGAATCTAGGAGCATTGACACGATGCGTCAAGCACCCGCGGCCAAACTCCTCGGGGGCCGCGCGTTCGGACCGGAACGAAAAACGTCATTGCTTGGCCCTCGAAAACGACGAATACTGCCGCCGGCCGAGACACGGGAGTATCGGCCGCGACATTCATTCCTGATGCCTGAAGGAGGGCTTGAGAATGCAACCTATGGACACTACTGCAATGCAACAAACCGGCGGCGGCGCCGGCATGATCGTCGTCGGCATCATCTACCTGGCGGTGATCGTATTGATGATCGCTTCGTTCTGGAAGATCTTCGTCAAGGCCGGCAAGCCCGGCTGGGCCGCCATCGTCCCGATCTACAACATCGTCGTGCTGTTGAACATCATCGGCAAGCCGGTGTGGTGGATCATCCTGTTCTGCATTCCGCTGGTAAACTTCGTGATCGCGATCATCGTCTACGTCGCGCTCGCCAAGGCGTTCGGCAAGGGCGTCGGCTTCGCGATCGGGCTGCTCTTGCTATCGTTCATCTTCTTCCCGATCTTGGGCTTCGGCTCGGCCCAGTACGTCGGCGGCGGCGCCGCGCCGACACCGGCGCCTGCGAAGGCGTAGGGCCCGGACCCCGCTTCGCGGCAACGACGCGCGAGCGGCAGAAGACACTGACGGCCGGCGGGGGGCGACCTTCGCCGGCCGTCTTCTTTAGCCGTAGCGGAACAACAACCACAACAGCAGCGACAGCGCCCCCACCGTGGCGCCGATCGCCACCAGGTGGGCCGCCGACGGCATACCGTGGCCCTTCCCCTTGCCGCCCTCGCAGGCGCGGATCTCGGCGGCGATGTCCTCGTAGCGCTGGAAACGCCGGTCGGGGTCCGGCTCCATCAGCCGGGCGACCAACTGCTCGACCGCGACCGGAATGGTGCGCAAGAGCGCCCGGACCTTCGGCGGCCGCTGGCCCTTGCGCTCGAACACCGTGGCCACCGGCTGATCGGTCGGGAACGGGTCCTTGGCGGTGAGCATGAAGAACAGCGTGCAGCCGAGCGAGTACAGGTCGCTGCGATAGTCGCCGCGCCCTTGGATCTGCTCCGGACTGGCGTACATCACGCTGCCGACCCCGACCCCCGACTCGGTCATCCGGCCGGCGGCCACCGCGTCGCGGGCGATGCCGAAGTCGGTGATCTTGGCGACGCCGGTCTGGGAGACGATGACGTTCTCGGGCTTGATGTCGCGGTGCAGGACCCCCGCCGCCTTCAGGCTCGAGAGCCCGGCGACCATCTGCAACGCGATCGCGAGGGCCTTGCGCACCGGGAGCGGCGTGCTGACGACGAGCTCGCCGAGGTTCTTGCCTTCGACCAGCTCCATCGCGATGTAGTAGGTCTCGCCGTCGTGCCCGGCGTCGAGCAGCCGCACGACGTTCGGGTGATCGACGCGCTCGGCGAGCGCCGCCTCGCGCATGAAGCGCCGGACGTAGGACTCGTCGATGGTCAGCGAGCGCGGCAGCACTTTGAGCGCCACGTGCCGATCGGTGCGGGTGTCCACCGCGGCATAGACCACCCCCATGCCGCCGGCGCCGATGCGTTTGCTCAAGCGATAGGCGCCGACGCTGTGGCTCCGGCCGCCGCGCAGCGCCAGGTGCACCTGCATCCGCTTCAGCAGCACCGCGAAGTCCACCGGCTTGATGGCGTAGTCGTTGGCGCCGAGCCGCAGCGCCCGCACCACGTCGTCGCCCTTGTCGCGCGCCGTCAGCATGATCACCGGCAACGACGTCGAGGTGTGACGCGCCCGCACCTGCTCGAGCACCTGGTAGCCGTCGAGCCCCGGCATCATCACGTCCAGGACCACGAGGTCGACGATCTCCTGCTTGAGCGTCGCCAGCGCCTTGTCGCCGTTGTCCGCGACCATCGTCCGGTAGCCGGCGTGCTCCAGGCGACGGGCGACGAGGGTACGGATCGCCGCGTCGTCGTCGACGACCAGGACCATCGGGCCCGGCTCCCGAGGAATGTCGCCCGCCATCACCATCCCCAGTCGTGCCGCACGCAACCTGCGGCGTCCTCCTTATCACAGGCCCCGGCGACCACCACCAGATCCTGTGCATCACCGACCCGCCCGAGATAGGATGGGCACCGGCGCGCGCGCCGTCCGCATGCACTGTCCGCTCTTCATCGCGACTCTGATCGTGGCCGCCGCCGGCGGCGCGACGCCGCCGCGCTCCCGGCCGCCAACGCCGGTCGCGCTCCTGGTCGAGGACCTCCCGACCACGACCCAGGAGCGGCTGGCGCCCTACCAGCCGCCGGCCACCGTCGTTCGGCCTCTGGTCCGCAGCGTGCTGGCGCGCGACGCCGCCTTCGCCGCGGTCGCCCCGGACGGCACCAGCCTGTTCATCGCCAACTACGGTCGCGGCGCGCGGCTCGTGACCCTGCCGGCCCGCGAGCGCGTCCGCCTGCCGGTGAGCTTCGCGCGGCAGATGGTGTTCTCGCCCACGAGCCTTCGCCTGGCGGCGATCGACGAGGAGCAGGCGCTCTCGGTCTACTCGGTGCACGACGGTGCCCTGCTCCACCGCGTCGCCGGACCGTGGCGGCGCGTCCGGTTCAAGAGCCCCAACCAGCTCCTGGCCTGGGACGGCTGCGCCCTGTGGAGCATCGGCCTCGCCGACGGCGGGCGCCGCGAGCGCCTGGTGCCGTCACCGTGCGGCAACGCCGAGAGCAGCGGCAGCGGCCGCCTGTGGCTGGTCGCCGAGACCGCGACACCGAACGCCGACCCCACGAGCGCGGCACGCGCCCTCTACCTCGTGGACACCGAGAGCCGGAGCATCAACCTGCTCTTCGGCGCCAGCGCCGAGGATCCGATCGCCGAGGCGCGCCTGGTCGGCGAGCGCTTCGCGTGCTTCGTACGCCGCCCGCGGGCGCAGCCGGGCGCGGCGCTGTACTGCATCGACCTCGCGGGTCGCGGCGCGCGCTTGGTCGCCGCCGGGCCGGTCGCCTCCATCGTCGCCGACGACGGCCAATCACAGCTCGGCTTTCTCGATCTCGACAGTCCGCGGACCGCGTCGCTGTTCGTCGCCGATCTCGACGCCTGGAGCCTGCGCCGCCTCGGACCGACGGGCGCCTCGACCTTCGCCTTTCTCCCCGGCGGCCGGCGGTTGGTCGGCTTTGACGGTGGCCGGGGCGGGGCGGTGCTCCTCGACGTCGGCGGACGCTTCCGCCTCGAGCTGCTCGCGGCCGACGAGCCGGTGACGTCGATCGCGGTGGTCCCGGGCACCGACCGCCGTCTCCTCGCGATCCGCGCCCACAAAGGGTGGAGCGAGCTGGTGGACCTCGATGGCCTGCCCGAGTAGAGCGCGCGCCCCGCGCCGCGCGCTGCTCCTACGGCTGGGGCTGGTGGCGACCTTGACGTGCGCTTGGCGCGCGCCCGCCGCCGCCGAGGAGAGCTACGAGTCGGTGGTGGTCACCGGCCCGGACGACGACCCCGACGCCGACGCCGGCCGCGCGAGCAGCAGCGTCGACCGCCGCGACCTCGACCGCCGTCTGCCGCGCTCCACGCCCGATGCGTTGCGCTACGAGCCCGGGGTGTTCGTGCAGCAGTCGGCGCACGGCCAGGGCTCGGCGTACCTGCGCGGCCTCACCGGGCAGCAGACCCTGTTGTTGTTCGACGGCATCCGGCTGAACAACTCGACCTACCGTCAGGGCCCGAACCAATACTTCTTCACCCTCGACGCGCACGCGGTGCGCTCGATCGCGGTGACGCGCGGCGGCGCCAGCACCCGTTGGGGCTCGGACGCGCTCGGCGGGGTCATCGCCGCCCTGCCGCTCGAGCCCTCGACGCCGCCCACCGGCACCGCGGTGTCCCCGAGGCTCTTCGCCCGTGGCGCGACGGCGGATCGCGAGCGCGGTCTCCGCCTGCAGCTCGACCTTACGACCGTCACCGCGGCCGGGATCGGGATCGGCTTCGTCGGCGGCTTCGGGGCGCGACGCGCGACGCTGTTGCACGGCCCGCCGGTCCTGAACCCGGATCGGAGCACCGACGCCGGCGCGCTGCCGTGGGTGCCGCGCTACAAAGAGTATGATCCGACGCTGCCCTTCGACCGCCAGCCCACCCTCTCGACCCAGCTCGGCACCGGCTTCGACGAGCTCACCGGCGACGGCCGTCTGGTGCTGCAGCTCCGGGAGGGAGAACGCCTGACGGTGGCCGGCTACGCCTACCGCGAGTATGACGCGCCGCGCACCGACCAATGCCCGCCGCCGACCGCGTCCTACGATCAGTGCCTGACCTACGAGGAGCAGTTCCGCCACCTGGCCTATGTCGCGTGGGACGGACGCCTCGGCGCAATCGCCGAGAGCGCCCGCGCCACGTTGTCGTGGCAGGAGCAGCACGAGAACCGTCGCCTGGACCTGCCGGCCGCCAACCTCGTCGGCCACGGCGTCGACACCGTGGAGACCTGGGGCGTGACGTTGCACGCCGCGACCGTGCCGCTCGCGGTCGCCGACGGGGTCGCGGCAACCTTGAGCTACGGCGCCGACACCTACTTCGACTGGGTGCGGTCGCAGGCCCGCCACGCCTACACCGACACCGGCGACGCCGTCGCCGAGAGCCGCGGCCAGTACCTCGACGGCGCGACCTACACCTACGGCGGCCTGTTTACCGACTTGAGCCTCGCGCCCGGCGACCGGGTCGAGATCGACGGCGGCGCCCGCCTGGGCTATGCCGTCGCCCACGCCCGCGGCGACCCGGCCTCCGGGACCGCGCCGGTCGACCGGCGCTTCACCGCGCTCGTCGGCCACGCCGGCGTCTCGTTTGCCGCCGCGCCCCCGCTCACCTTGCTCGCGAACTACGACTACTCGTTTCGCGCCCCGAACCTCGACGACATGACGGCGCGGCAGCAGACCGGGCCCGGCTTCCAGTTCGAGAACCCGCGCCTCCACCCCGAGCGCGCCCACACCTTCGAGGCCGGCGGCCGGTTGAAGACCGTGGCGCTGGTCGCCGATCTGTGGCTGTTCGAGACCCTCCTCGTCGACGCCATCACCAAGGTGGCGATGAGCGCCACCGACTGCCCGCCGAGCACCCCGCAGTGCACCGGATCGTGGTCGCGCTTCCAGCTGCAGAACTCGCCGTCGTACTCCGAGCTCCGCGGCGTCGAGGCGGCGGCCCGGCTCCGCCTGCCTTATCGCGTGTCGCTGCGAGCGACCGTGGCCTACGTGTGGAGCGAGGGCCCGCGGCAGGGCAGCGTCGCCGAGGGCGTCTACGGCGTGGCGCTCGGCGACCGGGTGCCGTTGTCGCGCACCCCGCCGCTCCACGGCACCGCCGAATTCGCCTGGACCCACGCCTCCGGCGTTTCGGCCGGGGGCGGGCTGCAGTGGGCCGCGGCGCAGCGCCGCCTGGCGATCGCCGACTACACCGACGGCCGCATCCCGAAGTACGGCACCCCCGGCTTCGCGGTCGTCCATCTGCGAGGCGCATACCGGCTCGACACCGACCTGGTGGTCGCGATCGTGGTCGAGAACCTGCTGAACGCGAGCTACCGATTCCACGGCTCGAGCGTCAACGGCGCCGGCCGGGGGCTGATCGTTCACCTGGAGGCCGGACATTGGTTGTAGTAGGCAGGCGAGGCCGTTCGTGCGCCGGGAGATGGAGATGGAGAGCAGAGCGAGCTTGGCCCTGGTCGGCGTCATCGCGAGTTTGGGGCTCTCGTGTACCGACGACAACGACCGGACCGGCGACCAGACGACCTGCATCGGGCCGAACGAGCTCGTCGGCCAACCGGCGTGCGGCGCCGCGGCCTACCAAGAGGACGTCAGCGCCTGCCTCCACGCCGCGACCGACTACGAGCCGCGCCAGCTCACCGCCGACCACAACGGTTGGCCGGCCTGCATCGCGGACGACGACGCCTGGCACTTGATCGGCGCCGGCCCGCCGGCCGCGGTGTCGCGCTCGCTGGCCTTCGAGGCGATGGCGACGAAGCTGTGGCTAAACCCCTGCAGGCCGTCCCCGGCGGACTTCCTCTCGGCGCGGGACGACTACTCGACGCCCGAGGGGCTCGCGTCGCGGGTGGCGCGGCGCCAGGACATCAGCTACCCGGAGGTCCCGGGCGACGACAAGTTTGCCTGCGGCAATCAAGGGATCCCCGAGGCCTACCCGGACCGCTGCGCCGGCCCGGCGAAGCTCAAGCCGCTCATCGACGCCGCCTTCCAGAGGGGCAGCGAGGCCGTGGAGCCGTTGTCACAGGCGGCGCGCATCGAAGCAGCGCTGCTGTGGTTCTTCTACCTGTCGATGAGCTCCGAGATCTGGACCTGCGGCTTCAACAACATCAACGACTGTGACTCGGCGGCCGGCTACTACACTCAGATCACGCCGCGCGATGCCCCGGCCGGCCTCGCCGTCTACGTCGCCGCCGTCGGTCCCGAGACCCACCAGCGGATCTATGACGCCCTGCTCGCGGCGCGCTGCTGGCGCGACATCGACCAGGCGATGCCGGCGACCCCGGCCTTCGTCGGCTACTACGACCGCGCGCAGGCGCAGCTCGCGAAGGCGGCGCTGCGCGGCGTGGCGCTCATCTTGAGGCAGCGCGTCGGCGAGATCCTTTGCGCCGGCGGCGAGGCCCGGGCCGCCCACGTCGCGTTCGTCGAGGTGCTCGGCGGCCTGCTCGATCACGCCGCGAGCGGCATCGCCGGCGGCGCGGCGGCGAGCCTCCGGGTCTTCACCGCGAGCCCGACAGCGGACCCGAGCGCCGTCGCCGCCGCCCAAGCCGCGATCGACACGATCTTCACCTGCCCGTAGGCGGGGGTCTCAAGCGCGCCGGCGCCGCGGCCACCTCAGGGTGACGAGGAAGACCGCGAGGCCCACGAACACCGGCAGGCCGTTGGCGCTCGCCGCGGCGCAGCCACAGTCCTCGTAGACCGTCGTCGTCGAGCGAAAATCGCGCGGCGCCGTGTCTTGCAGCAACCAGATGTCGCCCTGGGGGCGGCCGTAGGGGAAGTGGACGTCGTAGGTCGAGACCCGCGCCCCGGGGGCGGCGATCGCGCCCAGCGCCTCGTAGGTGTCGAGGTCGGTCGCGCTCGGGACCCCCGAGAAGTAGAGGGCGCTGTAGGTGGTGCCGGCGTCGGGCGTCAAGCCCGGGTCGTTGACGGTCACGACCCGCCAGATGTTGGCATACGAGGGATCGAGGTTCGCGGCGGCGATGCGGGCCGGCACCACGGCGGTCGGGGTCGGGAACTGGAGGGAGAGCGGGCCGAGATCGCCGCAGAGCTTGGCGCCGGGCGCCGGCGCGTCGGTGCCCGCGGTCACTTTGAAGGCGACGAAGTACCAGGCCTGGTCGACGTAGGCGCTGAAGTCGTTGACGCTGCTCGCGGCGTAGGGGAAGGCGTTCGCGTCCAGCCAGTCGGTGAAGGCCTGGGCGGTGTCGGCTTGGAGCAGCACCCAATCGAAGACCCCGACCTGGCCGGCGTCGACGACGTTGACGCCCCGATCCCAGTCCTGCACCGCATCGCCGCCGGCGCCGAGACTGGCGCCCTTGGAGTCGGCGGCGCCGCAGCCGCCTGCCGACGACCGGCACTCGGTGACGACCTCGGGCGCGGTGTAGGCCTCGAGGTTGGCGTACAAGGTGCGGTCCTTGAGCGTCGGCGGCGCGACGAGCGGCGCCGGCACCGGCAGGATCAGCCCGAACTGCGCCGCGGTGCCACAGAAGCTCGGGTTGAACACGTAGGTCTCGACGCCCTGGCCGAACGCCACGACGATGGTCCGCGAGGGATTGATCTCGATCCCGTGGCCGAAGCCGCCACCGCAGGCCGCGACCGGGCGGGTCGGGAGCAGCGCCGACGCGATGACCATGAGCCGGGCGAGGACGGCTTTCATGGCGTCACCTCGGCGTCGTAGGCGCAGCGGAAGCCGATGTTGTCGGCCCAGGCCTTGGGGAGCTCCGGTCTGCGGCACGAGACCCGGAGGTTGCTCGCGGTGCTCTCCCAGCAGCCGCCGCGCATCACCTTCAGGGTGCCGGCGCCGGGCCCGGTGGGATCCGTCGCCGGCGCGGTCTGGTAGTAGGCGGCGGCGTACCAATCGGCCACCCACTCCCAGACGTTCCCGGCCATGTCCAGCGCCGCGAACGGGCTCTGGCCGAGGGGTCTGGCACCGACGGCGTCGGTGTCGCCGACGCAGCCGGCCAGGTTGGCGTGCGCGCAGTCGGGCGGCGTGTCGCCCCACGGGTATTCGCTCCTGGACGGGCTCGCGCCCCGCGCCGCCTTCTCCCATTCGGCCTCGGTGGGCAGGCGACCGCCGGCGGAGCGGCAGAAGGCGTCGGCCTGCGGCCAGCTGACGTAGATCACCGGGTGGTCGGCGAACTCCGGCGCCGCGAAGTAGCTCGCCCGGGTCCGCGACACGCCGAGCACCGGCGGCGTACAGGCGCCGGCCGCGACGCACTCGCGATAGCGACCGTTCGTGACCTCGAAGCGGTCGAGGCGAAAGGCGCTGAGCGCCACCGCCCGCTGCGGCGCTTCGTCGGCGGCGCCGTGCTCGCTCCCCATCAGGAACTCACCGGCGGGCACGCCGACGGTCTCCGACGCCGCGAACGCCGACCCACCCGAGACGAAGAACGCGGCCGCCGCCGCCACGACCCGGTAGCAAATCATAGGACCCCCTGGTGTCGCTGTCAGACCGGATCTATGGCGGAGTGGCAGGCAGACCGCAAGCGTGAGAGCGCGCGGTCAGACGATGGCCACGGCGCGACGTGCTGCCACCCGGCGGTCGGGCCGCCGCCGCCGCTCCTGCCCCGGATAGGGTGGCGCATCATACGCCGTCGCCCGGGTCTGGGCGGCGAGCAGCCGCTTGCGGCGCATGACAAACACGATCAGGATCCCGGCGACGAGCGCGGTCACGGCCACCCAGAGAAACAGCAGCGAGCTCATGGGGACCTCCTTCCCTTCACCTCGGGTCTATGATTGGCTCGCGGCCGTCATACGACAAACAGATAATCAGAGCGGGATCATTCCAAAAGATCGACGCCTGCGGTTCGCGCGCCGCGCCCGGCTTGAGCCACTTGATCACGCCGCAGCCGCCGATCGCACCTCCGGCGGCACCGATGTCCCGGCACAGCATCCTGGATTTGTTTATTATTCCGGACTGTTGCCGGCCCGCCGCTCGGCCGGTCGGCGCCCCGACTTGACAGCCGCTGCCGCGCCCCTACTCAAGGGGTGGAACCGCGAACAACGCGCACCAGACACGAAGAGGAGGAACTACCATGGCACTCATTCGTTGGCGCACCGGCAACGACGTGATCTCGCAGCTGGACCATCTGCAGCACGAGATGGCGAACCTGATGGCGGCCTATCAACCGTGGGCCGGCGGCGGCGCCGAGACCTTCCGGCCCGAGGTCTACCCGCCGCTGAACATCTACGATGACGGCGAGACCTTCCTGGTCCGCGCCGAGGTCCCGGGGGTCGACCCGAAGGTGATCGACGTCGAGGCCACCGCGGACACCGTGACCATTCGCGGCGAGCGGGTGTTGCCGGAGGCCGGCAACAACGCCTCGTACCATCGGCGCGAGCGCGACTCGGGGCAGTTCCGCCGTTCGCTGACGCTGCCGAAGCCGGTGGACAACACCAAGGTCGTCGCGACCTGCACCGACGGCGTGCTCGAGCTCCGCTTGCCGTACGCCGAAGAGGCCAAGCGCCGCAAGATCACGGTGAAGGCGAGCTGACCCGACAAGGATTGACCATCCAGGAGGAACCCATGACCACCAAAGAGAAGAAAGAGCTGGAAGTCGCCGAGAAGAAGGTGATCGCGCCCACCGCGGGCGAGCCGACCCGCGCCGGCGTGATGTACACGCCCCAGGTCGACATCATCGAAGACCCGGAGGCCATCGTGCTGTTCGCCGACCTGCCCGGCGTCAAACGGGACGCGGTCGGCATCGACGTGCGCGACGGCGTGCTGACCTTGAGCGCCACCGTCGAGCCGCTGCCGTCGACCTGGCAGCCGATGTACAGCGAGTACCAGGTGGGCGGCTACGAGCGGCGCTTCTCGGTGAGCGACCGCATCGACGCCGAGAAGATCAACGCCAAGCTCGAGAACGGCGTGCTGCGCCTGGTGCTGCCGAAGGCCGAGGCGCAGAAGCCGCGCAAGGTCAAAGTCGGCTGAGGGTCGCAGCAAAAGGGCTTGCCGCCCTGCCCGGTTGGGCGGAGACTAGCGTCATGCCTCAGGACCTCTATGTCGTCCTCGGCGTATCCAAAGACGCCGACTTAGCCACCATCCGCCGGGCCTACCGGCGCCTGGCCAAGAGCTACCATCCAGACGCCGGTGGGAGCCCGGCGGAGCGCTTCTTGGAGCTCCGCCGCGCCTACGAGACGCTCGCCGACCACGCCGAGCGCGCGCGCCAGGAGGCCGGCGCCACGCCCCAGGTCGAGGTGCCGGTCACCGTCGCCCAGGCTACAGCGCCCGCGGTGCGCGCCGCGCCGGGGGGCGGGCTCATCGCCGACGTGACCCCGAGCCTGACGTTCAACCGGGCGCGACCGGACGGGTTCTCGACGCCCCGCCCCGCCGCCGACATGCACACCCTGTTCGCGGCGCTCGACGAGTTCTTCGGCGGCCTGGTCCCCGGGATCTACACCCGTGGCCACATGGCGGCGCGCCGCAAGGACCTGCACGTCGAGCTGGTGCTCGACCGCGACGAGGCGATCGCCGGCGGTTGCTTCCCGCTCGACATCCCGGTGCGGGCGCTGTGCGAGCGCTGCCACGGCATGGGCTACGAGGGCCTCGCCGCCTGCCCCGAGTGCAAAGACGGCAGCGTCTCGCACCACCGCATCACGATCTCGGTGCCGAAGAACGTCGCCGGCGGCAGCCAGACCCGGCTGTCGCTCTATGACCTCGGTCTCCCGGAGGTCGATCTGGTGATCTCGGTGAGCGTGAGACCCTAGAGGGCGGCGCCGTCCGGCATGATCGACCGCCGTCAGCTGGGTGGCGCCCGCGGGCGTCAAGTCTGGGCCGGGCTCGCGGTCTGCATCGGCTGCGCCGCTCCGGTCGCGCCCGAGGTGCGTGGTGACGCCGACAGCACCGACGGCGACCCGATGCCGTTCTCGCCCTTCTACTTATTGCCGCACGCGCCGCCCGGGTTCGTGGCCGAGGAGGCGCCGCTGCCGCCGCCGCGGCCGCCGCTGGTCTTGAACCACGGCCGGCGTGAGCTGCCGAAGGTCGCGCTGACCTTCGATGCCTGCTCGAGCGCGCGCCGCCCCGGCTACGACGACCGCGTCGCCGAGATCCTGGTCGCGACCGGCACGAAGGCGACGATCTTCATGGGGGGGCGCTGGGCGCTCGCGGCCCCGGACGCCGCGCTGCATCTCGCCCAGACCGCCGGCATCGAGATCGCGAACCACGGCTTCGAGCACAAGAACCTGGTGGGCGCGACCGAGGCCGAGATCCGCGCCGAGATCGCCGCGGCCCAGGACGCGATCTACTCCGTCACCGGCGTCGTGCCGCGGCTGTTCCGGCCGCCGTTCGCCCTCTACGACCGCAGGGTGGCAGAGGTCACCGGCGCGCTCGGCCTGGTCGTGGTGCAGTACGACGTCGCGTCCGGCGACCCCGACCAAAGCTTCACCCCCGAGGTCCTCACCCGCTGGGTGGTCGACTCGGTGCAGGGCGGCGCCATCATCCTGATGCACATCAACCGCCGCGGCTGGTACACCGCGGACGCGCTGCCCGCCATCATCGGCGAGCTCGCGGCCCGAGGCTTCGCGTTCGTGACCGTGAGCGAGCTGCTCGCCGATCTGGACGCCGCGAGCGCGGGCCCGAGCACCTGCGACGAAGCCGAGGTCGACAGCGCCGCGAGCCAGAGCCTATACTCGGCGCGACCATGACCGCAGAGACCCTCGCGGCCCAGATCGCCCTCAACCCGGTGTTCGCCGCGGTCTCGGCCGTCGCGCGCCAGGCGCTCGTCCGCGGCGCGACGCTCTTCGAGGCGGCGCCGGACCAGATCATCTTCCACGCCGGTGCGGAGGCGGCGCACGTCTACGTGCTGCTCGACGGCGTGATCCGGGTGTTCCACGAGGACAAGGACGGCCGCCAGGCGACGGTCAAGCACCTGACGGCGCCGGTCACGTTCGCGGAGATGGAGGTGATCGCCGGATGCGAGCTCTTGGAGTCGACGCAGGCGCTCACCGCGGCGCGCCTCGTGCGTCTCGACGCCGACCGCTTCCGGGAGCTCGTCGACCGCGAGCCGGCCGCGACCGCGCTGTTGTTCAAGGACATCTGCGCCCGCTTCTGCGTCGCCGCCCGCAACGAGACCGCGATCTTGTGCGACGTCCCGACCCGCCTCGCGAGCCAGCTGCTCGCGCTCGCCGACCTGTTCGGCAAGCCGACGCCGGCCGGCATCCAGATCCGCAAGGCCATCAACCAAGGCGACCTCGCCAACGGCCTCGGGGTGGTCGAGCGCTCGGTGCGCCGCACGATGACCGAGTGGAAGAAGCGCGGCTGGATCTCGGTCCACAAAGGCTGGCTGGTGCTGAACCGCCCCGAGGAGCTCGAGGCCCTCTGCCACGGGCTGCGCTTCAACCTCAACTACGGCTTCAAGGGCGCGGCGTCCCGGGCCTAGCCTCGGGCACCGAGGCCGGGTATGAAAGATCCAGAGAGGTCTGATGGCCGCCCCTGCGAAAGACGTGTTGGAGGCGCTGGCGCTCCCCAAGGCCGACTGGGAGGCGATGCTGCGCGCCGCGGTCGAGTGCTACAGCGCCGGACAGCTGGCGCAGGCGGCGACGATCTTGGCCGGCCTGATCGCGATGGACAAGAACGACGCCCGGCCGCTGAAGCTCCTGGCCTCCTGCCTGTTGCTCCAGGACCGGCACCGCGAGGCCGAGCAGACCTACGAGCGCGCCCTGGCGCTGGACGGCGGCGACCTCTACACCCTGGTGGCGCTCGCGGAGCTCAAGCTCAAGGCGCTGAAGCTCGCCGACGCGATCCCGTTGTTCGAGAAGCTGTTCGCGGCCGACCCCGCCGGCACTCACCCCGCGGCCAACCGCGGCCGACAGCTGGTGCGCGCCTACCACGACAAGATCTCGCGGGCCAAGTGAGGGTACCTCGACGATGACGAGAGCCGCGTGGCTGTCCGGGTTCGTGGCCGTCGCCGTCGCCGCCGGCGCGCAGGCCGCCCCGACCCCAAGGGCCAACAAGCTGGCTCGAGCCCGCGACCTCTACTTCGCCGGGCGCTACGCCGAGGCGCTGCCGCTCTTCGACGCGGTCGCGGCCGACAACACGGTGTCGGACACCGACCGCATCGAGTGCCTGAAATACCAGGCCTTCACGCTCTACCTCCTCAAGCTCCCCGACGACGCCAAGAGCGCCTGGCTCGAGCTGTTGCGGCGCCAGCCCGACTTCGAGCTCGACCCGGTGGAGACCAGCCCCGAGCTGCTGTCGTTCTTCGGCCGCATCAAGGCGGCGGAGCTCGGGACGCCGCCGCCGGCCGCCGCGCCCCGCCTGAAGCCGGCCGCGGACAAGACCCCGGCCGAGAAGGCTACCCCACCGCCGTCCGAGCCCGAGCCGCTGGTCATCGAGGAGCCGCCGGCGAAGGGTTGCCCGACCTGGCTCTGCCTGGTGCCTTTCGGCGCCGGGCAGTTCCGCAACGGCAGCCCCGTGAAGGGCCTGGCGTTCGCCGGCGGCGAGCTGGCGTTCTTGGCGGGCAACGTCGGCATGTACTGGATGCGAGTCGCGAACTACCAGCAGAACGGCGTCATCACCAACGAGCAGGCCTACCGCCGCGCCTTCATCCTGCAGCACGTCTTCCTCGGCCTGTTCGTGGCGACCGCGGTCGGCGGCGTCGTGGAGGCCTTCGTCTCGCGTTGAGCGCGACCGGACCAGGCGCAGTGGAAACCCCTCTCGAGTCAACGGCGGGCATGCAGGTCGCGGTGGTCGACGACGATCCGGCGATCCTGATCGCGCTGCAGAACATCTTCGCGGACGCCGGCTTCGCGGTCACGGTGCACAGCACCGCGCACCCGTGTATCGCCGCGGTCGCGCGTGGCGAGGTCGACATCATCTTCACCGACATCAACATGCCGGGGATGACCGGCGTCGAGCTGCTGCAGGCGGTCAAGGGGCTGCGGCCGGAGGTCGAGGTGGTGATCATGACCGCCGACCCCCGAGTGGAGTCGGCGGTCCAGGCGACGCGCTTCGGCGCGGTGGACTACCTGCAGAAGCCCTTCGACAACATCGACGCGGTCGCCGCCCTGGCGCAGAAGACCGCGCGCCGCGTCCTCGACGAGCGCCGCCGGCGGCAAATCGTCAAACGACATCAGGAGGACACCAACCAGGGCCTGAGCCTGTCCGGACAGCTCGACCGCACCGACCTCGGCCAGGTGTTGCAGGTGGTCGCCGAGCTCGGGCGCGACGGGGTGCTGACCCTCGACGGCCCGCCAGCGGGCGCGATCCACGTTCGCGCCGGGCGGATCACCGGGGCGCGTTACGGAGGCCTCGCCGCCGACAAGGCCCTGCACCGGATGCTGCGGGAGGCGCGCGGCGCCTACCGGCTGGCCGCCTATGCGACGCCTGCCGGCGGCGAGTCGATGGGCGGCGCGGTCTTGAACTACGTGCTCGAGGGCATGCGGCACAAAGACGAGTTCACCTCGACGGCGGCGACCCTGCCGAGCCTGGACGGACCCTGGGTCTTCGGGCAGCAGTGCGCGGCGCCGCTCTCACAGCTCAACCCCTGGATGATCGAGATCATGGCCGACGTGTTGCGGGCCAAGAGCGCCCGCGCCGCGCTCGACAACCCGAGCTACCACGACCTCGATCTCTTGAACGCCTTGCGATACTTGTGGAGCATCGGTGCGCTCAAAGCCGCGACGCCGACCGTCGATAGCAAACTACCGTAACGGCCCGTTGTGCCCCCAAACGGGCACCCGCGTGGCCGCAAACAACAGACCCGGGAGAAGCCGTGAAAGCGACTGATTTCAACCTGCAGCAAGATCTGAAATTCGATCCGGACAGCGGCCTGACGACGTTCCGCAACAGCCGCCTCGTGATTCTCGACGCCAACGCCCTCGGCCTGCTGCGCGCTACCCTGGTCAAGGACATGGGGATCGAGCGGGCGCGCACGATGTTCTTGCGTTTCGGCTACGCGAACGGCTTCGAGGACTTCAACCAGATGCGCAAGAAGTACACCTTCGACACCGAGATGGACCTCCTGGCCTCGGGGCCGGTGATCCACACCTGGGAAGGGATCGTGAAGGCGGTGCCGACCGAGATCCGCTTCGATCGCGCGACCGGCGACTTCTTCTTCACCGGCGTCTGGACGAACTCGTGGGAGGCGCAGCAGCACTTGTCGCACTTCGAGGTCCACAGCGACCCGGTGTGCTGGACGCTGATGGGCTACGCCTCCGGCTGGTGCACGGCGTTCTTCGGCAAGCCGTTGCTGGCGATCGAGCCGCAGTGCGTCGGCCGTGGCGACAAGTCGTGTGGCTGGCGCATCGAGCCGCCGGCCAAGTGGGGCCCGGTGGCCAAGCCCTACCTCGACGCCCTGTCGCCGCTGTTTGGAGTCTGAGATGGGCAAGCAGCTAAGCGCGCTGTACGACTTCGTCGAGGACGAGAAAGGCCTGCTCGGCAAGATGGATCTCGCGACCCGGACGAAGATCCCTTCCTCGAAGGCCGCGGCGACTCCCGACACCCCCGAGACCGTGCAGCGGTTCATCGCCGCGGTGCGCGAGATCACCGGGAAGGTGCCGCCCGCGGTGTAGGCCACCGGCCCGGCAAGCTCGAGCTCGGCCTCTCGGCAGGCGAGCTCGCCCGGCGCGTCGTGTCGAGCGGCGTCGTCGAGCTGGTCGAGGACGACTGGTCCCCACCTCTGGAAAGATCGGGGCCGCCGGGTCCACGCGCCCGCCGCGCGTGGGCGGCCAGCACTCGGCCTTCGTGTTATCATTCAACGAGTTGGCGCCGGTCTCGCCCCGGACGGCCGGCACGGATGCTGCAGTCCATCGGGCGGAGACGGAGGTGCGAGGATGGACCGTTGGCTGAGTCGTCGGTGGGTCTGGAGTCTGGTCGGCGCGGCGGGTTGCCTCGGGGCCGTGGGCTGTGCCGAGAGCCCGTTGCATGGTCCTTGCGCCGGCGCGATCGATGCCGATCACGACGGCCACTTCGATCCCGCGTCCTGCACCAACAGCGGCGCCCTTTGTATGTGCGACGACTGCGACGACGACGACGCGGCGACCCATCCCGAGGCCGCCGAGCGCTGCGACGGCGACGACAACGACTGCGACGGCATCATCGACGAGGGCCTGCGAGTCGGTGCGCTCTGCGCGGTCGTGCCCGGCGCGTGTGGTCGAAACAAGTGCGCGGCGGACGGCTCGAGCGCGGTCTGCACCGCGACGGCCGACACGCCGGCGGCCGAGATTTGCGACGACCAGGACAATGACTGCGACGGGGCGATCGACGAAGGCTTCGCGCTCGACGACGCCTGCGACGCCGGGATCGGTGAATGTCACCGGACCGGGGCCACGGTCTGCACGACGGACGGCGCGGGCGTGACCTGCAGCGTGGTGGCGGCGGCCCCCAACGTCGAGCTCTGCAACGGTGCCGACGACGACTGCGACGGCGCGGCCGACAACGGCTTCGACCTCGGCGCTCCTTGCGACAACGGCGCCGGCCTGTGCACGCGGAGCGGCACCACGGTTTGCGCCGCCGATCACAGCGGCGCCGAGTGCGACGCCGTCCCCGGCGCGCCGGCCGCCGAGCTCTGCGACGGCCTCGACAACGACTGCGACGGCGAGATCGACAACGGCTTCGACCTGAGCGCCCCGTGCGCCAGCGGCGTCGGCGCCTGTGCGCAGGCCGGGGTGACGGTGTGCACCGCCGACCATGCCGGCACCGAGTGCGGCGCGGTCCCCGGCGCCGCGGCGGCCGAGCGCTGCTTGGACGGCGTCGACAACGACTGCGACGGCAGGCACGACAACGGCTGCCCGCCCGCCGACGTCGGCCGCCTCGGGGCGCTCGAGGTCGAGGACGTCGGTAGCGGCCAGGGCTACGACAGCCAGCTCAGGATCAACACCGACCTGATGCCGCAGCTCGCCAGCCTCCTGAGCGCCAACCCGTCGCGCTACACCGTGTCCTTCGCCGACCTCAGCGAGAACGACCTGCTGCCGTGCACGTCCTTCGGCGGCCAGCCGACCTACGGCTCGTGCGCGTTCGCGTCGCCGTTCGCCGGCGAGCTCGCCTGGGGCGAAGGGCGGGAGCAGGTGACCGCCGTCTACCCGCCCTTCACCGTCAACCTGGCCACCTTCACCATCCAGCGCACCGCAGGCGAGTGGGGGTGCGCGACGCAGCCGAAGTCGCCGGTGTCGTGTTACGGCAACCGGGGCGCCGACGCCTTTTGGATGTGCTGGGACGGCGAAGTGGCCGCGAGGTGGTGCTCGACGACCGGCGCGGGCCGGTGGGCGCTGTGGACCGACGTCGTGATCTTGAGCTGCGCCGGCGACGTCAGCCAGGCGGCCCCCGCCGATGGCGGTCCGCGGACCGCGAGCCCGCTGTCGATCGCCATCGTCGGCACCCAGCCGGCGTATGTTCCGGCCTCGATCGCCTTCGGCGACTCGGTGTCGGTGACCTTCACCGAGGGCGCGCCGGGCGGGGTTCTCGAGAGCCACACCCCGACCTCGCCGGCGCGCACCGAGATCCACGCCGGCCTCGGCGCCACGCAGACCGGCTACGTGATCATCCACACCTACGAGAGCGTCGGCGCCAAGACGCTCACCGCGACCGACTTCATCGGCACGCCCTACGCGTTCTCGTTCAACCTCACAAACGGCACCTGTCCGACGATCTACGAATAGCGGCGTCGCGCCGGGTAGCGGCGGTCAGTCACCGCCCGGGGCTCTGGCGCTGCCTGAAGGTGGTAGGCGGAGAGGGTTTCGAGCCCACGCCCCCCGGCTCGTAGGGCGGCCCTGACGGCCATAACTCCGCTCTAGACGCTCCGCGTTAGGAGTGTGAAGCGCATCCGATCCGCGCTGTGCCTGGTTTGGATGCGCTTGCCTTAGCGGGCCGCATGTCGCCCAGTGGGCGAGTTCTTGCTTGCTTTGGCGTCTGGTTAT
>JACRCV010000114.1 GCA_016218825.1 Deltaproteobacteria bacterium
ACAGCAAACGAACCGGGCGCATCGGTTGGCAGACCGTTTGGCGCGGATGGGACACCCTCCAGCAGCGGATGGTTGGCTGGGCCGCCGCCAAGCAGCACGCCGCCATGACCGACGATGCGAAGATGTGATCCCGAGTCAGCGCTCTTGGGAGGGTCGGCAGGGCCCGCTCAACCGCCCAGCTGCACCACCATGTTACGAAACGCCGCGTGCGGCAGAAACGACAGGCGCACGGTGCCGAGGCGCACGGTGTCGCCGGTCGACAGGTGGACCGGCTCACCGCTGCCGTGTCTGGGCACGGCGATGTCGTTGACGAAGGTGCCGTTCGAGGAGCCGCTGTCGAGGATCACCACACTGCCGTCGCCGTTCAAGCGGCAGAAGGCGTGAAACTTGGAGACCGAGACGTCGTTGATGACGATGTCGTTGTTCTCGGTGCGACCGATCGACACGAAGCCGGGGGAGTTGGTCTTGCTGCTCGTGCGGATCGGAAACACCAAGAAGTCGAGACGCACCGCGCCGGCAGCCGGCGGCTCGCCGTCGACCAGCACCGTCGGTTGCCCACGACGCGCCGGCCGCAGATCACCGAGCGCGCCGTGATGGAGGAAGAAGGCGCGACCGTGCCGCGCCGCGAACGCTTCGTCCGTCAACGCCCGCGCGTCGTCCCGGAAGTCTTCGAGCGCGCATGGCCCCCCGGGGCCCGGCCCGACAACCTCAACCTGCGTCATGCAGAGCCTCCAACGAGGTCAACCTCGGGTCGCGGCAGGCACGACCTCCTTGCAGGATACCGTCGTTCCGGAGGTGTGTCGACCACCCGCTCATGGCGGCGCGCAGCCCTGGGCGCCGCAGACGCTCCCGGGCGCGCACGCGGCCCCGAGGCCGCAGTGGCAATGCCCGTCGCCGCCGCAGTTGTCGGCGCGGGTCGGATCGCACCAGACGCAAGCGTCGCCGGCGGCGCCGCAGAACGAGAGCTCGGCAGGCTCGTGGCACGTACTCCCGGTGCAACAGCCGCCGCCGCAGCTCACGGTGCAGGCGTCGCAGGCCCCGGCGTCACACGCCGCCCCCGGACCGGTGCAGGCGGTGCAATCCGCCCCGGCGCTGCCGCATCTGTTCTTCTGATCGCCGCGGTCGCACACTCCCGAGGTGGTGCAGCAGCCGTCACAGGTCGTCGCATCGCAGTGACAGCCGTTCGGGTCGCAGTGCTGCCCGAGCGCGCAGGCCAAGAGCGAACCGCACCTGCACTCACCGTTGGCGCCGCAGGTGTCGGCGGCCACCGGATCGCACGGCGCGCAGGCGTCGCCGGCGGGGGCGCAAGCGTCGACGGAGCGCAGCTGGCAGCGGTTGTCGGCGCAACAGCCGTTGGCGCAGGACGTCGGGTCACAGACGCAGGCGCCGAGCACGCAGTGCTGCCCTGGGAGGCACGCCGCCGCCTCGCCGCAGGTGCACTCGCCGCCGATGCAGTCGTCGGCGCGGATCGGGTCGCACGGCGCACAGCCGCGGGCCTCGACGCCGCAGGCGTCGAAGGTCGCCGCGACGCAGTCGGCGCCCGAGCAGCAGCCGGTGGTGCAGCGCTGGGCGTCGCAGGACAGGTTGGAGGTGCAGACCGACGGGCCGGGGTCCGGCGTCGTGCAGCTCCAGTCGGCCTCGACGAGACACACCGCCGAGCAGCCGTCGGTGCCCCAGTCGTTGCCGTCGTCGCAGGTCTCGATGCCGGCGCGCGTGCGCCCGTCGCCACAGATCGCCTGGTCGCCGAGCGCCAGCGTCACCGGCACCAGGGCCGCCGCCAACAGCGTCAGCCGCTCCTGGTCCGAGGCCGACACCGTCCCGGCGACGAGGCCGTCGCCGCGCACGTAGATCGCGCTCCCGGCGAGCGCCTCATTGAGCAGGATGACGACGGACGTCTCCCCGGTGGTGAGCGGCTGCGGCGGCTCGGGTCGGGCGGTGGCCGGAAACACCGCGGTGCCGTCGTCGAGCCGTCCCGAGACCCGGATCTGATCGAGCCCGAGCGCGCCGTCGTAGACGATGGTCGCGTCGATCCCGGTCAGGCCCTTCTGGATGACGACGGTCTCTTTGCCGCAGCCGGTAAAGAGCAGCAACAGCGCGGCGACCACCGGCGCTCGTCCCACCTCGAAGGGCCCTCTGGCGCTCGTCTGTCGTCCCGTCACCACCACCACCCCGTCAACGGTAGTCAATCGTCCCGAGCTCCCCCGACGGCAGCTCGGTGCGGGTACGCTCCCGCGGCAAGAGCGCGGCTGCCGTCACCCCAGCCGCGAGCACCACCACAAAGGCGCCCGCGGCCCAGAACCACCAGCGCTGGTAGAACGCCGGTGGCGGCGGTGGCGGTGGCGGCACGGCCGTGCGCACGGCCTCGGCGGCGGCTCTGGCGAGCGCCAGCTTCTCGGCCTCGAGGCGCAGCCGCTCGGCCTCGGCGGCCGCGGTGCGCTCTCGCTCTTGTTGGTCGCGCTCCCGCGCCTCGCGCTCGACGCGCGCGGCCTCGGCTTCCCGTTGCCGCGCCTCGGCCTGTTGGGCCGCGAGCCCCGCCCGGGCCTCCTCGAGGCGCGCATCGACCGAGGCGCGCTCCTCGGCGTTGGCGAGGGTGCTCAGGTAGCTCTCGTAGAAGAAGATCGCGCGCTCGAAGTGTCCGAGCTCCATGTGGCACTGGGCAATATTGAAGAGAAAGCCCGGGAGCGGCTTGAGCTCGTAGGCCCTCGAGTACAGGTCGAGCGCCTCCTGGAACCGAGCGAGCTGGTAGTGGATCTCGGCGAGCTTGAAGTGCTCCTTGGCCTCCCGGACGCGGTCTTTGTCGCTCACCGCCGCGGCCGGCGACGCGAGCAGCGCGACCAGCACCCAGGTCGAGACACCCCGCATCGTTACCTCTCACTCGGCGAACGGGTCGATGGTCCCGCGCTTCTCCGGCTTGGCCGCCTTCGCCTTCTTCTTCGCCAGCACCCCGGTCGGCTCCTTGACCTTCTTGGCCAAGGTTACCAGGACCGTGGCGTCCTGGCTCATGACGACGGTCTGGCTGACCGACTCGTGGCCGTCGAGCTTGACATCGAAGACCTTTGGTATGGCCGACCGCTCGAAGGTCAGCGACAGCGGCGTGACGCCGAGGAGGGTGTCGCCACCGCTCGAGAACACTTGGGCGCCGCGCGGGCTCGAATCGAGATCGAGCCGAACCTGCGGCGGCACGCTCGCGACCGCCGCCGGCGGGGTCAGGTCGGCGTCGGCGGCCGGAACCGGCTCGTCGCGGCCGCGCCCGGTGACGATCGCGACCGAGGCCAGCGCCGCGACACCAACGAGCCCGGCGCCGGCGCCGATCCACAGCGCTTTGCGGCGTGACGACCGCGCCGGTGGCCGGAACGACGCCAGCGCCGCCGGGTCTCCGGTCGACAGCGCCTGCAGGCGGGTGTGCACCTCCTGGATCGTCTGTGGCCGCCGGCTCGGATCCTTCTCGAGACAGTGGAGGATCAGGTCCTCGAGCGGCCCCGGCAGCGGCTCGAGAAGATCCACGAGCTTGCTGGGCCGGAGCGGCGTCACCGTCAGGTGCTTGACCACCATCTCGCCGAAGCTCTTGGCCTCGAGCGGCTTCTTGCCGCACGCCATCTCGTAGAGGATGACGCCGAGCGAGTAGATGTCGCTCCGGTGGTCGACCGCGCGACCGCTGACCTGCTCCGGGGACATGTACTCCGGGGTGCCGATGATGGCGCCGACCGCGGTCGTCGACAGCGGCTTGCCTTCGCGGGACTCGACGAGCTTGGCGACGCCGAAGTCGAGGAGCTTGACGAAGTCGGCGCGGCCGCCGTGCGTGATCAGGAAGACGTTGTCCGGCTTGAGATCCCGGTGGACGATGCCGGCGGCGTGGACCGCGACCAGGGCGTCGGTCACCTGCAGCGCGATGTTGAGCAGGCGCGCGACCGGCAGCTTCGCTTCGCGCTCGACCGCGGCGAGGGTCCGGCCGCTCAGGTTCTCCATGATGTAGTACTTGTAGTCGCCCTCGGCGTCGAAGAAGTCGGTGATCTCGACGATGTTGTCGTGGCGGATCTTGTTGACCGCCCGCGCCTCGCTGAAGAAGCGCGCCGACACCGACGGGTTCTTGGCGTACTCGGGTCGGAGGAGCTTGAGCGCGACCTGACGGCCGATGCGCATGTGCTCGGCGAGGTAGACCCGCCCCATCCCGCCTTCGCCGAGGACGTCGAGGAGCTTGTAGGAGCCGAGGATGGTGCCGACCGGCGGGCAATCGTCCGTCGCCGCGGCCTTCGGCAGCAACGCGCCGTCTTCGCTACAGAAGCTCAACGTGTCCGGGTAGTGCTTGTGACACGTGGGACACGTCGACATGTCGGAATTATGGCCAGGAAGGTGGGCGTTGGCAATCGGACCTCGGCGCCGGCACCGCCCGGACGCCGCGCGGCGCTACCCCTCACCCCAGCGGAGCTTGGTGCGCAGCGCCTGGTAGTAGGTGCGCCACGGCACCTCCATGATGCGCGTGCCGACAGCGGCGCGCCGCACCGTCATCACGTCGCCCTGCTGGAGCTCTTGTCCGGCGCGGCCGTCCAACGAACAGAACACCTCGCTGTCGGACTCGAGGCTGACGGCGATGTCGGCGTCGGGCGCGACCACGATCGGCCGCTGCGACAGGGCTTGGGGACAAATCGGGGTGATCGCGATCCCTAGGAGGCCGGGGGCGAGGATGGCGCCGCCCGCGGCCATCGAGTAGGCGGTAGAGCCGGTCGGGGTCGCGACGATGACGCCGTCGGCGCGCAGCGTCGTCAACAGGTCGCCGCCGAGCGTGACCCGGTACTGCGCCAAGCGCGCCAGGCTCTTGGGGCTGACCACCGCGTCGTTCAACACCCGCCCCTCGAGCAGCAGCGTCGTCTTGCGGCGGACCTCGACGTCGAGGCGCATGCGATCGACGTAGGGCAACGAGCCGGCGAGGGCGCGGCGCAGCACCGCGGTGAGCTCTTCGCGCGACACGTTGGTCAAGAACCCCAGCCGGCCGAGGTTCACGCCCAAGATCGGCACCAGCCGGTCCTTGAACAACGACGCCGCCTGGATCAACGTGCCGTCGCCGCCGATGCCGAGCACCAGCGTCGCCTCGCGCTCCAACCTGTCGCGGCTGAGCGGCTCGAGGCCGTTCGGGGCGCCGTGGCGTGCCGCCAGCGCCTTGTCCTCGATCACGAAGCGCGCGCCCTTGGCCGCCTCGAAGGCCACCGCGAGCAGACTCTCCGCCTCGCTGGCGTTCGGTTTCAGGACGACGGCGATGGTGTCGACCATGGCGCACGCTACCATGAAGCGCGGGGCGGAGACGACCGGATTGCGCCGCTTCGGGGCTTTCGGTAGGACTAGCCGGTGGACGCCCCGAACCAGACCGTCGCCGAGCTTCACGAGCGCTCCTTCGCCACGGTCGTCGCCGAGCTGATCCGGACGCACGCGACCGGCGCCGTCGAGGTGCACGACATGATCGGCACCAACCGGGCGTTCTTCAGGAGCGGCGTCCCCCAGGGCGCCAAGCTGTCGCGCTTGAAGAACCCGATCGGACGGCTGCTGGTGGAGGACGGCACGCTGACCGAGGCGCAGCTCGACCAGGCGCTCGAGATCCACTCGAAGACCGACAAGCTCCTGGGCCAGGTGCTCCTCGATCAGCGCCTGGTGGACGCCGAGACCCTGAAGCGGACGATGGAGGCTCAGTCGCGCCTGAACTTCTTGGCGCTGTTCGCGCTGCGCGAGGGCCAGGTCGAGTTCTTGGACGGCCTGGTGCACCTGACCGACTTCACCCCGGCGCCGATGCCGCCGCTCGTCGCGCTCTACACCGGGGTACGCGACCACGCCGGCGACGAGGTGACCTGGCCGCTGCTCGCGACGCTGGCGTTCGCGGCGGTCACGGTGTCGCCGCTCGCGAAGGCCCTCACCGCGGAGCTGCCGGCGGTCGAGCAGATGGTCGTCCGTCTGCTCGAGACCCAGCGCTTCACCGGGGACCTGGCGCGCTCGGTGCCGTTACCGCCGAAGGCCTTGGGGGCGCTGTTGTACGCCCTGCACGAGCTCGGCGGTCTGCTGGTCGGCCCGGCGATCAACGTGCCGCGCGCTTGAGCGCTCAGGTCGGCTCGGCGCCGAGGTCGGTGCCGGCGATCGCGTAGACCTGGTTGCCGCCGGAGCTCTTGGCGCAGTCGAGGTTCTTCTCCGCCAGGTTCAACAGCTCTTCGACCGACTCCACCTGGCCCCACGGATACGCGGCGCTGCCGACCGCGATGGTCACCGCGCCCGCCTTGCCGTCGAGGAAGCCGTGCGCGGCGACCGCGTCGCACACGCGCTGGCCGGCGCGGCGTCCTTCGGCGGCGTCGGCGTGCGGCAACAGCAGCGCGAACCTGCCGCCCGAGAAGCGCGCCAGGGTGTCGGCGGTCCGGAGCTGGCGGCGGACGAGCTCGCCGAGCTCGGTGATCACGGCGTCGGCGGCGCGGTGACCGACGCGGCCGTTGAGGTCGCGCAAGCGGTCGACGTCGAGCACGCAGATCGACAGCGGCAACGTGTGCCGGCGGCTGCGCGCCAGCTCGCGGTGGCACTCGGCGAGGAACGCGTGCCGATTGGCGAGGCCGGTGAGCGCGTCGGTCAGGCTGGCGCGACTCAGGCCCTCGCTGGTGCGTTGCAGCTCGGTCTGCAGCGCCTTCAAGCGCAGCTGCACCTGGACCCGGGTCACGAGCTCGGCGGGCGAGAACGGCCGGGTGAGGTAGTCGGAGGCGCCGGCCTCGAAGCTCTTGGTGCGGATGTCGCTCTCGGTCTCGGAGGTGACGAGGATCACCGGCAGCGCCTCGAGGCTGCGCTGTTGGCGGATGGCGCGCAACAGCGCGATGCCGTCGAGGTTCGGCATCACGACGTCGGAGAGGACGACGTCGACGCCGCCGCCGAGCGCCCGGGGCAGCGCCTCGATGCCGTCGCCGGCCTCGAGCACCTCGAGGTCGAGCGCCGCGTTGCGCAGGATCTCACAGATCTGGGCGCGCAGGCTCGCGGTGTCGTCGACCACCAGGATGGTTGCCATGGCGGTGCCGGCGCTCAGTGCGCCGTTGCCTCGGGGCGGTACAGGTAGCTGACGTGCTGCGAGATGCAGATCCGGTTCCGGCCTTCGCGCTTCGCCTGGTAGAGCGCTTGATCGGAGCTCGCCAGCAGGTCCTCGGCGGTGGCGACGTTCTTGTTGGGGAAGAACGACACGCCGACCGAGACCGTCAGGCTGACGCTGACCTTGGCGTCGGCGAACGGGTGCGCGGCGACCGATCGCCACAGGCGCTCGGCGACCGGCAGGCTGCCGGCGAAGTGGGTCTGCGGCAGGATGACGAGGAACTCCTCGCCGCCGTAGCGGGCGACGAAGTCGGTCTCGCGCACCGCCTTGCAGAGGACGCGCGAGATCTCGGCGAGCACGAAGTCGCCGAACAGGTGGCCGTTCTGGTCGTTGACCTGCTTGAAGTGGTCGATGTCGACCATCAACAGCGACAGCGGGTCGTTGTAGCGTTGGGCGCGCAGGAACTCGTCCTTGAGGCGTTGCTGCATGGCGCGGTGGTTGTGGAGCCCGGTCAGATCGTCGGTGATGCTCAGGCTCTCGAGCTCGCGGCGCTTGGCGTTGAGCTTGTCCTGGATCGCCTTGATGCGCAGCATCGACGCGACGCGGGCGCGCAGCTCGAGCGGGTTGTAGGGCTTGGTCAGGTAGTCGTCGGCGCCGATCTTCAGCCCGGTGACCTTGGACTCGATGTCGGCCTTCACGGTCACGAGGATGATGGGGATGAAGGACTCGACGGCGAACGACTTGACGACGCGGCAGACCTCGAGGCCGTTCATCTTCGGCATCATGACGTCGAGGATGATGACGTCGGGCGGGTCGGCGCGCACTTTCTCGATGGCCTGGACGCCGTCGGCCGCGGTCTCGATGGTGTAGCCGAGAGTCGCGAGGGTCTCGACGGCGAACTCGCGCAGCGACGCGTCGTCGTCGACGACGAGGATCTTTGGCGACGTTCTCACCGCTCCCTCTCCCGCGGACACGCCCAGGTTCTCGGCCATCCTAGCACAGAAGCATCGGCGGGGAAGTGGGCCGGCGCGGTGCTTGTTCGGCGAAGCGAGCCGGGTTAGAGATCGCCGCCCGGCGTCCGGCGGCGACCACGAGAACCGTCGGAGGGGGCCACTAGAGTGTGATGCCGATGGGATCCAGGCGCTACACGACCCGCGAGGTGGCACGGCTGGTGAAGCTGTCGGCGCAGCGCATTCGCTCTTACGTGCGGACCGGGGTCGTCGAGGGTGGGCGCGCGGAGCTCGCGGTCTCCGGGGGTCAGGCGCGGCAGCTGCGCTTCGATTTTCGCGACCTGTTGGTGTTGCGGACGGCGCGGCGGTTGCTCGACGCCGGGTTGCCGTCGCAGCGGGTGGAGCGGGCGTTGTTGGCGCTCAGGCGGCAGCTCGAAGAGGGGCAGCCGTTGTCGTCGTTGAAGGTGGAGGTCGAGGGCGGGCGGGTCGTGGTATCGGACGGCGACGTGCGTTGGGAGCCGGAGACGGGTCAGGGGCGGCTGGACCTGGTGGCGGTGGGGTCGGCGGCGGCGGCCGACCGGGCGGTGCCGCGGGCGGCGTTGTCGGAGATCGTGCACGCGAAGAAGCTCGGGGTCGGGTTGGGGTCGGAGGGTGCGGGGCGGCGCAACGCGGACAGCTGGTTCAACCTGGCGTTGGATCGTGAGGCTGACGATCCCGAGGGCGCGTACGAGGCTTACATGCGGGCGTTGGCCTGTGATCCGGAGCACGTCGAGGCGATGATCAACCTCGGGCGGTTGTGCTCGGAGGCGGGCGACGACGTTCGGGCGTTGGCGTATTTTCGCCAGGCGATCCGGCTGCAGGCGCGACATCCGGTGGCGCACTTCAACCTGGCGGTGACGTTGCACGACAAGAAGGATCACGCCGGGGCGGTGGCGGCGTACAAGGCGGCGATCGACTGCGATCCCGACTTTGCCGACGCCCACTTCAATCTCGCGTCGTTGTTGGCGGAGCTCGGCGATCGCGCGGCGTCGCAGGAGCACATGGACGCGTACCGCGCGGTGGTTCAGCGCCGTGAGCCTTGATGCGTGGTTCTACTTGACCCGCGGCGAGGTTGTTTGCTACGTGTCTGCGTCCGATTTGACCCCGAGCAGTGGTAGTCGGGGTCCCGCGGAAGCGCGGGGTGGTAGTTAAGTTGGTTCATAACGCCGGCCTGTCACGCCGGAGGCCGCGGGTTCGAGTCCCGTCCACCCCGCCAATTTCCACACTCCTTCGCCGATCGTGATCATCATCGCGGGTGCGACGGGCGAGAACCCGCGCAGCCGCCGGCGCCCAGACGAAGGCAACGCAGCAACGCAGCGTTGCGAAGCAACGCAAGAAACAAGCAGAGCCGTCCAAGATCAGCAGAGCCAACAAGCGCCACCCCCGCCGAGGACGTAACCCCGGTGAGAGTCCCGTCCACCCCGCCAATTTCCACACTCCTTCGCCGATCGTGATCATCATCGCGGGTGCGACGGGCGAGAACCCGCGCAGCCGCAGGCGCCCAGACGAAGGCAACGCAGCCACGCAGCGTTGCGAAGCAACGCGGAAGACAAGCAGAGCCGTTCAAGATCGGCAGAGCCCCGTAGCGCCACCCCCGCCGAGGACGTAACCCCGGTGAGAGTCCCGTCCACCCCGCCATCTCTTCCCTTTTCGAATCCAGTAGTTCCTATAGGGCCTTCAACCCGAACGCTGAAGAAAGCAGCGTAGGAGAACTGGAGGAGCCGATCTCGTTTTCACACACAATGCGGGACTTGACCATCCGTAGCTCGCGCTCAGACGCGCCGCAGATACTCGGTCACGACGGCAACCGCCGCCTCGTACGTTGGTCTGTAGTCGAGCCTCGCGATCGCCCGAAAGTCCTCCCGCAATTCCCGCGCTCTGTCGCTCAGTCGCGCGAGCACGACAGGCTTCGCCACCGCAACGATCGAGCCGATCGCATCAAGGGCGGATGGGTTCTTCTCGAGGACACACGCCACATCGAAGATGTCCCGCGCCCGGAGCTGCGCGGCGCGGTGCTTGAGCTTCTTGCCGATGATCTCGGCGTCGGTCTCGACACGAACCTCGCGGCCGAGCACAGTCTCCACGGCGAACGGCGGGTCGGTGATGCTCCCTGCTACGATGAAATCCACCTCGCCACTCGGAAAGTAGAGCTTCAAGAACCCGCCCTGCTCCAGGTACTCGGTCGTCTTGTTCTCGGCGACCGCGTTCAACCTCGGCGTGAGCGTGCCCAGCCACTGCGCGTCGTCGAGGAAGATGTCCACATCCTTCGACTCGCGGTGGTGGTATCGCCGCATCAGCATGGTGCCGCCCCCGACAGTCCACACCGGCGCGCGCCCACCCGTATTCCCCGCGACCGAGTCCAGAATGTCGAGTGAGTGGCGGAACAGGGTTTCCCAGACGGCCTCGAGCGCAGGTTTCACGACGACACCTCGAGGTAACACCCTACTCCCTTGGCCAGCCGCCGGGCACCTTCAAGAATGCGCTCGCGATCGCGGGACGGGCCGGCCAGCTGGCTCAAGGCGCCAAGAAGCACCTCCCTGGGCACCTCCTCGAAGACGGCACGAATGTGTGGCCGGAATCCGCGCGGCGCCTTGCCAGTCAAAAGCGCTTGCGCCAGATCTTCCGGCGTGAGCTCGTTCTTGAAGCTAACGTTCGCCGAGACGCACGCCATCCGCAGGAAGTCCGGTGTTGGTTTGCGCGCCGCCGGCACCACCGCCAGGTCGAGACCCACTGCACGCAGAAGCCGGATGACCTTCTTGACTCCCAGGTCCGGCACCACGCCCGCCTCGAGTTGGTTGACGGTCGTCCGCCCGAGGCCGGCCACCGTTGCGAGCGCACTCTGCGTGCGCGCCCCGCCCAACCGGGCCTCTCGGAGCTTCGTCCCAAGCTCGAACAGGTACATGTTCAACATATTAAACACATGAATCTGGCCAGTCAATTCTTTGCCGAAAGTTCTCAAATACCGCCAAACCCGTTTCGAGTCCCGTCCACCCCGCCATTTTCGCGCTCCTTCGCCGATCGTGATCATCATCGCGGGTGCGACGGGCGAGAACCCGCGCAGCCGCAGGCGCCCAGGTGCGCGAGAAATGAAGCTCCGTACCGACCCTTCTCGACGACCTTGGGCGCCCCGGGGGCGGTGACCACGTAGTCGCCGCACTTGCAGCGCAGCACCTCCTGCACGTGCTCGTGGCGCACGAACCGCGCCGGGACGA
>JACRCV010000119.1 GCA_016218825.1 Deltaproteobacteria bacterium
TCTCAGCCCAAGCAACGACATTCCCTTCTGGTTTCATGTGAACCGCTCCTCAGCCGTGGCAGATCATCGAATCCGACCGAAGGCAAGCCGACGCGCCGCAGGAAAAAGATGTGTGGAAGAGTCAGCCCGGGTGGGGCGGGCGACATCCTTGATTCCCGGCGGGCGCTGCGCGCCCGTCCTCCCCACCCCGATTCCCGACAGGCGCGGTTCTTCCCCAGATCGGGGTGTGATAGCTCGACGGCGTGCCCGATCTCGTCACCGCGTCGCTCTTGGTCTTCGCCTCGACCCTCGCCGGGTTCATCGACGCCATCGCCGGCGGCGGCGGCCTCATCCTGCTGCCGGCGCTGTTGCTGGGGCTGCCGGCCACGACCCCCATCCCCACCATTCTCGGCACCAACAAGGTGGCGGCCTGCTCCGGGACCACGGTGGCGCTCTGGCAATACGCGCACGCCGAGCTGGTGCCGCGCCGCGAGCTGATCTTGCCGTTCGGCGCCGCCGTCCTCGGAGCGAGCCTCGGGGTGCATTTCGCCTACCAGCTCCCGACCGAAGCCATGCGCCCGGTGCTGCTCGTGCTCCTGGTGCTCGTGCTCGGCTTCGTGTTGCTGCGGCCCGAGCTCGGCAAGGTGCACGCGCCGAAGCTGGCGCCGGGCGCGCGCCGCCTGCTCACCGGGATCATCGCCCTCGGCCTCGGCTTCTACGACGGCGTGTTCGGCCCGGGCACCGGGTCGCTGTTGATCTTCTTGTTCGTCAGCGTGCTCGGCTACGACTTCCTGCGGGCCTCGGCGCTCGCGAAGGCCGCCAACTGGGGCTCCAACATCGCCTCGGTCGTGCTCTTCGTCGCGCACGGCAGCGTCATCCCGGCGCTGGCGCTGCTGCTCGCGGCCGGCAACATCCTCGGCGCGCGGCTCGGGGTGCGGTTGGCCATCACCCGCGGCAACCGCCTGGTGCGCGCCTTGTTCCTGACCGCCGCCTTCGGGCTCGTCCTCCGCCTCGCGTGGCAGATGTGGCGCGGCTGAAGCCGCGTCGTCCAGGTAGCGGCGCCGCAGCCGTTTCGCCGGGCGACTGAGACCTCCAGATCGAGAGCCGGCGCGGGCGCCGCGTCACACCCGCCGGCGACGGCCGCACTCGCCCGGAAACAGGAGGCAATCCAGACACGGCGCCGACCACCGCCGATGCGCCCGCGTGGTACGACACCTGCATTTCACCACACCCAGAACAACCCTTGCGGAGGTGAAACCGTGAAGACGAGAACCAGCGTGGCGTTTGCGGCGATGTTCGTGATCGGGCTTTGCAGCGGCGGTTTCGGGTGCGGCAAGACCGACGACCTGAGCTCCACCAACGAGGCCGGCGACACCACCGACGCCGGTTGCACCGCCGACTCGGAGTGTGCGGCAGACCAGATCTGCAACCTGACGACCGGCGAGTGTGTCGCGAGCGGCGTCGACGACACCAAGGACCCGGCCGCGGAAGGATGCGGGACCGCGGCGGCCTGCGTCGACGGCCAGGTGTGCGTCGCGGTCGCCAACCTCTGCGTCCCGGATTGTCGCGTCAGCGGCAACACCTGCCCGGCGGAGCACCCCACCTGCGACACGGCCACCGGCATCTGCGGCGGCGGCAACACCCCGCCCGGCGGCGGCACCGGCACCCCTGCCGCTTGCAGCGCCGCGGCCCCGTCGTGCCCCACGGACAGCGTCTGCTTCGCGGCACAGAGCGTGTGCGTCCCGGACTGCCGGGTGCAAGGCAACACCTGCCCGGACGCGGTCCCCAACTGCGACGCCGCGAGCGGCCTGTGCACCCCGGACGCCACCACCGCGAGCTGCAGCGCCGCGAGCCCGACCTGCGCCGACGGCTTGGTGTGCCTGGTGCCGCTCGGCCGCTGCGTGCCCGACTGCCGCATCGCCGGCTGCCCGACCCAGCACCCCACCTGCGACAACGGCAGCGGTTTGTGCGGCTGAACACCGCGCGTGCATGACTCCACAGCGACGTTGAGGTATGGCACGCTGCGATTGCGCCCCTCGCCCCACCCGGGGGATAACTCATGCTGCAGAAGAACCTCGTCGTCGCGCTCGCCTGCCTCACCGTCGTCGCCTCCTGTCACGACTCGAAGACCGACGTCTTGCCGGCCGACCACGACGCGACCCCCTTTGCGGTCGACACCTATCCGAGTCGGGTGCACGAGTGGCCGGTCCCGGTGACCGGCACCAAGCCCGCCGGCGCCGGGGTGATGGTCGACGGCCGCCAGCGCCTGGCGCCGTCAGCGGACGTCGTGTGGGGTTTGCCGCTCTACCTCGACCGCGGCGACCAGACCTACGCCTTCGCGCTGCAGCCCGCCGGCGCCGATGGCCAGTTGGGCCCGGCGCTCACCGTCACGATCACGCTCGACAGCGTGGCGCCGTCGGTGCTGGTCCAGATCCCGACCGCCGAGACCAGCGGCGTCGCGCTGAACAGCAACATCGAAGCGATCCTGAGCGAGCCCATCGACTGCGCGAGCGTGGTGAACGGCGGCTTCATCCTGTCCGCGGGGATGACGCCGGTCACCGCCACCGTCACCTGCGTGAACCTCGCCGACGCCGCCAGCCTCCGCCTGCAGCCGGACGCGCCCCTCGCGGCGTCCACCCGCCACCGCGCCAACCTCCTCCCCGACGTCACCGACGTCGCCGGCAACCCGCTCGCCGCCCCGGTGAGCTGGCTGTTCACCACCGGCACCGCGGTCGACACCACGCCGCCTTCAACCCCGACGTTTGACGCTCCGGCGCCGCCGGCCGCGCCGACGACGCTGGCGCGCGTGGTGGTCGGTGGTGGCAAAGAGGCGTTCGCCTCGATCGAGGTCGAGCGCGAGACCGCGGCCGGCGTCGTCGAGCCCTGGCACGAGGTGCTCGCGAAGACCGGCGACCTCACCTGGCGTCACCGCTTCGAGCTCGCCGAAGGGGCCAACACCATCCGCCTGAAGAGCGTCGATCAGGCGAACAACCACAGCGAGGTGGCGAGCTTCGTCGTGACGCGTGACCCGTCCTCGGGAAGCGTCGGCGCGCCGACCCTCGATCCGGTGGTGTCGCCGACGACGGCGCCCACCCAGGTACTCTCGGGGAAGAAACCCGCCGACACCTCGATCTGGAACGGCGCCACCGAGCTCGTCCCCGAAGACGGCGACGACTCCTGGACCGCGCTCGTGACCCTCGCGCCCGGCGCCAACGTCTTCACCGTCACCGCCCGCGACGGCGCCGACCACACGAGCAGCGCCGCGCCGGCGCAGACCGTGATCTACGACGACTCCTGGGGCCGCCTCCAAGGTGGCAGCCTGACGATCACCTACACGCTCCGAGATCTCTGGGACTACATCGGCGACGAGTTCAACGTCACGATGACCGCGAACGACATCGACCACTTCGCGGTGGACATCTGGGCCGAGGGGCCGCTGACGACGACCGGCACCGGCGCCGCCCGTCACGAAGAGACCTGCGTCTTCGACGCCCGGACGAAGATGCGCAAGCACACCCGCTACGCCGCGACCCTCAAGCGCACCGTCTACCAGAACTGCCTCGACCAATTCTCGCCGAGCGCCTGCTATGGGATCTGGGGCGAGCCCGACTACCGCAACCCCAACTACATGGCGGCGCTCATCGAGGCCGGCCGCTATGCCGCCGCGCCCTATCCGGTCTCGCCCGCCGTCAATCGCCGCAACGACGCCGGCGAGATGTGGTTTCCGGGGCTGTCGCCGAGCTGCGATCCGCACCTGTGGTGGAGCGACGGCCGCGGCTGCGTCCATCGCCTGATGCAACCGCCGGCGATCGACGGCACCACCGGAGCGACGATCAACGCCCACTACCCCCAGAACGGCCTCGCCCTCGGCGCCTGGTCGGGCACCGACACCGTCCATTGGGACCTGAAAGACGACGCCAGCGGCGACTACCTCCTGAAAGGCGCCTACCTCGTCACCGTGGTGGTCACCGTCGATCGGGCGAACGCCAAGGCGCGCGCCGGCGATCGCGAGACCTGCTGGAACCTCCCGGCGCACGACGCCGTCGGCGCCCGCCGCGCGGAGGGCGTGCTGTTCTTGGACGGCGCCACCGCCGCCGACCTGCTGTGGCCCGAGAAGGGCCTGCCCGAGACCGTCCTGCCGTGCACCGAGCCCGACCACCAGCTCGACAACGCCATCACCTGCAGCTGCGCGGACGGCGCGCCGTTTCCGTGCCCGGCCCCGAACCGCAAGATCGGCGAGCCGGTGCAGTTCTTCGTAGCCCCGGTGCACGTGGTGTACACGCCATAGAGACCAGCGGCCGCGGCCCTCGCGCACCGCGGCGCTCAAAGGCCGAGCCGCACGCAGCGGACGCTATAGGACGTCGTCTTGGCGTAGATCTGGCCCTCGAGCCACCCGTCGGCGAAGCTCACCGCCCACGCGTTCGCGGGGAAGGCGACCGCGGTGCTCGATGACCAAAACAGGTCCGCCGGGGTCGCGGGAAACGCGGTCGGATCGATCGTCGGGTTGTACCGGCCGATGTCGACGATGCTCGCGAGCTCGGCGCGGCTCGGCAATCGCCAGTCCGCGAACGTCCCCCAAGTGCGCCCCTCGCAGCGAGCGAGGGCATCCTGCCAAGTGTAGGGGGTTGCAGTGCCGGTGCCGCAGGACGAGCCGCTCGAGCCGTCCGCGCACCCTTGCCACATCAGCTTGGTGCGAGCGTCCGCGACCACCGGCTGATTGGCGGCCGGCGTGGTCCGGGTGAAGCGCGCCGCGGCACCCCATGCCTGAATCGCCGGGCCGGAGCGCACACAGCGCGCGGTGATGAAGCGCGTGGCCTTGTCGCCGTTGGCGGCGGTGCCGTCGAAGGACACCGCGTAGTAGGCGTAGCCGGCCGAGCCCGGATGGCTCGTCGAGGTCCAGAACGTGCCCGACGGCGTCCCCAAGAACGCCGCGCTGTCGATGGCCGGGTTGTACCGGCCGAGGTCGAAGAGCGACGCCATCTCGTAGTAGTCCGGCAGCCGCCAATTCGCGTACTCGTCCCACACCAGGCTATCGCAGTAGGCGAGGGCCGCGTCCCACGAGTCCACCGGCACGCCGGCGATCCCACACAGCGCCCCGCCGCCGCCCGGACAACCCTCCTGCCACACCAGGCCGGTGAGGTTGTCGACCACCACCGGCTCGCCGTTGTCGGTTCGGGTGAAACGCACCGACGGGTCGGCGTGCGTCGTGTCCCAGCCGTACTGCGCGTCCTGGCCGTAGAACGCCGTGCCGGTGCTCGGACACGACGCCAATTGAGTCGTGGCGTTGAAGCACCGGCGCTGGTTGGTGTCGGCGCTCAGCCAGCCGGCCACCGTGTCGCCCTGCGCGAAGCTCGGCCCGTGGGCGTTGCAGCCGGCGTCGCCGCAACCCGGCGAGACGCAGGCGCCGCCGAGGCAGATGTCGTACGACCGATCCGGTGTGGTCACCACCTTGCACAGCGTGAAGTCGGGCTGCGTCGCGCAGTCGCTGGTGATGCAGCCGACCTCGGCGCCGCCGCAGCTCGGGGTGTTGCCGCCGCACGCCCCGCAGTCCTGGCCGCAGTACTGCGCGCTGTCGCACGGCACGCAGGCGCCGCCGGCGCAGTGGGTCCCACGGGCGCACGATCCTCGGGGCGCCGGGCTGGCGTCACACTGGCAGCCCGTGCTCGCGCCGCCGCACAGCGGCGTCGTGCCCGAGCACACGACGCAGGCCGGCCCGCAGTGGACCGGCAGGTTGCAGCTCACACACAGGCCTTGGTCGCACCAATTGGCGCCGCTGCAGGCGCCGGGCGCGGTGCAGACGCAGCCCGGCTGACAGTCGTTGCGACAACCGTTGCACTGGTCGACATCACCGTCGTCGCACTGCTCGTACAGACCCTGCACCAACGAGTCGCCGCAGCTGCCGGCGCGCTGGCAGGTCGCGCCGCAGCCGGTGCCGCTGCCGTTGGCGCTGCCGGCGTCACAGTACTCGAAAGGCAGGTCGATCTGGCTGTCACCGCAGTACGGCGCCCACGCCGCACACCCCCCGTTGCAGCGGCGCGCCAAAGCCCACGCGCTGTCGTTCAGCACGCCGTCGTCGCAGAATTCGCCGCGGCTGGCGTTGATCTCGCCGTCGCCGCAGGAGGCGCTCGTGCAGTCGGCGTTGCAGACGACGCTCTCGCCGCCGTCGTCGCACGGCTCGCTCCCGCAGACGAAGCCGTCGCCGCAGACGTTGGCGTGCACCAGGCAAGTGTCCAGACAGCCGTCGCAGTCGTCGCCGTTGCCGCCGTCGTCGCACTGCTCACTCGCGGTCGGGTTCACCTTGCGATCGCCGCAGGCTGCCACCGTGCAGTCCGAGTTGCAGCTGCCCGACTCGCCGCCGCCGTCGCACTCTTCGCCGGCGGTCGCGTTGCGCTTGGCGTCGCCGCACAGGGCCGGGGTGCAATCGAGGTTGCAGGTCGCCGACTCGCCGCCGCCGTCGCACGCTTCGGTGCCGCACTCCAAGCCATCGCCGCACGAGTTCACGTGCAAGGTGCAGTCGTCCAGGCAACCGTCGCAGTCGTTGTGGTTCTTGCCGTCGTCGCACTGCTCGTTCGCCGTCGGGTTCCGAATGCGGTCGCCGCAAGTAGAAGGGCGGCAATCGGCGTTGCAGGTCGGGGACTCGCCGGCGTCGTCGCAGGCCTCCAACGGGCCGACGACCCCGTCGCCGCAGCGCGGCAGCCGGCAGTCGTTCAGGCAGCCATCGTGGTCGTCCTGGTTGCCGTCGTCGCAGGCCTCGCCGCGGCTTCGATCGGTGACGCCGTCGCCGCACTCCGACACCATGCAGCCGCCCTTCCACGACACGCAGACCCCGTTGTCGGGGCCGGCGGTTCCGGGAATGGTGCACGACGAGCCGTCGACCGAGATCTGGGCGATCCGAAACACCGGCGGCAGCCCGGCCGCGGCGCGTCCATCGTCGCAGCCGTCGAGCGTGCAGCTGTCACCGTCATCGACCGCGGGCGGCACGCCGCCGACGCACAGGAAGTTGACGCACTGCTCGGCGCCGTTGCACGCAAAACCGTCCTGACAGTCGGCGGCCGCCTCGCAACCCCGGCCCGGGATGCAGCCGGCCGCGGGGTTGCAGTACTCCCCCGCCGGACACGCGGCGTGGTCGACGGTCACGGTGCACATCCCGTCGCCGCCGGCGAGGTCGAGGCACCCGGTGTGCAGGCACAAGAACGGGCTCACGCACGGGAGGCCGGTGGCGACGCACACCTCGTCCACGCACTGCACGGTGCCGGAACAGAACCGGCCGTCGTTGCACTCGGCGTTGACCGCGCAAGCCCTGGCGAGCTGCACGGTCGCGGTGGGGGTGCCGCTCCTGGCAAAGGGCGCGCTGGTGGTGCCGCGGGAAAGCGGCGCCCCGTCCGGACCGCGAGCCTCGACAAAGAGCGCCGCCGCACCGCTCTTCGCGGTGGTCACCGTCACCGCGAGCGGGAATGTCGAGGTGTCGATCGTGACCGGCTGCAGCGCGTCTTTCGCGAGGCCGACGTGGAGGCTCGCGAAGCCGGTCGCGGTGCTCATCGGATCTTCGATCCGCAATACGACGAAAGCCGGACGACCGCCGCACCCCGCGAGGGACATCAGCAGCGCGGCGGCGACGGCGCCGGACGCGAGCGTTCGCGCCCGCCCGCCCCCGCCCCTCCCGGCGAAGCGAGAGCCCTCGCGCGGCGGCGGCGAAGCTCGGCCCATCGGCAGAGTGTAGCCCAGGAACCGCCTCGGCGCCCAAGGCGCAGCGACGGGCCCGCCCGGACGCCCCTGTCCCTACCTCCGACTTGCCTACCGGCGCGCCCGCCGAGCGCCGACCCGGATCCACGCCAGCGGCCTCACGGCGGCCCCCACACCAGGGCGACGTCGCCGGCGAGGAAGCGCAGCTGGCCGTCGGTCGCCGCGGGCTCGGAGTCGGGGCCCGAGAGCTCGGCGTCGCGACCGATCCTCAGGCTGTAGGGCGTCGCCCCCAGGCTCAGGCGCCGGACGATTCGGTGCGGGCCGACCTTCGCGAACAGGTCGCTCTGCCAACAGGTCTCTTGGTCGTTCGCCGCGACCCAGCCCGGATCCCGATCGAGGTTGATGACGATCTGCAGCAGGTACTCGCCCTGGCTCAAGCGCCGCGAGTCGGTGGTGAGCGGCAGCCAGCGGATCTCGTGCAAGCCGTTTTGCACCGTGGCCTCGGTGCAGCCGTCGATCGCGATCGTCGACCGGCCGCTGCAGGTCTCGTCGATCGCCGCGACCGCGGCGTCCGAGAGCTGCGTCACCAGGGCGCTCGGGGTCTGGCCGCCGGCGCTGCGGCGATCGGCGGTCGCCGAGATCCCGACGTTCGCGAGCGCCCCAAAGGCGATCAGGGCGGCGACGTAGTCCGGGGCGCGGTAGTCGGCGTCGGCGAAGGGGTTGGTGTGCCCTTGCTTGGTGCCCTGGTAGTGCTCGATGGTCGCGACCAGCTTGGTCCCCTGACGCTCGTAGCTACCGCCGTCGAAGGCGCAGGCCGTCCCGGCGTCGAGCGGCCCTTCGATCCAGACGTCCACCGAGTACTTGTTGGCGCCGGTCTCGAACTGGGTGGAGATCGGCACGACGCTCGACAGGTCGCGGAGCGAAAAGCCGACGTAGAGCTGGTAGCCGCTCGGCACCTGGCCCGAGTACGCCTGGGCGTAGTCGACGCGGACTACGGCCGGCTCGCTCTCGATGCCGTCGGCGTCGCGGCTCGTCAGACGGAGCTCGTTCGGCCCGGGCACGAGGGGCGCCGCGAAGCCCCACACCGTCTCCGGCGTCCGACAGATGACCACCGCGCCGTCCATCAGGATCGCGGTGTCGGCGGGCTTGCCGCCCGAGAGGCCGAGGCTCGACTCGCTGACGGTCGCCGGCGGCACCGGGTCCAAGGTCGGCGGCGCCGGCTGTGGCCGCTCGCGGACGATGCTGACGTTGGTCGCCGCGCTCACGGTGCCGACGACGTTCTGTGACGCCACCGCGAGCGCGTTCTCACCCACCCCGAGCGCGAACGCCGCCGTAAAGGTCGTCGCCGCCGACAGCGGCACCACCTGGAGGCCGTTGATCACCACCGAGGTCCACGCGCCTTTGGCGCCGGAGAGCACCGCCTGCTTGGCGACGGTCGGGGTCGCATCGCCCCCGGTCACCGAGGGCACCGCCGGCGCCGCCGCCCCGGCGCTCGCGCCCGTGGTGAAGACCCACACCACGTTCGCGGCCATGGCGTTGCCCGCCCTGTCGGCGAAGGTCGCGGCGGCGAGCGTCACCCGAATGTCGGCCTGCGCCGCGAGCGCCACCGGCACCACGGTGAGGGTGTTGGACAAAGGCTGGTAGGTCACCGACGCCGCGACCGCCTGGCTGTTGCTGACGTCGTAGACCGCCACGATCCCGGCCGGCAGCACCGTCGGGTCCAGGTCGAGGGCGCCGTCGAGCGTCACCTCGATGCGCGCGTCTCGCGGCACGCCGCTCTCGGCGTCGCCCGGATAGCGCGACACCACGTTCGGCGCCGCGGTGTCGAGGACGACCGCGAACGACACCGGCTCGCTGGTCTTGCCCTGGAGATCGACGGCGACCAACGCAAACCGGTAGGTGCCGTCGGCGCCGCCGATCGCGAGCGTATAGGACCAGGTCGTGGCATCGTCGAGCGCCGCCACCTCGGTCTTCGTCGTCACCGCACCGCCGGCGTCGAGCGCCCAGAGCTCCACCCTGGTCGCCGCCGGCTTCGAGCCGGAGAGGGTCTGGGTGGCGAGGTGCGTCGGCGTCGTGACCACCGTCAACAGCGGCGGCGCCGGACAGGGTGGCTCGTAGACAATCAACGCGGTCGCGGCGTCGCGGCTCTCTTTGCCGGCGGCGTTCTTGGCGCGGAGCGCCACCGGGTTTTCTCCGGGTACCAGCGCGAGCTTGAACGACCAGGACTCCTCGGCGTCCTGCGGCACGACCACGGCGCCGGCGCTGACGATCGCGGTGTTTCTCTCTGTGCTCCCCGACAGCACTTGAAAGGGGATGCCGGTGGGCGACGTGACCGGTAGCAGCTTCGGCGCCGGCGGCGGCACGTCGACGTCGCCGATGCACGCCTCGCCGAGCACCCCGAAGACCACCAGCAGCAAACCCTGAAGACCTCGCACCATCTCCGACCTCTCGAGCTGCGGCCCCGCCGTGAGCCTAACAGGGAAGCATCGCTCACGGAATCCTGGCGCTCGATCCCGAACGGCTGTAGAAAAATCAGGCCGTGCGCGCGCCAAGAGGATTTCTGTTCGCGACCGCCGTGGCTCTGGCCGCGGTCCTGACGACCGAGGCCGCTGCCGCACCGCCCACGCCCGTGGCCGAGAAGGAGCACCCGGCGGCGAGGAAGGGCGCCAAAGGCAAACGCCGGGCGCCAGCGCCCGAACCCGCACCGGCCGTCGAAGCTCCGCCCCCACCTCCGGCCGTCGCCCCAGTCGAGCCGACGCCGGCGCCGATCCCACCACCGGCGGCACCCGGCCCGGCGCCCACCCCGACCGCCGCAGAGACCGCGGCACCAGCCGCGCCGCAGCCCGCGCCGACGGGCGCGGCGGCGGCGCGCCCGACCGCGCCCGCAGCGTCGGTGACACCGTCGGCATCGCCACAGCAGGGCAACGAGGCTGCCGCGACGACGACCGCGGCGCCGGCTCGCGAGATCGAGGTCACCGACTTCGCCGCCGAAGAGGCCGCCGCCGACAAGCAGAGCGACGCGGTGAAGGCCGGGGCGGCGGGCGGCGGGGCGTTTGCCAACCTCGGCTTCAAGCTCTTCCTCGATCTGCTCGCCGACTACCGGCTCGGCCAGGAGAAGTGGGTGTTCCGCCCCAACCACTTCTACGTGCTGGTGCAAGGCACGATCGCCGACGACTTGGCGCTCACGATCCACATCAGCGAGAACCCGGTGTTCTACGAGGTCACCTGGAACCTGACGCCGCGCCTGAGCCTCAAGGCCGGCAAGCTCTTGATCCCCTTCGGCACCAACGAGTTCCACCATCTCATCGGCGGCCGGGTGGACGAGCGCTCCGACTTCCTGCCCGAGACCTGGGGCGACTTCGGCGTCGGCGCCAGCTACCTGGTCTACGACGGTGACGTCCTCGGCCTCGAGGCCACGGCCTACGCGGTCAACGGCTTCGAGGGCATCGACCGGCCGTCGATCAGCGTCGGCGACGCCGCCGACAACAACATGAGCAAGGGCCTGGGGACGCGGCTGAAGCTCGCCTTGTTCGGCAAGGTCGCGCTCACCGGCAGCGGCTACTACGACGTCTGGGATCCCGCCGACGAGCACAAGGTCGTGATCTACTCGGTCGGCGCCGAGCTCCGCCCCGGCCTGGTGAACGTCCCGGTCTTGAAGCGGGCTCGGGTGCGCGGCGAATGGGCCCGCGCCGAGATCCAGCTGCCGGGCGACAACGCCCAGAAGGGCCTGCTGCCGGAGTACGCCGTCGGTCGCGGCGGCTACTACGGCGAGCTGTTGCTGCCGGTCGCCGAGTTCATGGCGCTCCGGGGTCGACTCGGCCGGATCAACCCCGACAACACCGCGAGGGACGAGCCGAGCGACGTCAGCGTCTACGAGCCGGCGCTGGTGTTCATGCACGGCAAGCTCACCTACACCATCGCCTATCAGCTCGTGACCCGCACCGGCACCCCGCACCGATTCAAGGTCCCGGGCGACGTGATCTACGCCAAGTTCTTCCTGCAGTATTGAGCGCACCGGCGGCACGCGAAATGGACCTTCGAGACGTGCGCACGCTCGCGGCCGCGGGCGCATGTGTGCCCGATCTCCCATTCGGTCGCCGCGCCGCCCGGCAGCTGAAGGGCGCACCGCAGCGCGGAGGTCGCGCGTAAGCGTTCACGAGGTCATCACGATGGCTCTCGTAACTGGCCGTAGACGCGAAGGATCCGGCTTTGCCGGTCCTGAGCGTGGGGCTCACGGGGGACGCGCCACAACGCCTTGTTTTCGCCGAGGATCTTCTCGCGGCGGGCGGTCCCGCGCTAAGTCTGGGGTCGCGGCCAGCCGTTCACGAGCACGTCGATCGCGCTGTAGAGCCCGAGCCCGACGAGCGCCCCGATGAGGAGGTCGCGACCCATCTTGCTGTCGGCGGCCGCCTGGTAGCGCCGCTCGAAGTCGGAGCCGGCGGGCGCGCCCGCGTACGCTTGGTAGCGATCACTGTAGACGAGCTGCGCGGCGACGAGTCCACCGAGGAGGAGCGTCTCAGCGCCGAGCAGGACGGCGCCGTGCATGGTTCGACCCTGGGAGAGCTGCGCCGAACCGGGGAGGAGGAAGGCCGCGGTGGTGTCGAGGGCCAATGAGCGCTTCTCGACCACCACGCGCTCGGGCTCGGCAGCGGCGGGCGCGCTGGCGCGGCGGAGCTCCTCCTCGCGGGCGGCGACGACCTCCTTGGCCTCGTCGAGGTCGGCGAGGTAGGTCTTGTCGAGGTCGAAGGCGGTGCCGAACGCGTCGCGCGCGCGGCCGCTATCGCCGACAGCGAGGTACTGCTCGGCCCGGCCGACCCCGAGCAGCGCCGCCATCGAGGTCTCGGGCATCTCGTCGACGCGGTGCTCCTCGGCGATCGAGATGCGCGCGTAGCCGTAGGCGATGCTGAGCCCGAGCTTCTTGACCAGAGCTACGGGCAGGCGCAGGTCGCCGCTGAGCTCTGCCGAGTGGAGCACCTTGCCCTCGGTGACGTCGACGAGCTCGGCCGACAAGAGGAGCGTCTGTCCGCTCACCCGGAAGGTGCCAGAGAGCACCGCCTCTGCGCCGACGCGCTTGCCGAGGATCACCTCCTCGACGCCGGCGACGCCGCCGCCGTCCACGAACGCGATGCCGGAGATCGGCGCCAGCGCGAGGCGCAGCGCGCGCGCCAAGCCGTGGCCGAGGCCCTCGTAGCCTTGGGCGTCGCCGACCACGACGAAGGGGGTCACCGCGACCACTCGCGCCTTGGGTTGCCTCAAGGCCGTCATGTCGGCCGAGAAGCCACGCAGGATCTCGAGCTCGAGCGCCTCCTTCGCGGTCAACCCCGCGCGCCGGACCACGTCGGCGAGCTTCGCGGCGATCGCCTGGTCCCCGGGGCGCAGCAGCGCCACGCGGTGCAGCTCCTCCAGGGCTCCGGCGAGATCGTCGCCTGCCAAGAGGATCTCGGCGAGGCGCTCGTGGGCCTCCACGTAGTCGGGCGCGAGCTCGACGGCCTTCTTGAGCGCAGTCACCGCGGCGGCGCTCTGGTGGGCATCGTCGTGCACCGCGCCGCGCAGGAAGAAGGCCTCGGGCATCACCCGCGCCGCGAGCACCTTGTCGATGCTCGCCAGGGCGGCGGCGTGGTTTCCCGCCCGCAGGCTCAGCACCGCGAGCGCGAGGTTGGCCTCCGGCAAGCTCGGCGCCAGCGCCGTCGTCTTGCTCAGCACCTTGAGCGCCTCGGGGTCGTTGCCTTCGAGCGCGTACGAGATCCCCAAGTTGAGCGTGGCGGCGACCGAGCGCGGCGCCGCCGTGAGCGCCGCCTGGGCGTCACGGCGCGCGTCGGCGTAGTTGCCGAGCAGCAGCTGTGCGGCGCTGCGGTTGACGTGCGCCGCGGCGTCGCCGCCGGTGAGAACCAGCACCCGATCGAGGCGCGCCAGCGCCGCCTGGTGCCGGCCCGCCTTGAGGTCGAGGAGGCCGAGGTTGAAGTGGGCCTCAGGCGTGCCCGGGTCGGCCTCCAGCGCCGAGGCGAACAGCTGCTCCGCGTCGTTCAGGCGGCGCTCGCTCGCGGCGCGAGCGCCGAGGTTGTTGAGCGCTGCTGCCTTGCTGACGCGGGGCTCGTCGGCGGTCCGGAAGTCCTCGGTGAGGTGCAAGAAGAGCGGCCGCGACCGGGCAGCGCCGGCCTCGAGGTCGTCAGCGTAGCCCGTGCGGATGGCGAGGTAGCGTTCGTAGGCGCCGGTGGCGGTCGCCAGCTCGGCGCTCTTGGTGAGGGCGGTCGCGAGCAGGAAGAAGGCGCGGGCGTTGTTCGGATCCTGGCGCAGGACGTCGCCGAGCAGCTCTCGGACCTCTTTGAGCGCGGCGCCGTCTTGGGCGACGGCCGCGAGGGACCACTGTGCGAGCAGGAGCCGCGATCGTACGTGCGTCGGCTCGGCCGCGAACGCGGCGCGCAAAAGCTGGTGCGCCTCGGCCGCGTTCCCCTCCTCGAACGCCACCTGGGCGAGGGCGGTGAGGACGTCGGGGTCCTTGGGCGCCTGGCTCCTGGCCGCCGTCAGATGCGCCTTGGCCTGGCGATAGAGCTTGCGGCGCAGCAGCACCTGCCCGAGCGCTTTGCTGCTGTCGCGGTAACCGGCCTCGAGGGCCAATGCGGCCACGAGCTGCTCCTCGGCGCCGAGGAGGTCGTCCTGCGCGATGAGCACTTGCCCGAGGGCGTAGCGGCCCTCGACGAGCTTCTCGTTCAAACGGACCGCGGTGCGCAGCGCGCCCTCGGCGTTCGCGTAGCTCTTGTTGCGCTGCTCGATGAGGCCGGTGCGCAGGTGCGCTTGCCAGTGGTCGGGAGAGAGCTGCACGACCTTCGCGTACCACGCGAGCGCCTCGGTGAGGCTCTTCTCGAGCTCGGCGATCAGGCCGAGCTGGAAGCTCGAGTTGACGTGATCGCCGCTCACCGCGAGCGCCGCCGTGAAGGCCGCCTTGGCGTCGCCGAGCCTGCTCGTGTCGAAGAGGGCCATGCCCTTCTCGTAGAAGGCCTCGATCAACTTGGCGTCGAGCGCCAGCGCGGCGTCGAAGTAGGCGATGGCGCGCTCGTATTGCCGGGCGCCGCGCATGATCTGGCCGAGGTGGAAGTTGGCGGCGGCGTGACGCTCGGGGCGGGGCTGCGCCAGCACGCGCTTGAAGCTCTGCTCGGCGAGCTGGGAGTTGCCGCGCGCCAGCTCGATGACGCCGGTGTAGAAGTGGGCCTCGACGTGGTTGGGATCCGCCTTGAGCACCCGGCCGAGACACAAGAGCGCCTCCTCCGGCCGCGCTTGGCGCTGGTGGATCACGCCGAGGTGAAAGTTGGCCGGGAGATCCTGGGGCTCCTTGTCGGTGACGGCCTCGAGCTCGGCCTTGGCGTCGTCCCACGCCTCGCGTTGAAAGAGCAGCAAGCCGAGGTGGCGATGGGCGTCGACGCGCGCCCCATCCAGCACCGTCACCTTCTTGAAGAAGCGCTCGGCCTCGGCGCGTTTTCCCTGCGCGAGCGCTACCTCTGCGAGGAGGTAGGTGGCCGCGAGGTGGTCGGGCACCACGGCCAGCACCTGCTTCAACGCGCTGTAGGCGGCGTCGAGCTGGTTGCTCTTGTGCGCCATCACCCCGAGGTGGAAGAAGGCGTCCGAGCGTGTCTGATCGAGGGCCGCGGTCTGGTCGAACATCTTCTTGGCGTCGTCGAGGCGGTTCGATTGGAAGTAGATCAAGCCGAGGCGGTCGCAGGTATCGACGAAGCGAGTCTTGGCCGCCGCCTCGAGCGGCGCCGGATCTCCCGAGAGCGTGAGCACCTTGAGCAGCTCCTTCTCCGCCTCCGCGAAGCGCAGCGCGCGCTGGTGGATCATGCCGAGGTGGTAGTACGCGTCGATCAGGGTCGGATCGAGCAGCGCCGCGGCCTCGAGCGCACTCGCCGCGAGGGTGAAGCGCTCGGACTTGAAGTAGATCAGGCCGAGCAGGTAGTGGCCTTCGACGTCCTTGGGGTTCTTGGCGATGCTCTGGCCAAGGTGCTGCTCGGCGCGCTCGAGATCGCCGGCCCGGAACGCCAGGATGCCGGCGAAGTGGTGCGCCTGGGCGTGCGCGGGGTCCAGGGCGAGGACGCGGGCGAAGCGCTCGCCAGCGTTGGGCTCACCTTTCTGGAAGGCGATCACGCCCAGGTGGTAGCAGGCGTCGGTGAGGCGCTCGTTGCCGGCGAGCGCCGCCTCGAGGTAGCGCCGCGCCTGCACCAGGTCGCCGCGCTCGAAGTAGATGCGGCCGAGGAAGTAGTTGCTGTCGATCTCGCGCTGGCGCACTGCCGCCGGGCGCTCGGCGGGTGGTCCGAGGGTCGCGGCGATCGACAAGGCCTCGAAGAAGTGCCGCTCCGCCTTGTCGGCGCGTTTGCCCTCGAAGTGGATCAGGCCGAGGCGGTAGTGGGCGTCGTCGTTCTTCGGGTTGAGCTCCAGCGCCTTCTCGAAGGCGGCCTGCGCCTCGTCCATCTTGCCGCCGCCGAAGGCGATGAGGCCGAGCTCGTAGTGGGTGTCGGCGCGGTTCGGATCGATGCCGATGACGTTCTTGAAGTAGACCTCGACCTCTCGCGACTTGCCCTGGGCGAGGGCGATCTTGCCGAGCTCGTAGCTCGCCTCGACGTGGGTCGGCTCGAGCGCCAACACGGTCGCGAAGCTCTTGGCCGCCTCCTGCAGGTTCCCCTTCTGACCGAGCAGCAAGCCGAGCTTGTGGTGGGCGATGGCGATCTTGGGGTCGGCCGCCACCACGGTCCTGAGCTCCTTCTCGGCGAGATCGCGGTCGGCGCCGCTCGCCGCATAGATCAATCCGAGGTGCAGGTGGGCGTCGGTCTTGTCCGGCGCCCGCGCCACGACCTTCAAGAAGTGCTCCCGCGCTGCCGCTTGTCTCTTCGCGGCGAACGCGAGCAGGCCCAGCTGGTAGTTGGCCTCGACGTGGCCGGGCTCGAGCGCGATCACGCGGTCGAAGTCCTGGCCGGCGCGCTCTTTGGCGTTGCGCATCAGCCGCAACATCCCGAGTCGGTGGTGACCGTCCACCAGCTTGGGGTCGTGGGTGACCGCCTTCTCGAGCGACCGCTCGGCGTCGGGGTAGCGCCCGGCGTCGAAGGCGATGACGCCCATCTGGTAGTGGGCGTCGGCGTTCTTGGCCTCGAGGGCGACGCTGTCCTTGAACGCGGCGTAGGCGGCGTTCTTGTCGCCGCTGCGCTTCAAGATCAAGCGGCCGAGGCGGTAGCGAGCGTCGGCGTTGTCCGGGTCGCCGAGGGCGGCCTTGGCGAGCAGCGCCTCCGCCTCCTTGGCGCGCCCAGCGTCCATGTGGATACAGCCCGCGTGGTAGCTCGCCTGGGGGTGCTTGTCGTCGATCGCGAGGACGGTCTTGAAGAAGGTCGCCGCCGCCGCCGGGCTCTTGGCTTCGAGCTCGATGAGACCGAGGTGGTAGGCCGCCTCGAGGTGCTCGGGCGGCGTGGGCTTGAGCTTGGTCACCGCGATGTAGTGCTTCTTCGCGAGCTGCCGCTCGTTTTGCCGCCAAGCGACGCGCGCCCGGTGCAAGAGCGCGTCCTTGTGATCGGGCTTGAGGTCCACGGCCTTCTCGAGCGCCGCGCGCGCGTCGGTCAGCTCGTCGTTCGCGAAGTGGATCAAGCCGATGCGGTAGTGGGCGTCGCTGTTCTTGGGGTCGAGCTCCACTGCCCGCCGGAGCGGCGCGAGCGCCAGCTTCATCTCGCCGGCGCTCCGCGCCTGCTCGAGCACCAGCAGGCCGAGGCGGTAGCTCACCGCGGGGTTTCCCGGATCCAAGCTCTGGGCCTTGATCAGGTGCTGCTGGGCGTTGGCCTTGTCCCCTTGCTCCGCGTAGGCGAGGCCGAGCATCGTCTCGAGGTCGTCGGCGACGAAGCCGCCCTCGAGGGCGGTCGTCAAGCTGGCCGCGGCGGGGGCGAACGACCTCTGCTTGAAGGAGATCGTGCCCAAGAGGTAGTGCGCCTCGGGAAGCGCGGCGTCGAGCTTCAACGCGCGCTCGAGCGCGTCTTTGGCTTTGGCGAGGCCGCCCTTCTTCAGCTGGGCCTTGGCGGCGTCGAGGAGCTTGACGATGGCCGGTGGCAGCGTCTTGGGCGGCGCCGCGACCGGCTGGTAGGCCGCCGGCGTCAGGCTGTCCGGCTCGGCCGTCGTCGCTGGCTCGGCCGCCGCGGTTTGCGCCCACGCGAGTGTCAGTGCCAATACGATACGCGTCATGGTGGATCCTCGAGAATGGCGTTCAATCGCCAGGATTGATCGTCGTCGTGAAGATGATGTTGTCGATGAGGGCGATGGAGTCGTTGGCGCACGGTCCCTGGTCCTCGACCTTGATCTCGAGCGAGCCCCGCGCGCCGTAGAACTGCTCGACGCCGTAGATCACCGAGAACCAGCCGGTCTCGAAGTAGCCGGGCGAGGTGCCGAGGCCCTTGTCGGCGGTGTCGACGAAGCTCGCGCCGGCGACCGTGAAGGTCTCGACGCGCGGGCCGGCCGGCGTCCCGAGAGTGATGGTCAGCCTGTCGTTGCACACCTGGTCGCCCGGCGTCTGTGCGGTAAGGAACGCCACCTTGAAGAGCATGAAGCGCTTGCTGTTGGCCGGGAAGTTGAAGCTGCAGTCGACGAGGCCCGAGAGCTTGCCCTTGAGCGCGGCAGCACCGGTCTTCAGCACCGCCATCCGGGCGCCGGCCTTGGGCGTGTAGCCGTCGAAGGTGGCCAGTGGTTGTGCATCGCCGGCCGCGTTGAAGCCGATGAGGCTCGCGAGGTCGAACGAGGCGTTGGCCTCGACGCCGCCGTTGTCGGCACAGCTCGCGGCGTCCGCGCAGTCGACCTGCGCCGGCGCCGGATCGCAGTCCTGGTCGAGACCGTCGAAGCACACCTCGGGCCGTCCGGGATAGACCGCAGCGTCGGCGTCGTTGCAGTCGTCGCCGCCGCACAGCTTGCCGGGGTGGGAATCGCCGTCGCCGTCGAGGCCGGCCGGCTCGTTCGTCGTGCCGTCGCAGTCATTGTCCTTGCCGTCGCACACTTCGCTGCCCCCCGGGGCGACCGGGTTCGTCGTGGCCGGGAACACGTTGGGGTCGAGATCGTCGCAGTCGGTGCCACCGCACATCGCGCCCACGAAGTTGTCGGCGTCGCCGTCGATCTCCTCGTCGACGAGTCCGTCGCAGTCGTTGTCGATCTGATCACAGGCCTCTTGCGCCAAGGGCGAGATGGAGGGGTCGCGATCGTTGCAGTCGAAGCCGCCGCAGTAGACGCCGACGACCGTGTCGCCGTCGCCGTCCAGGCCCAGAGGATCGACGCGGTTCGAGGTCGGGGTGTCGTCGATGCAGTTGGTGTCGACGTCGTCACAGAACTCGGCGGCGCCGAGGTGGGTCCACAGATCGCTGTCGTCGCAGTCGGTGCCGCCGCACAGCGCGCCCGCCTGCCCGTCGCCGTCCCCGTCCAGGCCGCTAGGGTCGACGGCGCCCGAGCTCGGCGTGTCGTCGACGCAGTTGCTGTCGATGCCGTCGCAGTACTCGGGCGCGCCGGCGTGGATGCGCCCGAAGTCGAAGGCCACCGAGGCGTTGCAGCCCGGGAACAGGCCACTGCCCGGGGGATCGCCGTAGAGCGCGCAGAAGGCGAGGTAGTCGTCGACGCAGTCGTCGCCGAGGATGCAGGCGAGCGGCGCGTGCCCGTCTGCGTCCTGGTCGGCGTCGTCCGCGGCGCCGTTGCAGTCGTTGTCCTTGGTGTCGCATAGCTCCGGCGCGCCGGGATAGACGCTGTTGTCGAGATCGTTGCAGTCGGCGCCGCCGCAGAGCACGGCGTCGAAGCCATCGACGTCGGTGTCGCGGCTGACGAAGGGCACCACCGCCGCCGGGTTGGTGGCGACGTCGTCCAGGTCGGTGGCGGTGTCGCAGTCGTTGTCGATGCCGTCGCAGACCTCGAGCGCGCCCGGCTTGACCGCGGCGTTGGCGTCGTTGCAGTCGGCGCCGCCGCACGCCTGATCGATCTCGCCGTCGTTGTCTTGGTCTTTGTCCTCGGCGACTCCCGAGCAGTCGTTGTCGAGGCCGTCGCCGCAGCGCTCGACGAGGCCGGCGCGGACGTTGGCGTTGGCGTCATCGCAGTCGCTGCCGCCGCAGAAGGTGCCGGCCTCGCCGTCGCCGTCGCCGTCGGTGACCTCGTCGACGCCGGCCGCGCAGTTGTTGTCGAGGCGGTCGCAGACCTCGGGGGCGCCGGGGTGGATGGCGGCAAAATCGACGCTGACCGTGCCGCTCGCGCAGCCGGGATCGATCGCGGCGTAGACGGCGCAGTAGGGCGCCAGCGCGTCGACACAGTCGGTGCCGCCGACGCACGCTGCGGTGACGTAGCCGTCCTGGTCCTGGTCGACGTCGTCGACCAGGCCGTTGCAGTCGTTGTCGATCTCGTCGCAGAGCTCGGGGGCGCCCGGGAGGATGAGCTCCGGATGGTTGTAGGCGCCGAAGGCGCACGGATCGAAGAGGCCGCTGCCGCCGTCGGCCGCCGGGCCATAGACGGCGCAGAACTGGTACATGTTGTCGATGCAGTCGGTGCCGCCGCAGGCGATGCCGGCGACGCCGTCGCCATCGGCGTCCACCACCTCGTCGGCGGTCTGGTCGCAGTCGTCGTCGATGCCGTTGCACAGCTCCATCGCACCCGGGAACACGCGCGGGTTCTGATCGTTGCAGTCGCTGCACACGCCGAAACCGTCGCCGTCGCCGTCACCATCGTCCGCAATGCCGTCGCAGTCGTTGTCGACTTGATCGCACAGCTCCGCGAGACCCGGCCCGATGTGCCAGGTGGAGAAGCTGAAGGCGTCGCACGGGTCGAAGAGGCCGGTGCCGCCCTGCGCGAGCGGGCCGTAGAGGCGGCAGAGCTGGGCCGCGTTGTCGACGCAGTCGTCGCCGCCGCAGTCGACGTCCACCAGGCCGTCGTCGTCGAGGTCCACGAAGACGGGGTCGCCGTCGCAGTCCTGATCGACGGCGTCGCAGATCTCGTCGGCGTCGGGGTTGACCCCGGCGTCCTCGTCGTTGCAGTCGTCGCCGCCCCAGGTGAGCGCCGCGTGCTCGTCCCGATCGCGATCGGCCGCGAAGGGACCGAGGCAGGTTCCGGGGCTCAGCGGGTGCACCAGCGGGTCGCCGTCGTCGCAGTCGACGCAGGCACCGTAGCCATCCTCGTCCGCGTCGGGGTTGTCGGCGGAGGCGGCGTTGCAGTCGTCATCCGCGAGGGTGCAGGGCAGCTCGAGCGCGCCGACGCCGGCGGTGGCGGTGAGATCCACGGCGACGCCGGTCGCGAGGAGGGTGGCGCGCACGCGATAGGCGCAGGCGCTGCCGAGAGCCAGGCGGGAGCGAGCGAGCCCGGCGGCGTCGGTCACGTCCTCGTCCGCGGCGCCGCCCACGCCGAGCTGACCGTCGCCTTCGAGAAGGGCGAAGGCCACCCGTGTGTTCGTCACCGGCTGCCCGTCGGCCATCACGCGGACGACGAGGAAGTCGGCGAGCGGGGCGTCGAAGGTTCCGTGCTGGCGGTCACCGCTGACCACCAGCAGCTGCAGAGCGTCCGGGCCGCGGTCGACCACGGTCACGAGGAGCTCGGTCGCGGCGGTGAGCTGGCCATCGCTGGCCGTGAAGCTGATGCGGTGCTCCCCGACCTGGCTCGCCGTCGGGGTCATCGCCAACAAGCCGGTCGCGCCGTCGAACACGGCTCCTACCGGCAGGCCGGAGGCCGAGACGACCAGCCTGTCGGTCTCGAGATCGGCCGTCTCGACGCGCACCACCAAGCGCTCGCCGGTCGCGACTTGCAGCGGCGACACCGCCGCGAGGAGCGGGGCGGTGTTGAACCCTGGTCCCCGGCTCGGATCGAGAGGGTTCGCGATCTCGGGCTCGCAGGCGAAACCGGCCAGCGCGGCGAGGAAGATCAACGGGCAGCGCCTAGATGCAGCCGACATCACTCACTCCGTCACAGTCATGGTCACCGCCGTCGCAGACGCGCGCGGCGCGCGGGTGGATCGACGAATCGGCGTCGTCGCAGTCGGCGCAGATCCCGAAGAGATCGCCGTCCCGATCGGGGTTGTCGGCGGTCGCGCGGTCACAGTCGTCGTCCTTCGCGTTGCAGGCGCTCTCGAGCGCGCCGGGGTGCACTGCGGCGTCGCCGTCGGCGCAGTCGCCGCAACCGGCGGTGGAGCCATCGCCGTCGGCGTCGGTGGGGTCGGGATCGTCGGCCGACGTCGGATCGCAGTCGTCATCGATGCGGTTGCAGCGGGCTTCGATGGCGCCGGGGTGGACCGCCGGCGAGGTGTCGTCGCAGTCGACGCCCGCCGGGCAGGCGAGAGCGTCGAGTCCGAGGTGACCGTCGCCGTCACGGTCACGGCAGCCGGCGGCGGTCTCATCGGCGACCACGAGGTTGACGGTGATGCTCCGGCTGAGGCCTTGCGGGTCGGTGGCCGTGAAGGTCACGACGTAGGTGCCGGCTCCAGTGTAGTCCGGGGAGAAGCGCAGCACGCCGAGGGTGAAGGAGGCGCCGGGCGGCAGCGCGCCGGCGCTGAGGCTCACCGGATCACCATCGGGGTCCACGGCCGCGACCACCAGCACCAGGGTCTCGCCCTCGGCGATGACCGGTGGTGCGAGCTCCGTAAGGACAGGCGGCCGGTTGGGCAAGGCGCGCAGCGCGCCCGCGGGATCGAGGGGGTTCGACCTTTCGGGGGCGCAGGCCGCGGTGGCCAGCGCCGCGAGGCAGAGAAAGGCGGTCTTGGGCACGAGACTCCTCCTCAGACAACTAGCGCAGGAACGGAATGCGTCAGGGTCCATTGTGCCTATCGGATCGGGCTCGATCTCGCAAGGGACGGCTGCGCGGCCAGAGGCTCGACCCGCTGTCTTGCCGCGCCCGACGAGCGGCCGCCTCAGTTGGTGAAGCGCACGACGACGATCGCCGTGCCGGTCGTCGCCGCTGGTCCCTGTCGGAAGACGACGTACGGCACGCCGCCGACGCCGACGATCCCCGGCATGACCGCGCTATCGGTCGCCGAGGCGTCCAGGTTGCCGCCGACCGCCATCCAGGCGGAGTTGCGCCGATCGAACATGCGGACCTGCACGTGCTCGACGCCCGACTCGGCCACGAGATGACTCAGCCACAGATTGTCGCCGATGAGCGCCAACGACGGGGCGCGCGCGTTTTGGCCGCCGGTCGCCGGCGCCACGCCCACTTCCGCCCACGCGGCCGCACCGGACCCATGGGTGGCCACGCGCACCCGCATGGTCGTGGCGTCCACCGGCTCGGCCCAGGCGACGAAGAGGTTCTGGCCGCGGTCGGCCACGAGGGCCATCCCGGTCCCGTCCGGGCCGCTCATGGCGCCGCTGTTGGTGATCGTACTCAACGAGCCGTCGAGCGTGAGCCAGGCACCCGGCGTAGGCGTCGGCGAAAAGTAACGCGCCGACCAGGTCTCGATCGACGGCAAGCTGGGTGTTCGCTCCGCGACCGCCACGTAGACGCGGTCGGTCGCGACGAGCGCCGGCGCACCGTTGCCGTTCATGGTCACGGTCGGGCCGCCCGGGGTCAGCCACAACCCAGAGGGCGCCGACGCCACCATCACGCCGATCCCGCAGCCGCCGCTGCCGAGGCCGGCCACGTGCGGGACACCTGCCGCCACCAGGAGATCCATGGCCCAATACATGACGCAGGGCGACGCGAGCCCGGGCGGTGCCAGCTCGCTCCAATTCGCGAGGTCCTGAGAGCTCGTGACGTGGATCGTCGACGCGCTACCGTACGCGAGGTAGAGCTCGGTCGGCGTGGCAAAGAGGGCCGCCGACTGCTTGACGTCAAGCGCCGGCGCAATCGTCGGCCCGACGCTCGACCACGTGCTCAGCGCCGGCGCGTAGTGCGCGACGTTGACGCCGACGAGCCCGCCGTTGTCGCGCGAGACGACGGCCAGGAAGAGCCGCGCGCCGTCGCTCGCGAGATCGTGACCGACGCCGTGGAGCGCGACCGTTCCGCCGGTGTCCGGCAACGGCGTCCACGCGGCGGACGCGGCCCGGCACGAGCTGGCGACGCACAGAGCGTTGCTGCCGCAGTTGCCGAAGCAGCCGCCGCAGTAACGGGGGTCGGTCACCGTGTCGACGCAAGCACCCTCGCACCAGATACGCCCATCCGTGCAAACGACCGCCACGCCGTCACCGCCTGTGGGCCCGTCTCCCGCGCTCCCCGGGTCTCCGAGAGGGATTCCGTCCCCCGTGCCGGTCGCGTCGCCACCGGCATCGCCGACGGCCGGTGTCTCGCCAGGCTCTCGGCCGTCGCTTCCCGGATCCGAGGGCACGTCCCGATCACCGAGCCCCGAGTCCCCACCTGCCCCGGCATGATCCGTGGCGTCGGTATGGCCAGCGGGCTTCAAGGCGAGCGGCTCGTAGACGCAACCGGTCGTTCCATAGAGGAGGAGCCCTACGAGCCCGGGAGATAGGGCATGGCGTGGCATGCCGATGATCGTACCCCAAGCCGCGCGTGGCCGCACCCGAGCAGTGGCGCTCGCCTCTTGGCCGCGCGCTGAGCGGGCGCCCTGGCCCACGATCGCAACCCGCGGCCACCGGCTCTCAATGGCACGGCCCCCCGCGACCCTTGAGAAACAATCTGGCCCCAGGCATACTGCCCTCGCTCGCGGTCGTCGACGCGAATAGGATTGCCGGTCGGAGCCGGCGCTTGCCTGGTGTACAAAGCGGCGTTGCCAGCACGAGGAGGGACCCGATGCCTATCCCACAGCTCACCCTGCACGGCTCGGAGAAACAGCGCCAAACCGTCGACCAAACGCGAGTCGACGCCTGCCTCCAAGGTGACCAGACGCTCACCGCAGCGCTCGGCCTCGGCGCGGAGTTCTTCGCCGGCATGCGACGCCAGGCCTGGGCGCTCCACGACACCGGCAAGCACCAACGCGCCATCGACATCATCCTCGGGCTCGCAGCGCTGGGGAACGTCGAGCCCGGCGACCCGGCGCTCTTGGCGCTCTGCTACCACGGGCTCGGCAACGAGAGCGCCGCCGACCTGTGCGCCGCCGAAGCCGAAACGCTCAAGGCCGCGCTCGCGCTCGAGCTGCAAGCCCAAGGGGAGACCTGAGTCATGGAGACCAAGAAGATCGGCCAGAGCATCGCCAGCGTGATCGGCGCCACCCAGGACGAGATCAAGCGTCTGAGCACCGAGACCCCCAAGCTCAGCGCCGACGTCGAACAGGCGAACGCCAAGGCCGCTTCGGCCCGCGACCGGTTGCACGAGCTCGCCGATGATGACATCGGCCGAGTCTCCCGGCTCCTCGCCGGTCGGCCGAGAAAAGAAGACGAGGTCGAGGCCGCGACCAAGAGCCTCAAGCAGCTCAGCGCCGAGAGCCAGGAGGCGTGGACGCGGCTGAACCGTCACACCCAGCTGCAGGGGACCTTCGAGCAGCTGTGCCACCAGCTCAAGAGCGCACAGCTTCCGGTCGACTCGGCGGAAGCCACGGTGTTCACGGCGCGGCGAGAGTGGGCGAGGCTCAGAGATCTGCGCACGACCATCGCGGCCCTCCGGCAAGCGGTCGGCGCGGCCGGCGAATGTGACGCGACCGCCAGGTTTCCCCTCGCGCAGCTCGACGCCATCGACCAGGCCGTCGTCGCCGCCCTGGAGCGGAGCCACGAGGCCCACGGGCCGGCCTCCGACCCGCGCACGCCGATGCCTCTCGAGCAGGCGCTGTCGGGCGATGCTCGCCGGGTGATGGCCTCGATCCGCCAGGCGCTGGGCTCGATCTACAGCAACGAGCTGCACCCCGCATGGCAGGAGGCAGTGGCGCGCTCGTTCTCGGGGACCGATCCCGTCGGGCAGGCGCGCCTGCAGCTGCGCCACACCGCCGACCTCGGCTTCGACCTCACGAGCGGCGCCGGCGACAAACAGATCGTGGCCGCCGCCGAAGCCAAAGGCGCGCCGCTCACGGCGCGCGAGCTCGCGAACCATCTGCTCGAGCGCTGGCCGGCGTCACCGCTCTACGGCGACTTCCTCGCGGCGTTCTTCGGCCGGGAGTTTCCCGAGCTCGAGGTGCCGCGACGGCCGCGGCTCTTGACCACCGTCACCGCGCTCACCCCGGAGGGGATGCAGTTCTGGCAGCGACTCGGGGGCGGCAACGGCCAGGCGCTCATCGACGCCTGCCGCAAGAACGACGACAAGCCCCTCGATCTCGGCCAGGCGATGCATCTTGCCCGCGACCTCAGGCCGACCGATCCCTATTGGCCGGGCCACGTCGCGCAGGCGGCCTACGCCGCCGGCCTCATGCCGCCGACGCCGATGCCGGCGGCCTTCCGCGAGGCCGCTTCGATGCTCGAGAACCTGGCGCTGCGCGCCACCCGGCAGTGGCCGGAGGAGCCGGGGATGCTGAAGAGCATCGCCGCGACCGGCTGGGAGCTGCGAGTCGCGTTCTCCCGCCTGCGTGAGCAAGTGGCGGCGAGCGCCGGCCCGGAGTTTCCCGCCCGGGAACTGACGGCGGAGCTCGGCCTCACCGGGCGGCACGCCTCTGAGATCGTGATGCTCCTCGAGGGCGACGTCGCCGCGGTCTTCGGCAAGCAGGTCACCGCGAAGGCGGTCGAGACCGCCAAGGTCACCGCGCTGGAGAGCATCGCCAAGACCCGGGTCGCGATCGGCGTCGTCGACCCGAAGGAACGCAACCAGAACATGGCCACCTATCAGGAGCTGGACATCCTCGAGCGCCAGGTCCACGCGTTCACCTCGAAGGCGATGACGATCGTCGGCCAGAGCGCGTCCGGCCCGGTGATGCCGCCCGCGGTGCGCAACGCCCTCGCCGGTCTGCGCCAGCTCCTCCAGGGCGAGGTCGCCGAGATCAGCCTGCGCATCGAACAGGGTGGCGGCTCGCCGCTCCCGACCGCCGCGAAGGCGTAGGGTAACCGTTCACGCTGTCATCACGGTGGCTCTCGTAACTGGCCGTAGACGCGAAGGATCCGGCTTTGCCGGTCCTGAGCGTGGGGCTCACGGGGGACGTAGAGCCGCGCCACAACGCCTTGTTTTCGCCGAGGATCTTCTCGCGGCGGGCGGTCCCCCGTGAACGGTAACGGCGTAGGTACCCGGGCCCGCGGCGCGGCTGCGCCCGCCTCAGGTCATCTTGACGACGATATCGGAGATGACGTTCGCGGCCTCGTCGGCGCGGTCGGCGGCGTTCGACAGGTGGCGGTAGATCTCGCGCTTCTTCATCATGCAGATGATGTTGGCGCCGTCGGCGGGGCCGTTGAAGAGGTCGGCGAGCGCGGTGCGGTACGCCTTCTCCATCTGGTTCTCGGCGCTCTTCGCCCGGCGGGTGTGATCGTTGGCGACCCCCGGGTGGGTCACGATCCGCTGCATCGCGTGGTGGATCTCGATCGCGCCCTCGAGCAGGATCTGCGCCATCCTCAAGAGGTGGGCGTCCGGCGCCACCGTCAACACCGCCATCTCCTCCACCGTGGTGTGGGCGTAGTCGATGATGTCGTCGATGGCGCGCGACAGCGAGTAGATGTCCTCGCGGTCGAAGGGCGTCACGAAGGTGCGGTTGAGCTCGTCCACCAGCAGGCGGCGGACCTCGTCGGCGGCCTTCTCGGTCTTGTTGACCTTCTCGGCGTGCTCCGGGTTGCCCTCCTTCATATAGGCGACGAGCTCCTCGAGCCCCTTGACGTCCAGCTCCGCCTGCTCGACCAGATACTTCACGAAGTTGTCCTGCTTCGGCTTCATGAAGCTCGACAAGAAGCTCATAGGAACCTCCCAACGACCAGGTAGATCAACGCCGCGACGACGGCGGTCGACGGAATCGTCACGATCCAGGTGAGCGCGATCTGCATCCCGACGTGCCAGCGCACCTTCGAGATCCGCTCGGCGCTGCCGGCCCCCATGATGGCGCTCGACACCACCTGCGTCGTGCTCACCGGCCCGCCGACGATGGCCGCGCCGAGGATCACCGCGGCCGCGGAGAGCTGGGTCGTAAAGCCGTGCACCGGCCGGATCTTGTAGAACTTGCCGCCGAGGGTGTGAATCAGCCGCCAGCCGCCGAACGCCGTCCCCAGCGAGATGCTGAGCGCCGACAGCGCCACGACCCAGATCGGCACCTCGAACTTGGCGAGCGCCCCGGAGGCGACGAGCCCCATGGTGATGACCCCCATGGTCTTCTGGGCGTCGTTGCTGCCGTGCGACAACGCCAGGCCGATCGCGGTCGCCACCTGACCGTGCTTGAAGAAGCCGTTGATCCCCGGCCCGGCGCCACGGCTAAAAAAGCGCAACAGCTTCATGATGACGAAGCCGGCCACGAGCCCGAAGAGCGGCGAGAGCAAGAGCGCCGCGACGACCTTCAACAGGCCCTTGGTCTCGACGACCGCGAAGATCCGCCACACGTCGTTGACGGTGTCGAGGCCGACGCCCGCTTGTCGCAGCGCGCTGCGGCAGATCGCGGCGCCCAACAGCCCGCCGATCAAGGCGTGCGACGAGCTCGACGGCACGCCGAGGTACCAGGTGAGCAGGTTCCAGAGCACCGCCGACACCAACCCGGCGAAGATCACCGCGATCGAGAGCACGTCCGGCGCCAGGACCTGATGCCCGATGGTGGTCGCGACCGCGACCCCGAAGACAAACGGGCCGATGAACTCGGCGATCGCGGTGATGGTGAGCGCCTGGCGCGGCGACAGCGCCCGGGACGAGATCATCGTCGAGACGACGTTGGAGCTGTCGTGAAACCCGTTCAAGAAGTCGAACAGGACCGCGGTGGCGACGAACAGCAACAAAGAGGTAGACACGATTCTATTGGCCTCGGCTGATGCGGCGCTGTTGTATCTCGCACGACCCCCGGAGACAACCGTCGGCTTGCACCGTCGTCCCAGTCCCGGCAAGGTAGGCGGATGCCTTCAGAGACCGGGGCCACCTCGATCGCGCTCACCGAGGTGCGGCGCGTTTACGACGCCGGGGCGCGGCGCGTCGAAGCGCTGCGCGGCGTGACGTTGACGCTTCGGGCCGGGACCGCCACCGCGATCGTCGGTCCGTCGGGGTCCGGAAAGAGTACGCTGCTGCACATCTGCGGCGCCCTCGATCGGCCGACCGCCGGCGAGGTGGTCGTGCTCGGCACCAACCTGACGACCGCGTCCGACGCCACCCTGACCCGCTTTCGCCGCGACCACCTCGGCTTCATCTTCCAGTTCTTCCACCTGTTGCCGACCTTGAGCGCGCTGGAGAACGTGATGCTGCCGGCGCGTCTGGCACGGCGCGGCGCCCGCGCCGCCGAGACCCTGGCGACGACGCTCTTGGCCCGCGTCGGTCTGGCGGATCGCGTGCAGCATCGGCCGGCGCAGCTCTCCGGCGGCGAGCGGCAGCGGGTGGCGATCGCCCGCGCCCTGGTCCTCGATCCGGCGATCATTCTCGCCGACGAGCCCACCGGCAACCTCGATCGGGCGACCGGCGGCCAGGTGCTCAGCCTGCTGTTCGCCTTGGCACACGAGCGCCAGCGCACGGTGTTCATCGTCACTCACGACCCCGAGGTGGCGCGGCTCTGCGACCGCACCGTGACCCTGCGCGACGGCCAAGTGGCCCTATGATCCTGCCGCTGTTGCGTTGGCTGTCGTTGCGCCACTGGCTGCAGCACCCGGTGCGCGCCGGGCTGACGCTCACCGGCGTCGCCCTCGGGGTCGCGGTGACCATCGCCGTCGACCTCTTGGCCGGCGAGATCCTCGCCGCCAACCGCCGCTCGCTCGAGGCCATCGCCGGCAAGGCGCAGCTCACCGTGACCGCCGGCGAGTCCGGCCTCGACCGGGTGGTCGCGGATCGCATCTTCGGGACCCCGGGGGTAGCGCACGTCGACGCGCTCCTCGAGCGCCAGCTCATCGAGCCCGGCCGCGGTCCGATCCTGCTCTTGGGCGTCGACTTCCTCGCCGACGCCGCGTTGCGCCAGATCGAGGCCGAGGGCGCCGACCAGGAGGTGATCGACGACCCGATCGCGTTCTTGAACTCCCGGAGCGCGGCGGTGGTCCCGGAGAGCTTCGCCACGCGCCGCGGCCTGAAGAAGGGCGACCGCTTCACGCTCACCGCCGCGGACGGAGCGCACGAGCTCGAGATCCGCGCCGTCGTCAAGGATCGGGGGCCGGCGCGCGCCTTCGGCGGCGACGTGGTCATCATGTACCTGGACGCGGCGCAGGTGGCGCTCGGCATGGACGATCGGGTCAGCCGCGTCGACGTCGGCCTGGCGGCGGACGCGCAGCCCGAGACCGTCAAGGCCGCGCTCGAGGCCGAGCTCGGCCCCGCCTTCGTCGTCGACTTCCCGCTGCGGCGCGGCGCGCGCCTCGACCAGATGATGACCGGCCTGGAGCAGGCGCTGTTCACGATGGCGGCGCTCGCGATCTGGGTCGGGATCCTGCTGGCATACAACGCCATCGAGATCAGCGTCCGGCAGCGCAAGAACGAGCTCGCGATCCTGCGCGCCATCGGCACCTCGCGGCGCGCCGTGATCGCGCTGGTGCTCGCCGAGGCGGCCGGGGTCGGCCTGGTCGCCACCGCGCTCGGCCTCGGCCTCGGCTATCTGTTCGCGACCTACGGCCTCGCGGCCACCGCGACCACGGTGTCGGACGTCTACGACGTCGTGAAGGTGAGCGAGGTGCAGCTGTTGCCGCGCCACGTCGTGACCGGTCTCGGGGTCGGCCTGCTCATCCCGCTCCTCGGTGCGTTGCGCCCGGCGCGTCACGTCGCCAACGAGTCCCCGGTGGCGGGGCTGACGCGTGGCGTCGAGGAGACCTTCGCCGCCGGCAGACCCTGGAAGCCGCTGGTCTTCGGCGGGTTGTTCTTCGTCGCCGGCTTGAGCCTCGCCTGGTCACCCGCGGCGCACACCAACATCGCGGTGGGCTACGGCGCGTTCGCCTCGATGCTCGGCGGCTCGGTGTTCTTCGCCCCGGTGATCGTCTCCGGCTTGGCACAGGTGCTGCGCCGCGCCTGCGGGCGCCGGCTGTGGGCGGAGCACGTCGTCGCCCTCGATCACGTGGTGCGCGATCGCCGGCGGGCGGCGCTCAACGTCGCGTCGCTGGTCGCCGGGGTGGCGACCGTGATCACCGTCGCCACCTACGCGACCTCGTTCAAGGAGGCGAACCAGCGCTGGCTCGCGAGCGCAGTGCCCGCGGACGTCTTCGTCACCTCGGGCTCGAAGATGGCGATGACCCACAACACCCCTCTCGATCCGGCGCTCGGCCAAGAGCTCGGCCGGATCGACGGCGTCGACGAGGTGTTCTTGGTGCGGATCGCGGACTTCGACTTCCGCGGCCGGCCGTTGAAGCTGATCTCCACCCAGATGCGCGGCTACGAGGCGCGCTCGACGCCGCTCGTCGTCGAGGGCGCGGTGTCGCGCGACGGCCCGGTCGCCCGCGGCGCCGGCGTGTTCGTCAGCGAGAACCTCGCCGGGCGCGACAACTTCCACCCCGGCGACCGGTTGACCCTCCCCACCCCGTCGGGGCCGGCGACCTTCGAGGTCGAGGCGGTGGTGGTCGACTTCACCAGCGACCAGGGCGTGCTGCTCATCGACCGGGCGCCCTACGTGAAGCTGTTCGCCGACCCGTTGGTCGATTCGTTCGAGCTGTTCTTGAAGCCCGGGGTCGATCCGGCGGCGGTGCAGCAGCAGATCCGGCGGCAGTGGGGCGCCAAGTACGACCTGTTCGTGCTGACCAACCGGGAGTTCAAGGCCGAGGCGCAGGAGCTCATCGAGCAGATCTTCGCGCTGCTCGACCTCCTGCAGTTGTTGACGCTGTTCATCGCCGTCCTCGGGGTCGGCACGACCCTCATCGCCGCGGTGCTCGATCGCACCCAGGAGGTCGGGGTGATGCGCGCGGTCGGCACCACCCCCTTGCAGGTCATTCACATTGTCTTGAGCGAGGCCGGCTTCATCGGCGCCGCCGCCGCCTTCTTCGGCACGCTGCAGGGCGCCCTGTGCGGCATGGTCTTCTTGCGCACCATCCTCCTGGCGTCGATCGGCTGGCGCCTGCCGTGGGTGTTGCCCGAGTCCACCTACGTGTTCGTCTTCCTCGGGGTCAGCGCCGCGAGCGTCGTCGCCGGCCTCTACCCCGCGTGGTGGAGCGCCAAACAACCCACCCTCGAGGCGCTGCAGGCGGAGTGATCTCCCGCACACTCCCGCCACCTTTGTCAGCCCGGCGCCCTTTTTCACACCCCGGCGGTGTCGAAGTTGCCTGAATAATATGTAGAGTCGAGTGGCACAGAGTTTGCTTAGATCTGCGGCCACTACCGGTTCAACATGGGGCTGATTTCAACGAACCCTTGAATGGGAGGAAGACGATGAAGAACAGATCCAGTTTGCTCCTCGTTACCCTGCTGCTCGGAAGTTTCACGGTCGGATGCAACAACGACGAGTCCGCGAGCATCACCGAAATCCGTAGTCAATCCACAGAGTTGGCGACGTCATTGATCCGCGACTTCGGCGCGTCGCTGGAGTTCGTGGCGTCGATGCAGTCGGTCGAGGGGCTGACCAGGGGTTCCGACACGGTCACCAACATGCAGAATCGCATCAGCCCGCCGCCGGCGCCGCCGGCGCCGTGGCCGGGAGTGAGCCAGTCGGCGCAAACCAGTCCCGACGCGGGCGGGCCAGGCGCCACCGCGGACGAAGCCGCCGAAGAGGTGCGCCGCGTCCTCGAGGAGTACGTGTTTGCCGACGCCAACGTCGAAGAGACCGGCTCCGACTGGGCGTTGTTCCGCATCAAGGCGAGCACGGTGTGCCCGAAGCTCCGCGACGAGGCGACCCAGGCGTGCACCGAGATCAGCTGGGGCTGTGACGCGTATGGCACGCCGTCGCCCGACTGTCTCGAGGGCGAGACACAAGACCGGCTCGATTGCATGACGCGCTCCGAGACCGACTTCAACGACTGCATGGCGAAGCTCGACGCGATGGAGATCCGCGTCAAGGTCACGGTGCTCGACGGCGACCACAACCTCGACCTCGAGTTGATGGTCGGCCCGGCGCGCGCCAACCCGATCGACTTCCACCTCCGGACCAACTCGATCGCGTTCGACGTCGACCTCGCCGCGAGCAAAGAAGCGTTGAACCACCTGGCGAGCGTCCTCGGTGAAGACGCCCCCGGGCTGCCGGCGGCGTTCGCCGGGGTGCTGCGCTTCTCGTTGACGAAGAACGGCGAGCAGGATCTGTCGGCCGCCGTCTCCATCCTCCAAGACCTGAACATCGGCGGCGAGTACACCGACGAGGTCTACGTCCCCTGTGACATCGACCCGGACGGCAACGAGATCTGCCCGCCCCCGACCGTCGTCACCCATCACCTCGACGTCAAGAGCGCCGCCGCCGATCCGCTGCTGTCGCTGCGGGTCCAGGCCCTCGAGCAGAAGCTCACGGTCGCGGTGGACGTGAACCGCACCCAGATCACCGTGCCCTTCGCCGAGGTCTTCGACTTCGGCGACCGCAGCGGCGACTTCATCGTCGACCTCGCCGGGCTCAACTTCCAGGCGGTGTTGCAGGAAGGCGTCGAGGGCCTGCTGCTCTCCGGCGTCGGCTTCGGCGACAGCCAGAGCAGCGTCCGCCACGGCAGCGTCGTGATCGCGGCGCTCGACCTCAACGCCGGCCTCGGCCGCATGCTCGACCAGACCACGACCATCGTCGACGGCTGGCCGACCTTCAGCTTCGACCCGGGCGTCGCCCTCGACGTGTACCTGAACCTCGGCTACCTCGACCAATTCAACGATCCGGCGGGTGAGCCGGCGCCGAGCTTCGCCCGCGACCAGACCTACTCCATCGACCTCACCCCGGGAGCCGCCGGCGTCGCCCAGCTGACCCCGTTCGCGGCGCCGACGCCCGAGAGCCTGAACGGCGACGGCATCAAGGTCGTCGCCGGCGCGCTGTCGGCCGGGACCAGCGCCGACCCCGCCGCCACCGTCACCGTCGGCGAGGGGCTGTGCCTGTTCGGTCGCGAGGCGCTCGCCCCCGGCGCCCACGAGATCCTCGGCCACTTCTACGCCGCGGCCTGCGAGTAGACGAGCGTAGGATTCGAGACTCGAGCGCCGGTCTGCTCCAATGGGGGTGGGCCGGCGCTCCGTCGTTCTGGCCCCGACTCGTGATGGCGCGCCGACCGCGCCTTCGGCCGGTTTGCTAGCTCGACCGGTCGCGATCGTGAGAGCTCTCGCCGATGTGACTGCCGATGAATCCGGCGCCATCGGTCACGACGATCTTCATGGCGCGCTGATCTCCTCGAAGTGCTCGAACGCGTCGATGAGGTCGAGATAGATCCCGTCGAAGCCGGCGGCGAGGATCCGGTCCAGGTACCCACCGTCGCCGGCGATCAGCGCCTTCCAGCCCGGCGCCCAGTACTCGACCTTGTAGTTGCCGGGCCAGTCGGGGTTCTCCGCGCCGAGCCAATCGGGCCGGTCGTCGCGCCAGGCGCTCTGCCAGTAGTACCGATAGTCCTCCGCCTCACCGATCGACATGTAGGCGATGACCAGACGACCGCCGCCGCCCGCCTTCAACTTGAGCGCCTGCACCTGCGCAGCGCTGAGCGGCGCGGTGCCGTCGTGGTAAGCATCGACGATCAAGAGGTCGTAGCGGGTCGACGCCAGCGCCGTGACCATCGCGTCCGCAGAGCCGAACGCCGAAGCGTTGAGCAGGTAGAGGAAGTTCTGTGCCTGGGCGAGCGTGGTGATGGTGTCGTTGGTGGCGTGAAAGGGCTCGGCCGGGTAGCTCGGGAGGTCGTCGAGCTCACGGTGATCGGCGGCGAAGGAGATGTAGCCGCGGGCGTCGTTCCGGACATACGAGTCGTCCATCTTGCTCGGCGTCGAACAGTAGTCGGTGACCAACGCCTCGACGCCGTTCGCCTCTGCCAAGTCGAGGAAGCCTTGCAGGTACGCCGTCTCGGCGGCGCCCGTCGCCACGTCGTCGCCGGCGTAGCCGTAGAACAGATCCTCGCGACCGACGCCGTCGATGGCCGCGCCGTAGGCCGCCGCCGGGGGTCCACCCGCCTCGCCATCGAGGCTCAGGAGCTCCTGGCCATTTTGCGGCACCACCAAGAAGGCGCCGTTGGCGGCGCGCGCCCGGGCGCTGATCTCCTGCACCCACAAACGCATCTCGGCGCGAAAGTCGACGCCCGCGAGCGTGTCGCAGTCGAAGCCGCCGCACCGGTCACCGCCGCACCCCCCGCAGCGGGTCGCCGAGAGACCGACGACCGCCAACAACAACCCTCTTCTCATCGCCGCATCACTCTCTTTCACGAGCCGCGATCCGGGCCTGCGGTGCCGAGATAGACTTCCGCGTGGCGGGCAACAGTAGCCGCCGGCGGCGCTCAGTCGCGCTCCGGCACCAGATAACCCTCGGTCGGCGCGGACGCCAGCGCGGTCGGCTGGCCGCGACCGTGCGAGAAGGTGATGAGCGCCGGAGTGCCGAAGACGATCTTGGCGCACGCCAGCTCACACAGGCCGCAACCGACGCAACGCTCGTAGTCGACCGCCGCCGGGCGCCGCGGCCGCGCCGCGGTCTTGGTCTCGATGACGAAGGCCTTGGTCGGGCAGATGTCGAGGCACTTGCCGCACGCCAGGTTGTCGACGTAGCTGATGCAGCGGTTCTTCTCGAGGATCACCGTCCCCATCTTCACCGCCCACTTGTCGGCCTCACTCTTCCCGAACTTGGGGATGGCGGCGGTGGGGCAGACGACGCTGCAGGCGTTGCAGTCGGCGATGCAGCCGTTCACCGTCGGGGTGATGGCCGGGGTCCAGAAGCCGGCGACCCCGGCCTCGAGGTGCACGAGCTGCAGCGTCTGCGTCGGACACGACTGCACGCACATCGCGCAACGCACGCACGCCGCGGTGAAGGTCTCTTCGTCAAGCACCCGCGGCGGGCGGATGATCTCCTTCGGGCTCGCGCGGTGATAGGCGGAGAACACCGCGAGCGGCGCCAGTCCGGCCCCGAGCGCGCCGCTGACCACGAAGCGCCGGCGGCCGAGGTCCAAGACGTCGTCGCGCCGGGTCAAGGTCGGCGCGGTCCAGTCGAAGTGGATGGCCTCGGCGTGACAGAACGACCGCCCGGCAAAGCAGCGGATGCACTCGTGGTTCTGGGTGTAGGGGGGCTTTCGCACCGCGCCCATCCGACAGCCGTCGACGCACTGCATCCCGGTCTTGACCACGGTGCAGGCGTCACAGCCGTCGACCCGACGCCGCAACCACGGCCGCCGCGACAACAGGCCGTAGAGCGCCCCGAGTGGACAGAGGTAGCGGCAGTAGAAGCGCGGCGTGATCGCGGTCAGCATCAGGACGATGACCAAGAGCGTCGTCGGCAAGAACGCGACGCCGTGATAGGTCATCTTCAGCTTCTCGCCGGTAAGCGCCGGCGGCAGCGCCACGGTCACCAGCGGGTAGAGACCGGCGGCGACGCCGCGAAACAGCAGCACCAGCGGGTCGAGCAGGTACACCCACTGCGCCGAGACCAGCGCCGCCGCCACCATCACCACCAGCACCAGGTACTTCCAGCGCTGCATCCGGGCGTGACTGCGCGCCGACAGGCGGTTCGGATCCGGGCGCATGATCTTCGCGGCGAGGTCGAAGAGCGTCCCGAGCGGACAGAGCCAACCACAGAAGACCCGGCCGAGCGCCAAGGTCAAAACCACCAGCACCAACGACGCCGCCATCGCCGGGACCAGCACCTGCGACGCGGCCATCGTGATCAACGCCACGAGCGGATCGGTGAACAAGAAGAGATCCGGCGGCAGCACGGCCTGCGCCTGGTGCCGGGTCACGAGGAACAACGCCAGCCACAGCGCCAACGCCAGGAGCTGCACCGCGCGCCGCACCTGTCGCAGGCCGGTCTTGCGGTTCGGCCGATACGGCTCGCCTTGTCCGACAATCGGCAGCGTCACTTGGATTCGGGTGGCAGCTGCGCGCCGCCTCCTTGGCCTTGTTTGTCGAGGGTCTCCCCGGTCTCGATCGCTTTCTTGATCGCGCCCAGGCCCTTGGCCCGCGCCGCCTGGATCTTCGGATCCGCCTTGACCGGCGCCGCGCCGCCGAAGAACAGGTTGTGCAGCGACACCGCCTTGCGGGTCGCCTCGGCGGTCGCCTCCGAGGACAGGGTCGCGCCGGTGACCGCGTCGACGTCGAGCTTGGTGGTCAGGGCGTCGGTGTGGCGTTTGGCCTTGAACTGCGTCAGGAAGCTCTTGCGGTTGACCGGGAAGGCGCGCGGGCACGAGAGCTCGACGATCACGGTCTCGATCACCTCGCCGTCCTGCTTCATGCCGACGGCGTACTTGTGGAAGCAGGTGTTGAAGACCTCGGGGACCACGAAGACGTAGGCGAGCGGTTGGCCGCCGCCGTCTCTGCCGACGTAGAACTCGTACTGGGGCTCGGCCGGCTCCCAGCCGTAGTCCCGCACGATCCGCGCCCGCAGCTCGGGCTCGACGCTCTTCGTCACCTTGAAGACCTTCGTGCCCTTGGGGATGAAGGTCCCGACCGCCTCGCCGATCGTCATGTACTTGACCGCGAAGGCCGGGCTCGCGACGCCGAGCACCAGTCCGACCGCCGCCGCCCTCGCAAACGAGCACCGCGCTGCCATCGTCATCACACTCGCCTTCTCAGGTGGGCCCCACGCGACCTTTTCGGTCGCGGCCGAAGCCCGATCCCAGTCGAGCGCTGCCCCCTCCCCTTCCGGTCCAGCTGACGTTCCACAGGATCAGCGCGAACCCGAGGAGCGCCAGCACCGTCAGCCACCGCGTCTTGTCGACCTCGACGCTGCCGATGGTCGCGCCCGGGGCTTTGGCCACCGGCTCCTCGTCGGCGAACGTGACCTCTTGCTCTTCGACGGCGGCGGGATCGACCGCCACCCCGGGCTTCGCATCGACGGCCGCCGGCACGCACAGATTCCCGGTCACGAGGAGAAGGGACAACATCGTAGGCTCTAGAACCTAGCCGGTCGCATCGCGATTCGCAACCTCGGGCCGTCTGGCGACTTGTCTCCCCCCCCAGCCGCTGCCTATAAGTCGGGCGCCATGCCGAACCTCTCGCCGTACCGCCGCCCCGGCCCCGCTGTCGTCACCTGCGCTGCCGCGCTCGCGCTCGCCTCGGGGTGCAAGCCGACGCCGCCGCCGGTCCCGGCCCCGAAGAGCTTGACCGGCCAGACCGTCGCCGCGCCGCCGCCGGCCAAAGAAGGAGACGAGCAGGCGGCGAAGGCCCTGGCCGCCGAGGCCGACGGGCTCGAGGCCAGCGACAAGGCCGGCGCCGAGAAGAAGCGTGACCTGATCGTCGACACCTACCCGGGGACGCTCGCCGCCGCGGAGATCTTCAAGGCGCGCGCCGAGGCTGCCGAGACCCAAGGCGACACCGAGCAGGCGGTGCTGCTCTACGAGAAGCTCTTGTTCTACCGCCCGAGCTTCGAGAACGCCGCGGCGGTGCGCGAGCACTACGCGCTCTTGCTGTTGAACGTCGAGCGCTTCGCCGACGCCGCCAACATGCTGCGCGCCCTGTACGGCGCCGCGAGGCTCCCCGTTGACCAGGCGCGCTTGGGCCTGGCGCTCGGCGACGCGCTTTCGCAGGCCGGACGGTTCCGGGAGGCCCTCGAGGTGTACGTCGAGCTCTCGGCCGCGACCCAGGTGGCCGCCGACACCCGCGCCACCGCCAACACCGAGGCCTTCGACATCCTCGCGACCGCCTTGCCGTTCAAGGACGCCGAGGCCCTATGGAGCGACGTCCAGTCGCAGGCGCGCTTCGCGCCGCTGTTGCCGGCGCTGGCGTTCAAGCTCGCGAAGATCTACTACCACACCCGCGCCTACGACCGCTCCGAGGCCATGCTGAAGCTCGTCGCCGCCAAGTTCGGCGACAGCCCCTACGGCGCGCCGGCGCGCGACTTCTTGGGCAAGCTCAAGGCGCGCTTCAAGGTCGAGCCGACGACCGTCGGCGTGGTGCTGCCGCTGTCGGGCAAGTACCAGCAGTACGGCGAGCGCTCGTTGAAGGCGATCAAGCTCGCGTTCGCGTCGACGCCCACGATCAAGGTCGTGGTCAAGGACACCGCCGGCGAGCCGGCGGTCGCCGCGAAGGCGGTCGAAGATCTGGTGCTCGACAACAACGCCATCGCCGTCATCGGCCCCTTGTTCTCCAACGAGGCGCTGGCGGCGGCGCTCAAGGCCGAGGAGCTCTCGGTGCCGATCATCGCGCTGTCGCACCGCGCCGGCTTGCCGGAGCTCGGCGACTGGGTGTTCCGCACCGCGCTCACCGTGAAGGCGCAGGCGCAAGAGCTGGCGCGGGTGGCGATCGATCAACTGAAGCTCAAGAGCTTCGCGCTCCTCTACCCGCGCTCCGCCTACGGTGAGGAGTTCATCACCAGCTTCTGGGACGAGGCGACCAAGAGGGGCGGCGAGATCCGCGGCGCCGAAGGCTACGAGCACGACGCCACCAGCTTCCAGGAGCCGGTGAAGAAGCTCGTCGGCCGCTACTACCTGTACGCGCGCGCCGACTACCGCGACAAGATCAAAGAGCTGAAGGCGCTGAAGCTCCCGACCCACCGGCAGGCGCAGGCGCTGGAGAAGTTCGAGAAGACCCTGCCGCCGATCGTCGACTTCGACGCCATCGTGATCCCCGACGGCAGCAAGAACATCGGCCTCATCGCCCCGGCGCTGGCCTTCGAGGACATCGTCCTCACCCGCGACCCGAAGATGCTGGAGAAGATCAAGAAGGCGATGAACCGCAAGGAGATCGCCGCGACCCAGCTGCTCGGCGCCAGCACCTGGAACAGCCCGCAGACCGTCGAGAGCTGCGAGGACCACTGCGAGCACGCGGTGTTCGTCGACGCCTACTACCCCGACTCGCCGAACCCTCGGGTGTTGGACTTCGTGACCGGCTTCCGCGACGCCACCGGCGCCGAGCCGCAGCTCGGAGAGGCGCAGGCCTTCGACACCGCCGGCCTGGTGCGCTTCGTCCTGCAGAACGCCAAGCCCGCCGGCCGCAAGGCGTTCCAAGAGAGCCTGCTGAAGATGCCGGCCTACGAGGGCATCACCGGCAAGATGCGCTTCGACAAAAACGGCGAGGTCGAGAAGACCCTGACGGTGCTGACCATCATCGACCGCGCCATCCGCCTCTACGAGCCGACGCCGGAGGCGCCGCGAGGCTAGTGGTGGGAATCGACGTCTACGAGCCACCCCGCCTGCCCCCGCCGCCGCGGCCGCGCCGCGAGCCGGTGACCCATCCGCCGCGCTGGTGGCTGCACCTGACGTTGTTCGTCCTGACCTTCTGCTCCGCGGTGCTCGCGAGCGTCGTGCCGACGCTCTACGCCGGCAGCCTCAGCGAGGTGCTCGAGATCTTGAGGCTCGAGCCGCTGCTGCTGTTGCACGGCCTGCCGTTCGCGGTGGCGCTGATGGCGGTGCTCTTGGCGCACGAGCTCGGCCACACGGTGATGGCGCGCCGCTTGGGCGTCGATCTGTCGCTGCCCTACTTCATCCCGGCGCCGACCCTGTTCGGCACCCTCGGGGCGATCATTCTGATGCGCTCGCTGCCGCACGATCGCCCGGCGTTGCTGAAGGTCGCGGTCGCCGGGCCCTTCGCCGGCATGCTCTTGGCGCTGCCGCTTCTCGCCTGGGGGCTGTCGCGCTCGGCCGCCGCCGACCTCGACCAGCTGGCGGCGAGCGACTTCGTGTTCGGCTCGTCGCTGCTGTTCGCCGGCCTGAAGGCGCTGTTCGCGCCCGACGCCGAGATCTTGAAGCTGCACCCGGTGGCGCTCGCCGGCTGGGTCGGGCTGTTCCAGACCTCGCTGAACCTGATCCCGGCGGCGCAGCTCGACGGCGGCCACGTCGCCTACGCGCTCTTCGGCCGCCGGCACGAGCGCCTGTCGCGGGTGACCGCGGCGCTCTTGCTCGCGCTCGGCATCTACCTGGCAATCGAGCAGGGCATCGAGCACGGCGCGGTGTGGGCCCTGTGGGCGATGCTGCTCTACATGCTGGGCTTGCGACACCCGCCGGTCCAAGACGAGCGCGTCCCGGTCAGTCGGCGCCAAAAGCTCGCCGGCCTGTTGGCGTTCTTGTTGCTCGTCTGCACCTTCACGCCGGTGCCGGTGTCGCGGGCCCTGCCGCCGGCGGCCACCCCGACCATCCACCGCGGGGATCAGCCGCGGCCGATGTTCCCGCCCCGGCGTCGCCCCTTGCGGCCGCCGCCCGAAGAGTTTCGGTTGTAGCGCCCATGCTCGAGTCCAAGATCGCGCGCTTCTTCGCCGACCGCGGCCCGCTCGCGACCCACCTCCCGGGCTTCGAGGTGCGCGCCGAGCAGGTGGCGCTCGCCCGCGCCGTCAGCCGGGCGCTCTGCCGCCGCGCCAAGCTCGTCGCCGAGGCCGGGACCGGCATCGGCAAGACCCTCAGCTATCTGGCGCCGGCGGTGCTCTCCGGCCTCAAGGTCGTGGTCTCGACCGGCACCAAGAACCTCCAGGAGCAGATCGTCGGCAAGGATCTGCCTGACCTCGAGCGGGCGACCGGCGGCAGCATCCCGGTCCAGGTGCTGAAGGGGCGCACCAACTACCTGTGCCTGTATCGCGCCGATCGCTTCGCGCAGGCACCGCTGTTGCCGTCGGCGGCGGAGGTCTCGAGCTACCAGGAGATCTGCGAGTGGCGGGAGACGACCGCGGACGGCGACCGCGCCGAGCTGGCGCTGCTCAGAGACGACTCGACGTTGTGGCGCGAGCTTTCGGCGACCAGCGAGCAGTGCCTGGGCCGCAAGTGCGACAGCTACGAGCGCTGCTTCGTGACCACGATGCGGCGCCGGGCGATGAGCGTGCCGCTGGTGATCGTCAACCACCACCTCTACCTCGCCGATCTGAGCCTGCGGCAGCGCACCGGCGACCAGAGCCTGCTGTTGTTGCCGCCGCACGATCTGGTGATCTTCGACGAGGCCCACGACCTCGACGAGATCGCGTCGCAGCACTTCGGCGTCCAGGCCTCGTCGCGCCGCGTCGAAGATCTGTGCCGCGACGTCTTTCGCGCCACCGAGGACGCGGCCGAGGTGCAGCGCCTGCGGCCCGCGGTCGACGCGGTCCGCGCCCAGGCGACGGCGCTCTTCGAGCGCTTGCCGCTCACCCAGGCGCGGACGCTGTTGGTGAAGATCGGCGAGACGCCGCTGGTGCACGAGGCGTTCACCGCCACCGACCAGGCGTTGGAGCGCCTCGAGGCCGAGCTCGCCGCGAGCCGCGCGCCCGAGGCGCCGGCGTTGGCCCGCCGCGCCGCGACCCTCGCCGCCGAGCTCTCCTTCCTGCTCGACTTGCCGACCCGGCCGTCGTTGGTCTCCGAGATCCCGGCGGCGTTGAAGGACGACAGCGACCACTTCGTCCGCTTCGGCGAGCTCTCCGGCCGCAACCGCTCGGTGGTGGCACGACCGATGGAGGTGTCGACGATCCTCGCCGCCTTGTTCCAGTCGATGGCCGCGGTGTTCCTGTCGGCGACCTTGACGGTCCAGAAGAGCTTCGCCCACTTCCGCCGTCGACTGGGACTCACCGGCCTCGACGACGTCGAGGAGCTCGCGCTCGGCTCGCCCTTCGACTACCAGAACAACGCCCGCCTCTACCTGCCGAACGACCTCTGTGACCCCGACCAGCCCGACTTCGCGTCGTTGGCGAGCGGGCGCGCGGTGGCGCTGGTGGCCGCGGCGCAGGGCGGCGCCTTCATTCTCTGCACCAGCCACCGCATGCTGCCGGTGATGCGCGACGCCGTGGCCGCCCAGACCGACCTCGAGGTGCTGACGCAGGGGGAGATGCCGCGCACCCTCCTCGTCGAGCGCTTCCGCAAGAACGGCGACGCGGTGTTGGTCGCGACGATGAGCTTCTGGCAGGGGGTGGACGTGCCCGGGCAGGCGCTGCGCCTGGTGATCATCGACAAGCTGCCGTTCGCGTCGCCCTCCGATCCGGTCACCGCCGCCCGCCTCGAGCTGCTGCGCGCGCGCGGCGAAGATCCGTTCTCGACCTATCAGGTCCCGCAGGCGGCGCTGCTCTTGCGGCAGGGCTTTGGCCGCCTGATCCGGCGCAAGACCGATCGCGGCCTGGTCGCGGTCCTCGACCGCCGCCTGTTGTCCCGGAGCTACGGCCCGGTGTTCTTGCAGAGCCTGCCGGAGTGCCCCCGCCTCCAGACCCTCGCCGAAGCCGAGGCCTACCTGCGCGCGCTCAACGACGCCTCATGAGCGGCGGGTCACGACCGCGACGGCGTCGGCGCGCACCAGCTGTGGCTGGCGGTGACCTTCGGGCATCACCCGCAGCCGCTCGGGCTCGTTGCCCTCGGCCGGGAACCAACGCAGCACCCGACTGACGCCCCACTCGGGGTGGTCCTGCACCGTAACCAGGCGCTGCATCCATTGCTTCGTCGGATCGTCCAGCCCCGCGGTGGCGACGGAGCGATTCAGGGTCATCATGAGACGGTCCTACGCACAAAGCCGCAGCCGCGCAAGAGCGGCGGCGCGCAGGAAGTCCTTCGCGAGGCCGCGCGCATTTGCTACGCTCACCGCGGCAAGGAGCGCTTCGCATGGCAAAGTCGTTCAAGGTCGCGGTCGTCGGCGCCACCGGGCTCGTCGGCAGAGAGATGCTCGCCGTGCTCGAGGAGCGCGGCTTTCCGGTCTCGAGCCTGGTGCCGCTCGCCTCCGAGAGGAGCGCGGGCGAGAAGCTGCGCTTCGCCGGCGACGAGCTGACGGTGCAAAAGGCCAGCGCGGCGTCGTTCGCCGGTGTCGAGATCGTGTTGATGTCTGCCGGCGGCGCCGCGAGTCGTGAGCTCGCGCCGCTCGCCGCCAAGGCCGGCGCGGTGGTGATCGACAACAGCTCGGCGTGGCGCATGGACGACGCGGTGCCGCTGGTGGTGCCGGAGGTGAACCCCGCGGACGTCGGGCTCTACAAAGGCCGAGGCATCATCGCCAACCCCAACTGCTCGACGATCCAGATGGTGGTGGCCTTGAACCCGCTGCACCAGGCCGCGGGCTTGAAGCGCGTCGTCGTCGCGACCTACCAGGCGGTGTCCGGCAAGGGCAAGAGAGCGATGGACGAGCTCTCGAGCCAGGTCACGGCGCTCTTCAGCCAGCGCGAGGCGCAGGTGGAGGTGTTCCCGAAGCGCATCGCCTTCAACTGCGTGCCGCACATCGACGTGTTCTTGGAGGACGGGTTCACGAAGGAGGAGCACAAGATGCTCTTCGAGACCCGCAAGATCATGCACCTGCCCGCGGTCGGCGTCGTCGCCACCTGCGTGCGGGTGCCGGTGTTCAACGGTCACGCCGAGGCGGTGGTGGCGGAGTTCGAGCGGCCGCTGTCGCCGGCGGCGGCGCGCGACTTGCTCACGAAGGCGCCGGGCGTGATGCTGATGGACGATCCGAACGAGACCCTCTATCCGACGCAGCTCGACGTCGACGGCTCCGACGCCACCTTCGTCGGCCGGATCCGCCAGGACTCCTCCGCCCCGAATTCGTTGGCGTTCTGGTGCGTGGCCGACAACCTGCGCAAGGGCGCGGCGTCGAACGCGGTGCAGATCGCCGAGCTGTTGGCGCGCGATCACCTCACGCAACGCTAGGCCGGAAACGGCGATAACGATAATATGGGGAGCTGCGGGTCGGGAGCCGTTCATGAATAGGATAAAATCGACACCTCGAGTTGAGCCCGCGGCCTCCCACACCACCTCCCCGGTCGCGGCCGAGACCCCCGCGGCCGCCGGCACCCCGGCCGCCCCCGGCGACGTGGTGGTCCCGAGCTTCGTGCAGCGCGCCTCGGCGCCGGCGCCGATCCCGAGCCCGGCGCCGCCCCAGAGCGGGCGGCAGATCACGAAGAGCGGCGACACCTCGGTGCGCGGCATCGCGCGGGCGACCTACACCCTGACCGCCCCGGTCGGCCCGGGGTGCTCGAACCGGCCGCAGGACGTCGAGTGGGTGCGGTGGCGCCTGTTCCTGCAGATCAACCCCGACACCGGCCGGCCGTACCTGCCGTTCTTCGACCCGAGCCACAAGAGCCTCGACGCGGCGACCGCCGACGCGTTGGCGCTGTTCCAACGCCAGCGCACCAAGGCGCGCGACGGCCGCGCCGACCCGCGCGCCAAGACCCACGAGACCCTGGCGCAGTCGCCGGCGATGCGCCTCGACGCCTCGGTCGGGCGCGGCGGCAAGAACGACCCCAAGGACGTGGCGCGGGTGCAGCAAGCGTTGGTCACGCAGGGCCTGCTGGTGCCGGGGCGCTTCACCCTCGGCAGCATCGATCCGAAGAACCGCGCCGACCCGACGCTGGTCGCGATCCTGCTGTTCCAGAAGACCTACACCCACGGCAGCGACGGGCGCATCGACGTCGGCGCCGAGACCCACCACCAGCTGAAGCGGGTGTCGCCGCAGCCGCAGATCCACGATCTCGGGCTCTCGGGGCCCATCGGCCGGGTCTCGACGAAGACCGAGCAGCGCTCCGCGGACGTGTTCGCGGTGCAGCTGCGCCTGGTGCACCACGGCGTGCTCGACTTCGACGACTTCACGCCCGGGGTCATGAACGAGGCCAGCGTCAACGCCGTCGAGTCGTTCCAGAAGCGCTTCATGAAGAAGGCGGACGGCACCGTCGACCCGGGCCGGCGCACCGAGAAGCTCCTCGCCCTGGATCGGCACGAGATGGACGTGCGCTTCCCGCGCCCCGGGCCGAGGGTCGGCGACGCCGTCGACGCCCGCGGCGACGTGATCGACCGCGCCGTCGACCCCGAGGACTTCGTGGCCGCCGCGCGGGTGAGCCTCCCGGCCGCGACCGCGGCGCCAGCGGGCATCGGCGCCGGCTTCCACCTCGAGGCCTTCCCGGTCACGGGGGGTCGCTTCAACATCGGCTACGACCACGACTGGAAGAGCTTCGATCACCCGGAGCACAACTCCGACTACTACCTCACCGCGGGCATCAACCACGCCGAGGGGCATCACGGCGTCGACGTGTTCGCGCCGCGCGGCACGCCGCTCGTCGCCCCGGTCTCCGGCACCTTGGTCCGGGTGGTCAAGAACGACATCGGCAACGGCGGCCGGCGGGTGGCGATTCGCCGCGGCAACGAGACCTTCTACCTCGCGCACCTGGACTCGGTGAACGCGGGGTTGAAGGAGGGCGCGCAGGTCAAGGCCGGCACCCAGATCGGCACGCTCGGCGACTCCGGCAACGCCCGCGGCACCGCGCCGCACCTGCACTTCTCGTGCTACCGCGGCAACAACTACACCAACTCCGAAGATCCCTTCCCGTTCCTGATCGAAGCGCTCGAGGCGAAGAAGTCGGACGGCTGAGCGCCGGGAGACCGAGCCCGCCGGCGTCGCCTCCCCAGGGCACGCACGAGAGCCGCGAGCGCGACGCCAGCATCCCGGTCGAGAGTCGTGCCCGCACACGCGCAACCGTCAGCCGCTCGGTTGCCGCTCGGAGCTGGAACCGAGTCGCCGTCCCCTCCCGCCGGCGAGCTCGTGGCCACACACGAGCCGTTCGAGCATACCCCTGACGCGCTCGTCGCGGCGCATGTCGTACCGTCAGGCTTCGCCGGAACCGAGCACTCTCCGGTCTCCGAGCTGCAGCTGCCATCCTCGTGGCAATCATCCAAGGCGACACAGGCGCGCACCGCTCCGAGGCAGGCGCCGAGCTGGCATTCATCCGACTGCGTACAGGGGTCGCCGTCATCGCAGGTCGAGCCGCCGTCGATCAGGGTGCAGGCATCCGACGCCTCGTCGCACGACTCCGAACAGTCAGCGTCGCCATCCGCGCCCGGACACGGCTCTCCCGCGCCCACGCATTCGCCGGCGATGCAGGTGTCGGTCACCGTGCAGTACCGGTCGTCGTCACAGAACGCGCCGTCCGCGACCGGCTCGCCGGTGCATTGATCGAGACCCTCGTCGCAGGCCCCGGTCCGACAGGAGATCCCGACCACACACGCGCGGGCCTGACCGATGCAGGCGCTGCCGCTGCAGGTGTCGGCAACCGTGCAGAACAGGCCGTCGTTGCACGACATGCCGCTGCCTCTCGGACCGCAGGCTCCGTCCGCACTCCCGCCGGCAGCGACGCCGCAGGCCTGGCAGTCATCGCCGCTGCCGTCGCCGCACCGTGTATCGCAGCACACCCCGTCGACACAGTGCCCGGTCGAACATTGCCGGTGCTCGACACAGGCCTCGCCGACCAACAGCAGCGCGTCCTTCGGCAAGAGCTCGATCGAATCGATGCGGAAGGAACCCGTGTTGCCCGCGGGATCAATGCGCAGCTGGTCGAGACGCCCCCACCAATGTGGGCTCGCCGACAAATCGACGGTGACCCAACGAAACGCCGCCTCGTGCGCCGGCACGGCGAACGTCGTGCCAACGTAAGTGGGATGGGCCACGGTCTTGAAGTAGATGGTGCCGTGGGTCCCGGGCGTTTGGTTCTCGATCCTAACTCTGACCTTCTTGAAGGAATTCAGGTCGATGTTCAGACCCGGGTTGGTACGAACCTGCGGATCCGCGCCAGCGATCGTCCCGTTCAGCGAGCCAGCCGCGACGGTAGGACTCGACACCTGGTTGTTCGCCGTCCAGCCCTCGAGCGCGCCGTCGGTGTTGAAGCTCCAGCGGTGCGATGACTCGGGTTTCAGCGCCACGTAGTCGATGCTGAACCAGCCACCGGTGGCGGCGTTGGAGGGGTCGACGCGAAGACGCTTGAGCACCGCGTCCGGGCGCCAGCCCGGTACCTCTGCCATGTCGACGGTGTAGACCCGGTGGCTCAGGTCGTCGGGCGTGATCGGCAGGGTGGCGACCTTCTGGGAGCCGAACGTCGGATCGTCGGTGGTGGTAAACCGCACATCCATCGCCGTGCCGCTGGTGGCGTTTCGCAGCTTGATGACCAGCGTCGTGAAACCCTCCAGCGGTACGTTCAGATTGTCCGGGGAGAGAATCCGCGGATCGCCGTTGCCATTGATGAGTGTGGCCTCGAGGTTGCCGGCCGTCTGCGACCGCGCGGTCGTGTTTTGGCTGGTCCAGCCCTCGCTGTCGGACGCGAATTGCCAGGCCGTGATCGCGTCGGTGAGCTCCTCCAGATCACGGACCGCCTCATTGATCGCGTCGGGGGTGCCGGCGACGTAGTACGCCTCGCCCTGCAGCCGTTCGAAGAAGGCTGCGGCGCCGAGGGGGTGGGTCGTGGTGGCGTAGAGGCCGGTCGTCCAAGGCTCGATCTGTGCGAGGTACATGTCGTCGACGCGCCGGCCTGCTCGCGCTGGCACTCTCATGATCCGGCTCTCCGAATAGGCTTCCCTGCCGTCTGCGGCGCGGATCCCGGTCACCTGCCGCAGGTTGGCCCGGCTGTGCACCGGCGAATAGACGCCGACCGCGGCGGCCGTTGCCGGATCGCTGCTGGTCGCGAGAATGGCGATTGGGTGGAGGGTCGGGTGCCACTTCGCGAGCGGCCTGAGCGGCTCGCCGGAGAAACGTCCGGTGTAGTAGTCGCCATAGGCACCGACGACCACGGCTGAGTCCGCGGTGTCATAGCCGACCAGGTTGCCGTCGGCGTCACGAAAGAAGCTGTGCTTTCCGAGGCCGTCCCCGGACACCGGATCACGCAGCGTGCGGATCGAGGGGATCGGTCCCCAGATGAGGGAGAGGTCGACGTCGGTCGCCGCCCTCGGGGCAAGACCGGCCTCGGTGCCGATGTCGGTGGCGCGGTTGGTCTCGTCCAGCACCGGCGCCCCGTCGTCCAGCCGGGCCGCGGCCCCGAACTGCAGGATCTGGTCGGGAGCCCGAAGGTAGTCGAATCGATACCAAAACCGCACCACGCCGACGTCGGCATCCGTCCAGCGGCTGACGTCGTCGTAGGTGGCCTCCATGTCGACCTCGCTACGAATCTCGTCCACTTGACTGCGGCCGGCTTCGCCGAGCGCGTCCAAGTCGGCGCCGTTGTCGCCGGGGTATGCGTCGGCGGCGAGATCTTCGTGCTCGGTGAAGTCCATCGCCTTGTCCTGCCACAGACACATCGGGTAGCGGCCGACCCGCACCCGCTGGTTGCCGTTCTCGTACGCCAGGTTCACGACCACGCCGCCCACCTCGTCGCGGAACCCGCCCTGGGTCGGGTTGTAACGGCCGCTGTGGAGGAAGCTCCGAAAACACACCTGCCCGGCACGTCCGTAGTTGTTGGCCGGGCTTGCCATGACGTTGCCCATGCCGTTGTTCAGGTCGAGGTAGTTGAGAATCCCCCCCGCCCAACGATTGAAACCGAAGACTCGGTTGCCCTTGGTCGTGAGGAAGTGGGTCGTGTCGTCCCGGTGTCCACCGACGATGTACTGAGCACGCGCCGGCGCCGCAACGGCGAGAGACACCAACGCCGCCCGGAGCGCTCGCGGCACGGCTCGTCGTTTCCGGTTGGACGCCATCGCTCGCAGCAATTCGGGCCTCCGCACCCGTCACCTCATTCCTATCCATGATACCCCGAAAGCTCCCGGAAAGACCTGCCAGGAACGCGCCGGGCGCCTCGACGGGAAACGGCGGCGTTGCCCGCGGCGTCGCCGTGACGCTGGGGGCGTCTGGACGCGGCCCCGCGCTTGCGGGTTTGAGGGGCGTGGTGTAGACCGGGCGCGTCGATCAACGACTGCTCACGAAGAGGAGAGAGCCATGACAGTCAAAGTGGGAATCAACGGCTTTGGTCGCATCGGTCGCCAGGTGCTGCGTTTGATGGCGCACAAGCCGGACAAGTTCCAGGTGATGGCGGTGAACGACCTCTTCGAGGCCGACATGCTGGCGTACATGTTCAAGTACGACTCCACCCACGGCAAGTTCGACGGCAAGGTGGAGGTGAAAGACAAGGCGATCGTCATCAACGGCCGCGAGGTCCTGGTGCTGGGCGAGAAAGATCCGGCGAAGCTGCCGTGGGGCAAGATGGGCGTCGACGTGGTGCTCGAATCCACCGGCAAGTTCACCGCGCGCGCCGCCGACGGCAAGGCCGGCTACGACACCCACCTGAGCGCGGGCGCCAAGCGCGTCCTGTTGTCGGCGCCGGCCAAGGACAAGCCCGACGCGACGATCGTCCTCGGGGTCAACGACGACCAGCTGAACGCCAGTCACAAGTGCGTCTCCAACGCCTCGTGCACCACGAACTCGCTGGCGCCGGCGGCGAAGGTCCTGCACGAGAAGATCGGCATCGTCAAGGGCCTGATGACCACGATCCACGCCTACACCAACGATCAGGCCATCCTCGACATGCCGTACAAGGACAAGCGGCGGGGCCGCGCCGCGGCGCTCAGCACCATCCCCTCGACCACCGGCGCCGCCAAGGCGTTGGGCGAGGTGATCCCGGCTTTGAAGGGCAAGCTCCACGGCTACGCGCTGCGGGTGCCGGTGCCGGACGGCTCGATCACCGACCTGACCTTCCTCGCCGCCCGCAAGACCACGGTCGACGAGATCAACGGCCTGATGAAGGCGGCGGCCGCGGGGCCGATGCAGGGGCTGCTCGAGTACTGCGACGAGCCGATCGTCTCTGCGGACGTCATCGGCAACGAGCACAGCTCGATCTTCGACGCCACCAACACCATGGTGCTCGACGGCGACATGGTGAAGGTGACGATGTGGTACGACAACGAGTGGGGTTACTCCTGCCGCACCGTCGACCTCATCGAGCGGCTCGCGAACCTGAAGTAGCCGCGAGACGAAGGCCTCAGGCACACTGCACTTGATCTGATTCCCGCGCCGCCGCCGCGGCGGCGCTCCCCACCCCCCAGCCAACCTAACGGGGGGACCGCCCGCCGGCACTCCGTCCGCGGATTACGCCGAAGGTGGAGCGCCGGCTCTGCGTCCCCCCGTGCCCCCGCACCTCGCACTGGCAAAGCCAGCTGCTCGGTGCCCGCCCCCGAGTGGGGCGCGGGGCGCAGGTCAGAGGGGCACTTTGGCGCCGAGCGTCGCCACTTGCTCGATGGTCGCCATGCCCTTGAGCTCGCGGATCCGGGTCGCGGCGGTCGCCACCGCGTACGCCGAGGTCACCGACGACAGCACCGGGATCCAGCCGACGCTCGCCATCGTCAGCTGCTTGCGGCGGATCTCGTCGTAGGCATCGGCCTTGGCCGAGTCGCCGTCGGTGCGCGCCTCGCTGGCATAGTGCGCCACGGTGCCGGCGGCGGCGAGGGCCGCGCCGCTGGTGTAGATCGAGCCGACGATCGGCACCGGGATCGGGATGGTCTGCGCCGCCGACCACTTGGTGTCGGTGCGCCGGACGTCGACCGAGGCCTGCGGGTCGGTCACCGACACCGGCACCTTGTAGCCCGAGCCGTCCTTCAACCGCACCTCGACGGTGCTGACCGTCACGACGTCCGCCCCGGCCGCGGCGAGCGGCCGCACCGTGTGGCGCACGATCCAGCTCATCGCACCGGCCTCGGAGGTCGTGCGGCGCTCCAGGCGGTCGATGCCGTGCACCATCGCGGTGACGGCGCGCCCGGTCGCCTTGCCGAGCTTCGCGAACATCCCGGTCTTCGGCGGCGGCTCGGGCTGCGGCGCGTCTGCCTTTGGCTCCGGCGCGTGCTGCAGCGCGGCGTGCTCGGCGGCCAGCAGGCGCTCGGCCTCGGCCAGAGCCGCGGGGATGTCAGTGACCGCCTGGCCGTCCACCTGCAGGGTCTTGATGTTCGCGAGGTCTTTGGCATCGCGCGCCACGCGCCAGACAGCGAACAATTGGGGAGCCGACAACGACATGCACAGACCTCGTCACAAGGGCCGGATATTCTTGATTATCGTCGCGAGCTCGCTCTCGTAGCGCGGAAAACGCTCCACCGACGCCGCCGCCGAGATCAACACCGTGACCTCGCCGACCACGCAGGCGACCACCAGCTGCTGCACCGCGCGCCCGTTCAGGGTCACGCGCTGCTCATAGGCCCGCGCCGCCCCGAGCGCGCAGGGGAACGCGGTCTCGCGCAGCACCACCATCGTCGGATCGAGGGCCCGCAGCTGCTCCGCCTGGCGCAGCAGCGCGACCTCGGCGGTGACGCCGCGCATGAAGCTCAATGAGATCGCCTCCGGGACCTGCTCGATACGGGCCGTCGGCGCCGCGATGCCGTCGGGCGGCCGCAGGAACAGCAAGGTCGAATGGTCGAGCCAATTGCCCGGGAGATCGATCGCCAACGCGCCGTGCTGCAAGAGCATCCCGCCTCCTCGCCCTCAATCGCCTGACCTACTCTAGTCGCATCACCCGAGCGGCGCCATCAGCCCGGGGCGCCGTAGCGGATCTTGACGATCTCGAGCTCGACGTCGCCTTTGGGGCGCTTCACGGTGACCACGTCCCCGACCTCTTTGCCGAGCAGCGCCTTGCCGATCGGCGAGTCGACGCTGATGCAGCGCTTCGCCAGATCGATCTCGTCGCCGCCCACGAGCCGGTAGGTGACCTCGGCGCCGTCTTCGCCCTGCAGCGTCACCTGGGCGCCGAAGAACACCTTGCCGAGCTCGGCGGGCCGCTCGGCGACGACGATCAAGGTCTCGAGCTTGCCCTTCAGGAACCGCAGGCGGCGATCGATCTCGCGCAGCCGCTTCTTGCCGTAGATGTACTCGGCGTTCTCGGAGCGGTCCCCGAGCGCCGCCGCCGCCTCGACCTCGCGCGTCACCCGCGGCCGCTCGTCCTTCCACAGGCGGTTGAGCTCGGCGAGGAGCACCTTGCGCCCCGCGGCGCTGATGTACTGCGGGCCCCGCGGCGCCGGCTCGTGCGCGCGGTCGAGGTCGGCGCCGTCGTCGCTCGCGTCTTCCTTCACGAAGGCCTTCGACATGATCGTTTCCCTGGGAACCTATGACGTTCCCGCGCCCGAAGCCATCCTCGACCCGGGGACGGCGCCCGCGGCCACCTTCCAATTCTTGGTCTTTTTGTGTATTTGTCCCGCCCGCGTGGACCGTCCGCGACGCCGCGCCCGGTCGCTGTAGAATGGAGTACCCGGATGACCCTGCAGCATGTCGGTATTGACGTCGGCGCCCTCACCGTGAAGGCCGTCCTCATCGGCGAAGACCACGAGATCCTGGGCCGCGCCTACGCCTTTCACCGTGGCACGCCGCGGCCGCTGCTCGAGAGCCTGTTGGCCGAGATCCACGCGCCCGCCGCGGTGTCGATGGCGGTCACCGGCTCCTCCGCCCACCTCCTCCCCGCCCACGACCGGGTAAGGACGATCGACACCGCCCGCGCGGTGACCGTCGCGGCGCGCGCCCTCGTCAGCGAGGCCCAGAACATCCTCGACATCGGCGGCGCCAGCCTGACGCTGGTGCGCCTCGACGACCAGGGCCGCTTCGCGAGCTACGCCTGCAACTCGCAGTGCGCCGCCGGCACCGGCTCGTTCTTGGACGAGCAGGCCACCCGCCTCGGCATGAGCTACGACGAGATGGCGACCCTGAGCCCGGTTCAAGATCCGCCCCCGGTCGCCACCCGCTGCGCGGTGTTCGCGAAGAGCGACCTGATCCACCTGCAGCAGCGCGGCGTCACCAAGGGCCAGATGTGGAGCGGCCTGTGCCGCGGCATGGCGCAGACCGCGCTGCAGACGCTGCTCAAGGGCAAGCCGCTCGCCCATCCGACCGTCCTCATCGGCGGCGTGTCGATGAACCGCGACGTCCGCCACTGGCTCTCCGAGCTCGCCGACGCCCAGATCCTGACCCACAAAGACGGCCACCTGTTCGCCGCCACCGGCGCCGCGCTCGTCGCCGCCGGCACCGATACCGCCGAGCCCGTCCTGTGGCGCACCTGGCTCGCGAGCGACGCGCCGCTCGCGAAGCGCGTGACCTTGAAGGTCATCGGCAACCGCGAGACCGGCTGTGACGCGAACGGCGCCGAGTCACCGCAGCTGTTCGGCGGCGAGCGCGCCCGCAAGCCTTTGGCGCTCACCCGCACCCGCTACCCGAGCTTCGCGGTCGCAAAGACCTACACCGACGACGACGGCAACGAGGTGCGCATCGGCGCCTGGCCCAAAGGCCGGACCGCCACCGCCGCGCTCGGCATCGACGTCGGCTCGACGAGCACCAAGCTGGTGCTGGTCGGCGAAGACGACCGGGTGTTGTGCGACATCTACCGTAAGACCGGCGGCGAACCGGTCACCGCGACCAAGAAGCTGTTCGCGGCCCTCGAGGCTGCGGCGCGGGCCCACGACAGCGGCCTCGCGATCACCGCGGTCGGCACCACCGGCTCGGGGCGCAAGCTCGTCGGCGTGGTCGTCGGCGCCGACGCCGTCGTCAACGAGATCACCGCGCACGTCGCCGGCGCCACCCACGTCGACCCCGAGGTCGAGACCATCTTCGAGATCGGCGGCCAGGACTCGAAGTACATGCGGGTCCGCGCCGGCAAGATCGTCGACGCCAACATGAACTACGCCTGCGCCGCCGGCACCGGCTCGTTCGTCGAGGAGCAGGCCCGCAAGCTCGGGGTCGCGGTGGCCGACGTCGGTGACATGGTGTTGTCGGTGGTGCCGCCGCCGTCCTCCGACCGCTGCACGGTGTTCATGGAGGCCGACGTCAACAAGCTGTTGCGCGACGGCCACGAGTCGAAAGAGGCCTTGGCGGCGGTGATGCGCTCGGTGGTGCAGAACTACCTCAACAAGGTGGTCGGCAACCGGCACTACTCGCCGCGCAAGATCACCTTCCAGGGCGCGACGGCGCGCAACAAGGGCCTGGTGGCGGCGTTCGAGACCCTGCTCGACGTCGAGATGGTGGTGTCGCCCTACTGCCACGTGATGGGGGCGATGGGCGTGGCGCTCCTCGCCCGCGCCCAGGTGCGGCGCCAAGAGACCGCGACCAAGTTCGTCGGCACGGCGCTGCAACACCGACAGGTGGCGCTGCGCTCCGAGCGCTGCGATCTGTGCGAGAACGTCTGCGAGATCACCTTCGCCGACGTCGAGGGCGCCGCAGCCCCACCGTCGTGGGGCTACATGTGCGGCCGCGACCCCGAAGACACCAAGATGCGGGTGCACCGCGAGTACGACTTCTTCCGCAAGCGCGAGCGCTGGCTGCGTCAGCTCGGCGCCGCCGGCAGCAGCAAGACCAAGCCGAAGAGCCGCAAGCACCGCATCGGTCTGCCGCGGACCCTGACGACCTACTCGCACCTGCCGCTGTGGCGCCGCCTGCTCGAGTCGCTCGGCGCCGAGGTCGTGCTCGGCGACGAGACCGATCGCTGTGTCCGCGAGAGCGGCGTCGCGTTGACCGGCGCCGAGTTCTGCTTCCCGATCAAGGTCGCGCACGGTCACGCCGCCGCCCTCGCGGCGCGCGCCGACCTCGACTACGTGTTCTTGCCGCAGCTCGTCGCCCAGCCGAAGACGTCGCTGAAGGCCGCCACCTACCTCTGCCCCTACGTCCAGGCGTTCCCCGAGGTCGCGCGCTCGGCGCTGACGCTCGCCGGCAAGGACGCCGGCCGGTTGCTGATACCGAGCGTCGATCGACGCCACGCCGAGGCGCGCCAGGTTCGGGATCTCCACCTGGTCCTCGGACCGGCGCTCGGGGTCAGCGAGCTCGAGGTGCGCGCCGCCTGGCAGAGCGCGGTCGAGGCGCAGGCGCTGTTCGAGGAGCGCTGCAGCGCGGCCGGCCGCCAGGTGCTCGCGGACCTGAAGGCGGCGGGCAGCAAGTCCGACCGCCCGACCATCGTGATCATCGGCCGGCCGTACAACGTCAACGACTCGGGCATCAACCTCGATCTGCCGCACAAGATCGCCGATCTCGGCTTCCAGGTGCTGCCGATCGATCTATTGCCCTTCGACCCCGAAGAGGTGCCACCGGCGTTCAAGAGCGTGTTCTGGACCTACGGCCAGCGGATCTTGAGCGCCCTCCAGCAGGTGCGGGAGCACGACAACCTGTTCCCGATCTACCTGACCAACTTCAACTGCGGGCCGGACTCGTTCCTGTTGAGCTATGCCGAAGAGGTGATGGGCGACAAGCCGATGCTGACCCTCGAGCTCGACGAGCACGGCGCCGACGCCGGCTACATGACCCGGATCGAGGCCTTCCTCGACGTGGTCACGAGCTACACCCCCAGCCGCGCCAAGCCGGCGCGCCACATCCGCGCCCCGAAGGACGGCGATCTGGAGAAGCGCCGCATCTTCGTGCCGCCGCTGCACCCGTACACCAGCGAGCTGGTGGCCGCGGCGTTTCGCGGCGAAGGCATGGACGCGGTGGCGATGCCGCAGGAGACCCGCGCCGACCTCGAGCTCGGCCAGAAGCTGGCGCGCGGCTCCGAGTGCCTGCCGCTGCGCACCACCATCGGCACCTTCCTTCACGCCGCACAGCGCGACACCTCGGGCAAGAAGCACGTGTTCTTCATGCCGGGCGCGAACGGCCCCTGTCGCTTCGGGCAGTACATGGCGCTGCACCGCCAGATCCTCGACAACGCCGGCAAGGCCGACACCATGATCTTGTCGCCGTCGTCGGAGAACTTCTACTTCGGCTTGTCGGGCGAGCTGCGCCGCCGGCTGTGGCCGGCGATCTTGGGCGGCGACCTGCTCTTGAAGCTCACGACCCGGGTGCGGCCCTACGAGATCACCGCCGGTGACACCGACGCCCAGGCCGAGATCTGGAAGCGCGAGCTGCGGCGCGCGGTGGAGCGCAAGGAAGATCTGCGCCCGACCCTCGCCGGCGCCGGCCGGGCGTTCGCCCGCATCCCGATGCGGCAGGAGCGTCGGCCGCTCGTCGGCATCGTCGGCGAGATCTACGTGCGCAACAACCCGTTCTGCAACGAGGAGCTCATCCGCCACATCGAGACCCACGGCGGCGAGGCGTGGATGGCGCCGCTCTCCGAGTGGTTCATGTACACCGCCGCCGAGGATCTACGGCGCTTCAAAGATCTGCCGAAGACCTTCAAAGAGGCCTTCGCCCACGGCACCCGCATCCTCAAGTCGCGCTTCTTGTTGTCCACCGAGGCGTCGCACTACGACGCCGTCGGGCCGTTGCTCGCCGACCGTCACGAGCCCCCGGTCACCGACACCATCCAGGCGGCGCAGCCCCACCTCCACATCAGCATCGGCGGCGAGTCGATCCTCACCGTCGGCCGCGCGGTGCTGTTCGCACGCCAGGGAGCGGCGCTGGTGGTCAACGCCTCGCCGTTCTCGTGCATGGCCGGCACCGTCGCCGCGGCGCTGCTCGCCGCGGTCGAGCGCGAAGAGCGGGTGCCGATCGTCAACCCGTTCTACGAGGGTACCGGCACCGAGAACCGCCGCATCGAAGTGTTCCTCGCCAACCTCGGCCCGAACGCGCCCCGCTCCAGCACCCCGAAGATCAGCCGGACCGGGCGCCGCAGCCTGCTGACCCGTCTCGCCCGACCGGCGACGTGGAGCTAGACCGTTTTCGCCGTAAGCTGATCGTTTTGCGCCCTTTCTTGCGTTCCTCGCGCTCGCGGCTCCGCCTCCGCTGCGGTACCGGCGGGCGCGACCGTGTGTTCGAGTCAAGGCGAAAAGGCTCTAGCCGCAAGCGTCGACCCGCACCCTCGTCGCCGCTACCCACGGGGTGGGACAAACACCTCCACCGCCCGCCCTCTCGCCGCTGGTCACAGCCACCACCCACGGGGTAGGTGTATGTAGAGGAATCATGATGTCCGAAACCGCGGCCGCTCCTGAGCTCGAAGCAGCCCTCGCCGAGGTCAAGAAGGCCTGGCGCCGGGGTGAGCTGTGCCTCGCCGAGATCGGCGGCTTCACCGACAAGGAGCTCGACGCCGCGGTGACCGCCGCCAGCCGGTTGATCATCTCGCGGCAGACCGGCGAGGCGCTGCAGGTCATCGGCTCGCTAATCTTCTTGAAGCCGCGCGAGCCGAAGTACTACCACCTCGCCGGCCTGGCGTTGCATGCCGCGGAGCGCTTCGACTTGGCCGACGCCTACTATCGCCTGGCCCTGGCCATCAACCCCGAGGACGTCGCCTCGCTCGTCTATCGCGGCGAGGTCAACCTCTACCTCGGCAAGCGCAAGCAGGGGCTCAGCATGTTGCGGCGCGCCCTGGAGCTGGCGCGCGGCAAGCCGGCGCTCGACACCTTCGTAATGCGGGCGCGGGCCGTCGAGCGCGCCTTTCTCGAGAAGCCGGCCTGAGCCGGGTCGCGGGCGACCCCTGAGGAGTCCCTAATGTCCGTCGGTAGCGCCTCCAACAACCGGCCGATGTCCCCGACGCAGGTGCAAAGCACCACGCCGACGGCGCGCAAACCAGAGCTCGACGAGACTCCGCAAGAGGTCCGGGCGCGCGCGCCGATAGGCGAGACCCGCAACGCCGCAGCCGACACCATCGTCGCCGGCACCCACAACACCTCGGGCACCTACGGCAACGTCGGCCAGGTCTTGCCGCCGCCGCAGCCGGTCGACGCGCCGGCCACCGCCGGCTACCAGACCAACCTGAACGCCTACAGCGCCAACCTGACCACGGCCCTCTCCGCCGCGGACGCCACCGGCACGACCGGCACCGGCGGCACGACCGGTGCGACGCCCGCCGACGGCACGGCGAACAACGACCAGCTGGCGACCGACGTGTTGTTCGCGGCGTTCTTGAAGCTCAACGTCATGGACGAGACCAACGATCGGTCTAGCCAGCAAGATCTGGAGCAAGCAGCGAGCCTGTTGCGCCAGCAGGCGATCGCCAACGCCAAGGCCGAGCTCGCGCAGGCGAAGAAGAACCTCGAGGAGGCCGAAAAAGAGAACGCGCAGATGAACGGCTGCTCCAAGGTGCTGCAGTCGCTCAACCCGGTCTACGCGTTGTGCAAGGCGGGCGGCGCCAGCGAGGATACCCTCGGCTACGTCGACCCGATCGCCTCCGGCATGGACGGCATGGCCGCGAACAAAGACGAGATCGAGCTCGCCAAGGCCGAGGTCGACGCCGCCACCAAGGCGCTCGACGCCGCCACCAACACCATCGACTGGAAGAAGATCGCGCAGCTGCAGGAAGAGGTCGCGGCCCACAACCGCGCCGAGACCGCGAGCGCTGGTGAGGACGGCGTGCCGCAGAAGTCGATCGCCAAGCTCAAGGGCGCCATCGGCGGCGCGGTGAACGCGCTGTTGAAGATCGGCCGCGAGCAGGGCTTCGACGCGATGATGGCCGCGGCTCCGAACGCCTTCAAAGAAGCGGTGCTGCCGATCTTGAAGGACGCCGGGGTCAAGGATCCGGAGACCATGGCCGCGGTCATCGCCACCGAGGCGACGCTGCGCCTGGCGATCAAGGCCCAGGGCTCCGAGCCGAACGAGAACATGGGCACGTTGACGATGGTCTTGGGTGAGAAGCTGGCGACCGGCGCCGGGAGCGCCGCGCTTCACGCCTCCACGACGATCTCCGGGGCCGCCGCCCGCCAAGCGGCGCTCGAAACCCTACGGGCCTACACCAACCAGGTCGGGGTCGCGAGCGACACGCAGCAGCGAAATCAAGGGTAGCGCGCTCGGGCGCGGTCCAGGCGCGGACCGCGGGCCGTCAGGTGCTCCAGGTGAGCATCACCATCGTCGTCTGGTCGCCGGCGAAGCTCCGGCTGAGGAAACGCGTCGCGACGCCGCCGGCGCCGGCGAGCTGCAGGAGGCGCTCGAAGAAACCGAGGGCCTGGTGGCACGCGGCCTCCTCGGCCTTGGGGCTCATGTAGTAGCGCACCTGGATCTTCGCCTCACAAACCGACAGGTGCAGGAACTCGATCGCCGGAAAGTCGAAGAAGCTGCTGCGCAGCACTTGAAAACGCATCAGCGAGCCCAACGGATCGTGAGGAACGAGGAGGTCGGCGTAGGTGCTGACCAGGTGGTCGACCGAAGCCTGGCCCCAGGCCCGCACCAGCCCCAGATCGCCCTGCGCGACCTCGTGCAGGATCGCGAGGCCCAGCCGCTCGAAGGTCGCCATCGGGAACCAGGCGTCGGGGAGGATCTTTTGCTCCAGGTAGGGTTGGTCTTCCGGCTCCAGGTAGCGGGCCCAATCGAGGTCTCGACGACCCCGCAGCATGCGCACGTAGTCGACGAACAGGATCCCTTTGACGTTCCGAATCACATCGCCACCAAGGTCCAGGCTCGGGCCGCGGCTCGGTCACTGGCCGGGGCTACGCTAGCAGACCCATGCCTGGGGGTCGAGGCGATCGGCAGGCGATCGGCGGGGGCGGCGGAAAAGAGGCGCGGGCGCGACTACCAGCCGATGCCGACCTGCAGGCTCACCTCGGTCGGGTAGTAGTCGTGCTTCGGCTTGGGCTGGTCGGTGATGTAGTCGTAGCCCGAGCTGGTGTACGGCAGCACGTTCTGCGCCACCCGCAGCTCGGTGTACAACCGGGTCGACGACTCGCGCATGAACATCACGCCGCCCTGGCCGTAGAGCGCGGCGCGCACCCCGCCGTCACCGACGCCCCAGTAGAGGCGCGGAATGACGCCGCCGCCGACGTAGGGCGAGACGTTGGCGTCCGCCAGGTAGTAGCTGCCGCCGAACTCGGCGAACAGACCGCCGAGGCTGTCTTTGTCGTCGTCGGTCATCGTCGGCAAGGTCAGGCCGATGCCGAACTCGAGGAAGCCCAGCTCTCCCTCGAAGCGGCCGTCGAACTGCAGGCTCATCGCCGGCTGGAACTCGAGGCCGCGGGCCATCGGCAGGATGAACGCGGTCTTCAGGCCCATGACCTTCTCGGAGTAGGTGCGGTTCGGCGCCCGGCCTTCGGTGCGGGTCACGTTGTGAATGGTTCGCGTGGCCTCGGGGGTCGTCCGGTTGACGAGCGCCTTCGCGAGCCGCTCGGCGACCTGCTCCATGTCGTCGAGCGACGCCGCCGTCATCTCGACGCTGTGGATGACCGCGCCGTCACTGCCGCGACGCAGAGCGCGCAGCGAGATCTTGGTCTTCAACCGCACCGCCGTCACCTCGATGGTCTCCGCCATCTTGGGGGCAGCTGCCGCGTCACCGTCCCCGGCCTTGGCCAAGAACGCGGCGTATTGCACCGGCCCCAGGACCTCGGTCTTGGCCTCGGCGGCGTAGGCGTTCGCGAGGAGCACGCCGATGGCCTCGATCTCCCCGGGGTCGAGGTTGGTCCCCTGGACCGGCAGGACCGCGATCTCGGCGGCGATGGCGTTGACGCTGGTCGAAAAGACGGCGGCGAGAATCAGGGCGCTCAGCTTCATTGGTCTCTCCTGTGGGCGGCTATGCATTCTGACGGCCACATAAGCAGAACCCGTGCCAGACTGGCTGTGATCCAGATCACACGGTATTTCGATAACTTAGACCGGTGTAGGCATGTGCGCACCATCACACCCGCGACCTCTGTTGCGCACTGCGTAATGGGGTGCCCAGAACTCCGGACAGCCGGATGCGCGTCGGTTGGCGGCCGGCCTCTCTTCGCCGGCTGGAATGTTGATGGCGGCGCAAAGCAGGCGTTGGACACCGCGGTTGGCGGATATGGGGCGTCAGGAGATCAAACCGCTGCGGGCAGCGGCCGGTCGAGCATGCGGAGCGCGGCCCGCGCCGCCATCGCCATGATGCCGAGCTGCGGGTTGACGCCCAGGCTCGTCGGGAAGGTCGAGCCGTCGACGATGTAGAGCCCGGGCAGGTCCCAGGTCTCGCCGTCCTGATTGACCACCGAATGCGCCCGGTCGGTCCCCATCCGGCAGGTGCCGAGTGGATGCTGCGAGGTGCACTCGATGCGCGACGCCGGGATCCGATCGAGGTTCAGGGTCGCGAGCGCCGACGGGTCGAGGCCCTCGAGACCGAAGACCGGCAGGTAGACCCGGCGCGCCCCGGCCGCGAACCAGGTGTCGGCGAGGATGCGGATCAACCTGGAGAGCGCCGCGCGATCTGCCCGCGCCATCCGATACGTGACCCAGGGCTCGCGCCCCAGGCCGCGGTGCAGCCGCCCCCCGCCCTCGTCGTGGATCATGCCGCCGAAGACCCCCAGGTGGCGGATGCGGTCGGCGCGCGCCATGAACGCCGGCCCGGCCCCGGGCATCGTCGCCGCGAGGATCGACGTCGGCACGAACGCCGAGACCAGGGTCAACCGCTCGGCGAGGAAGGCGTCGGAGTAGGCGCTCTGCAGCGCGCCGTGCCAGCCGCGCACCTCTTCGTCGAACTCGCCGATCACCCGCAACGACGGGTGCAGCGTCATGTTCCGGCCGACCACTCCCGAGCCGCGACCGATGCCGCTGTTCCACAACAACAGCGGCGTGTACCAGGCCGACGCCGCCAGCACCACCCGCCGGGCCCGCACCATCAGATGACCGCGCTTGTGGCCGTCGGCGTCCAGGAGCCGCCCCGACACCCCCACGGCGCGGCCGCCGTGGGGCACGACCCGCGACACGCGGCAGTCGGCGTAGATCTCGGCGCCGGCGGCGACGGCGCGCGGCAGATAGGTCAAGTCGACGCTCGCCTTCGCCTGGTGCGGACAAACGAAGTTGCACTTGCTTCGCCCCTCGCAGCCGCGGGTGTTGCGTCTGAGGGGCGTCAACCTGTAGCCGAGCTTGCGGGCGCCGTCTTCGTAGAGCACCGTCGACCGCGAGCGCGCGGTCTCGGGCACGGTCTCGACGTGGATGGCGCGCTCGACCGCGTCGAAGTACGGCTCGAGCTTCGCCGGTGTCAGCTCCGTGAGCCCCAGGGTCGTCGACCAGTGGACGAGCTTGTGCTCCGGGATGCGGAAGCAGACGCCGCCCGTGAGCAACGACGAGCCGCCGACCGCCCGCCCCATCATCACGTTGATCACCGGGGAGTCGCCGATGCCGATCGCGGCGGTCATCGAGCCGGCGCGCCACACGTGGCGCAGCGACTCGCTCGGCCGCATCGCCCCCATCGCCGCCGGCAGGTGGTGGCCGCCCTCTTCGAGCACCACGACCTTCTGGCCGGCCTCGGCGAGCTCGGCCGCGACCACCGCGCCGCTCGCCCCGGAGCCGACGATGACGACGTCGGTCGATAGATCCAGATCGCCGGCGACGCTCCGGCCGTTGTGGATCTCGCCCGTCACCGCCGCACGCTCCACGCCGGAGTGTCGGCGCCGATCTCGACCGCGGCGCCGCGGTCTTCGAAGTAGATCAGACAGAAGATCGCCTTGACGGCGAAGAACGCCGCCTGCAGCGGGCTGTGCTCGATCTTCGACAGCACCGCGATGCGCCGCGCGAGGGGCAAGCGCGCCAACGGCGGCAGCCGCCCGCACCACAACGGCGCCAGCCACGCGAGCACGAAGAGCGCCAGGCCGAACACCGTCCGCGCGAAGGCGCCGCAGTGACGAAAGTGCAGGCGCAGCTCGACGTCGAAGGCCGCGAGCCTCGAGGCCGAGGGCGGCGCGTCGGGACGCGCGAACAGAGCCTCGGCGATGGCGGTTGCAGTCGACACCGTGGATCTGTCTATTCCCTGGGCGGCTCGGCGTAAAGCGCCTGTTCCGCCTTCTGCCACAGCGCCAACACCGCGCCGGCGGCGACCGGGACGAAGCCTTGCAGCGCGAAGCCGCGCGCGGTGCGCGGGACGTCCGGATCGTCCTGAAACACGCACAACCGCCAGTCGCGCTCCGGCAGCGCCCGCCACAGGGCCTCGGTGGCCGCGGCGCGGAAGGTGATCCCCCACAGCGGCGTCTGGTCCTGCCGCTCGTAGCGATCCAGGCGACCGGCGAACACCGCCGGCCAGACGTTGCCGTAGGCGCCCATCAGGTGGGTACAGCCGAGCTGCCGGAGCTCCGGCGTCGCCCGTCCCAGCCGCGCCTGCAGCCGGGCCCGAAGCAGCGTCGGCTCGGGCAGGCCGATGCTCGCCGCCAAGACCAGGACCAACGCCGCCACCACCGAGCCCGGTAACAGCCGACCGGCGGCAAAGAGCCGGCGACTGCCGGCGCGCACCATGACGCTCGCCGCACCCGCCTGGATCGCGATCAACCCCGGCAGCGCGTAGCGCAACGCGTGGTGATTCATCTGCACCCAACGCAAGTGGGCGACGAGCAGCACGTAGCCGACGCCGCAGATCCCGAGCGCCGCCGCGCTTGGCCACTCCCAAGGGCCCTGCTCCAAACCCGGCGGGTCGCGAGAAACCCCGAAGCGCCGGGCCCGCGCCCACGCCGCCAGCCCGCCGAAGGCGAGCAACCACGACCCGGCCCAGATCGCGCCGTTGGTCGCCGCGGTGAGCGATCGCGCCATCTCGACGAGCCCCGGGCCCCAGGCGCGCAAATCGCCAAACCCCAGCGGCGCCCGATCGCCGTGCAGCTTCAGCCACGACCACGCCGCGAGGGTCACGACCGCGAGCATCGCCAACCCCAGCGTGCCTTCAGCGCCGAGCCGCTTTGCAAGCGCCCGCGGCCACCGGCGCCACGCGGGGGAGGCGGAGAGACACGCCTCCGGCGGCGGACTGAGCCCGGCTCGGATCAAGAGGGTCGGCGCCAACACCAGGCTCACGGTCGGATTGACCCAATGGGCGGCGGCGACGAGCAGCAGCGCCGGCAACAGCCACCACCACGACCGGCGCCGCACCGCGCCCCGAACGACGAACAGGGCCGCGAGCGCCAACGCCAGCGCCGTCCCGTAGGGTTGGCTCGGTGCGAGGTAGTCGAAGCGAAGCGCCGGCGGACAGAGGGCGACAAACAGCGTCGCGGCGACAAGCCCTGCCGTGACTCCGTGCCGGCGGTCGAAGTAGACCGACAGCATCACGATCGCGGCGAGCCCCAACCCCGCGGTCACGGCGTTTTGCACCACGAACACCGTGAACGGATCGCGGCAAGCGGCGGTCAAGAGCGGCACCAGCATGCCGTACCGGTACTCGGACCAATAGAAGGGCGTCCACCGCAGCAGGCTCATCAGCAGCGGGACGATGGCGTCGTCGTACTGGCCGGATTGCGCGGCGCTGCAACTCCACCACAGGCCGAAGAGCGCCGCCCCGAGCACCGCCACCGCGGTCGCGCCGGCGCGTCGTCGAACGGTGATCGCGGATGACCACGCGGGCATCGCCGCCGTTGTACCCTGGGGCGCGCGCGACGCCAACGACGCGTCCGGGCTACAGCACGCGCCGCGCCGATTAGTTGCCGCCTGGCGCACCGCCTGACTAGACTGGCTCCGATGGGACCCGTTGTCGTGCTGTTGCTGCTCACCACGCCGGCGCCGGCCCCGGGGGCCGAGACCCCGGTCAACGCCGACGCCGTGTCGATGCCGGCGGATGAGGAGGCGCTGCTCGCGGAGTGGTTCAAGCGTGCCGCTGCAAGGCGACCGGGCGAGAGCTTCGGTGATCTGGTGGTCCGCGTCGCCGGTCTGCAGCTCGGCAAGGCCTACTACGACCCGCCGCAGACCGCCGGCCCGGAGCGCCTGCAGATCGAGCTGAAGACCTTCCAGTGCGTGTCGTTCGTCGAAGACTCGCTCGCGGTGGCGCGTTGTCTGTGGCGCGGCGAGCCCACCGCCGCGTGCTTCCTGCACGACGTCGTCGCCTCGCGTTACCGCGACGGCCGGATGGACGGCTACGCCTCGCGACTGCACTACTTCACCGACTGGATCGAGGACAACGCCCGCCGCGGCCGGCTGCAGATCGTGACCGGCGCCGTCGGTGGCCGCGCGCTGCGGCAGCGCTTCTCGTTCATGAGCGACAACCCCGCGAGCTATCCGGCGCTGGCGGCGCCGGCGGTGCTGAACGCGATCAAAGAGATCGAGGCGCGCCTGAGCGCGACGCCGCACGTCGTGCTCGATAGAGCCGACGTCGCCCGCGCCCAGTCGCAGCTCGAGAACGGCGACGTCATCGGCCTGGTGAGCGACAAACACCCCGGGATGGTCGTGATCCACACCGGTTTCATCTACGTCGACAAGCACGGCAAGAGGTCGCTGATGCACGCCGCGAGCTTCCACAAGCGCACCCTGGTCACCGGCTCCGATGTCGCCAACTACCTGTTGCGCCGGCCGGAGCGCCGCGGGCTGATGATCGGCCGGCCACTGCCGCCATAGCTTCGGTGGCGGTTGGCGCCCGGGCGTCGGCCTTGATAATGAAGCCTCATGAGCCTGGATGACCTGCGCCAGCGTCGCGACCGACGGCGGGCCCTGTATGACCGCCCCGGCCTGCCCCGAACGATGATGCTCACCCCGCTGTTGCTCGTCTGCATGGTGGGCGTGGGCTACTACATGTTGAAGAAAGATCTCCTGCCCCTGCCGGGGGTGGATGTCCTGATGACGGCGCCGCCGCAGCCGGGCATGGACGGCACGGTGCGCTTCGTACCGCCGGCGGTGGTGTCGCACGCCTCGAGCACCGAGACGGCCGAGGCGAACGTCACCGCGGACATCGTCATCAGCGCGAACGCCATCCTGGTGAACGGCGACAAGGTCGTCACCCTCATCGACAACGAGCTCAAGCCCGAGGACGTCGACGCCGAGGGCCTGGTCGGGCCGCTGTTCGCCAAGCTCAAAGCGATGGCGCGGCCACCGACGCCGTCGCCGGCGACCTGGCGGACCGCGGCGCACGTGAGCGCCGAGCGTACCAGCACCTACCGGGTGCTGAAGGCGGTGGGTGACACCGCGAACCAGGCCGGCTTCTTCGACCTCAGCTTCGAAACCCTGGACAAGCCCGACGAGGCGCCGTAGCTCTCACGCGGGAGGCTGCATGCACTTCTTCCCGGTCGTCTCGAGCGCCGTCTTGTTGTCCCTCACCGGTTGCACCGAGGTACCGGGTGCCGCCTCCAACCTCGTCGCCACCGCGGCGGCGGCGTCCGCGGCCAAGACGCGACCCGCGGTCCACGCCGGCTCGTGGTACGCGGCGGACGGCGCCGACGTCCGGGCGCTCTTGGCTGCGAACGCCGCGGCGCCCCGGGCCGACGACGCCCCGATCGTCGCCCTGATCGGCCCGCACGCGGGCGTGCGCTTCTCGGGCGCGGTCGCGGCCAAGGCGTACGCGCTTTTCCTTCGCCAACGGGTCGCGCGGATCTTCCTGATCGGCCCGTCGCACCACCTCGCCTTCGACGGCCTGGCGCTGCCGGCGGCCGACCTGACCGCCTATGCGACACCGTTCGGCAACCTCCCGATCGACACCGAGGCGGTCGCGAGGTTGCGCGGCGTGCCCGGGTTCGCGGGTCCGGCCTCGGCCCACGACGCCGAGCACAGCCTCGAGATGCACGCCATCTTCGCGGCGCTGGCGGCGCCGGGCGCCAAGCTCGTACCGCTCGTCGCCGGGCGCTTGGGGAGCGCGGCCCGGGTGGCAACGCTCGGAGCTGAGCTTAGCAAGCTCTTCAAGCCGGGTGACGTCCTGCTCTTTAGCTCGGACTTCACCCACTACGGCCCGGGCTACGGCTACGTCCCGTTCTCGACCCAGGTGCCGGACCGGTTGCTGCGGCTGCTGCACGCCGCGCGCGACCTCATCTTGCGGCGCGACCTCGGCGGCTTCGACAAGCACGTCGCTGACACCGGCGACACGATCTGCGGGCACGAGCCGATCCGGCTGGCGCTCAGCGTACTGCCCAAGGACAGCGTCGGCGCCGCAGTCGCCGAGGACTCGAGCGGCCGCATGCTCGAGGACTACGAGAGCTCGGTGAGCTACTTGAGCCTGGTGTTTCGCCGCCCGGGCGGCCTCGCCGACAGGACGCCCACGACCGCAGAGCGCGCCGCCACCTTGGCCCAGGGGCCACAGGTGCTCGACGCCGCCGGACAGAAGCTCGCGCTCGGGGTCGCGCGCCGGACGCTTCAGGCCTACCTCACCGACCACAAGACCCTCACCGACGTCGAGCTCGAGATCCCGACGACCGGGGTGTGGCGCGACTCGACCGCGGTGTTCGTCACCCTGCAGAAGGACGGCGAGCTGCGCGGCTGCATCGGTCACATCGCGCCGGTCGAGCCTCTGTGGCAGGACATCCGCGACAACGCCATCGCCGCCGCCACCGAGGACTCCCGGTTCCCCCCGGTCAGCGCCGCGGAGCTACCGCACCTGGAGCTCGAGGTGAGCGTGCTGACGCCGCCACGCGCGATCCCCGGCGCCGACGCCTTCGTCGTCGGCCGGCACGGCATCATCCTCCAGGCCCGCGGCGGCCGCGCGGTGTTCTTGCCCCAGGTCGCTCCCGAGCAGGGCTGGGACCGCAACACGACGCTCGAGCACCTGTCGCGCAAGGCAGGGCTGCCGGCGAACGCCTGGCAGGACGCGGCGGCCCGCTTTGAGGTGTTCGAGGCCCAGGTGTTTTCGGAGAACTAGACCCGTGTCGCCCCGGAGGCTCAGATGAAAGTCATCGCCGACATTTGTGTCGTGCCGCTGACCGGCAAGACCAGCGTGCGCGCCGAGGTGAAGCGCGCCCATCAGATCCTGGTCGACACCGGGCTGACGGTGCACCTGCACGCCTACGGCACCAACATCGAGGGGGACTACGACGTGATCTTCGCGGCGCTGAAGAAGATCCACGAGGAGCTGCACCGCGCCGGGGTGCCGCGGATCTCCACCAACATCCGCCTCGGCTCGCGCACCGACAAAGATCAGGGGATCGCCGACAAGCTCGAGGCGGTGCTCGGCAAAGGCTCCCGGTGAACGGCGACCTGACCGCGAGCGTTGCCTCCCCCGATCGTTCGAGCTAGAGAGAAGGACGCTGGTGTTTGCGGCGGCTGTGCCGTCGACGATAGATCGAGGTTGATCACGAACCTCCTCGGAAGGACCCCGTAGCCATGCAGGCGTTACGCGTCCGCCCCACGATCCTCTTGCCCCTCCGGGAGCGCAGCTCGTTTCTCGACTACTACTACAACCAGGGCGACGCCGGCGGCGTGTTCGTCCCTGGGAACCTGCGGCTGGCGAGCGCCGAAGAGGTCGATCTCGAGATCTTGTTCGCCAAAGAGCAAGTCACGATCCACACCCGCGGCATCATTCGCTGGAAGCGCCTGGCCGGCAAACGCGACCTGCCGGCGGGCATCGGCGTCGAGTTCTTGGCCGCCGAGCGCGCCACCCGCGACCTGCTGCTGGAGCTGGCGCGGGGCCGCGACGTCAACATCGCCAAGAGGCGGTCGCGTCGCTACCCGGCGATGTTGGAGATCGATTACGCGACCAACTCGGTGTTCTTGACCGACGTCACCGACGACCTGAGCAAAGAGGGCGCGGCGATACACTGTGATGACCTCCCGGACGTCGGCGCGATCGTGCCGCTGCGCCTCAAGGTCCCGGACGAGACGAGCCCGATCGACCTGAAGGGCGAGGTCCGTTGGCGCAAGGCCGAGGGCCGGAAGTGCTTCGGAGTCCGGTTCGTGTTCGAGTCGCCGCAGGCACAGGAGCGACTCGCTGCGCTCGTCGACCGCATCAAGCAGCAGGTGGCGACGGAGCTCAGCTTCTCGACCGCCGAGGCCGTGGCCAAGAACCCCGGCACCCGGTCCGGCCGATCGTAGGAGCGCTCGCGCCCGGCGGCCGGCGCCGATGCGCTCACGGACCGCTTGACCTCACGTCCGGCATCGGGGAGAGCAGCTTGGCCCCGCGAGCGCGGGCTGAAGGAGAGTGTCATGCGTCGTACCAGGACCCTCATCATGGGGGCGGCGGGTCGGGACTTTCACAACTTCAACACCCGCTACCGGTCTGACAAGAGCCACGAGGTCGTGGCCTTCACCGCGGCCCAGATCCCGTACATCGTCGGCCGCACCTATCCCAAAGAGATCGCCGGCCGCCTCTATCCGCGCGGCATCAAGATCTACGACGAGTCCGAGCTCGACCGGCTCATCGCCAAGATGAAGGTCGACGAGGTGGTGTTCTCCTACAGCGACGTGCCCTACGGCTACGTCATGAACCGCGCCGCAGAGGTGCAGGCGGCCGGCGCCGACTTCGTGCTGCCCGACCAGCGGGCGACGATGCTGAAGGCGAAGAAGCCGGTGATCTCGGTGTGCGCGGTGCGCACCGGCTGCGGCAAGAGCCAGACGACGCGCGCCGTCGCCGCGATCCTCAACGCCAAGGGTCTGCGGGTCGCGGTGGTGCGGCATCCGATGCCCTACGGCGACCTGCTGCGCCAACGCTGCCAGCGCTTCGCCACCATCGACGACCTCAAGGTCAACAAGTGCACGATCGAGGAGATGGAGGAGTACGAGCCCCACCTCACCCGCGGCTACCTGGTGTTCGCCGGCGTCGACTACGACATGATCCTCAAGGCCGCCGAGCGCGAGGCCGACGTCATCTTGTGGGACGGCGGCAACAACGACCTGCCCTTCTTCAAGCCCGATCTTCACATCGTCGTCGCCGATCCGCACCGCGTCGGTCACGAGCGCGGTTACTACCCCGGCGAGGTCAACGCCCGCCTCGCCGACGTCTTCGTCATCAACAAGGAAGACTCGGCGACCAAAGAGAACATCGAGGCGCTGCAGCGCTCGCTCTACGGCCTGAACCCGAAGGCGGCCGTCATCCACGCCGACTCCAAGCTCACCGTGGTGGACGGTGACAAGCTCCGCGGCCGCCGCGTCCTGTGCGTCGAGGACGGCCCGACGCTCACCCACGGCGACATGACCTTCGGCGCCGCGGTGATCGCCGCCAAGCGCTTTGGCGCCTCCGAGATCGTCGATCCGCGGCCCTACGTCAGCGGCACGATGAAAGAGGTGTTCGCCAAGTACCCGAAGATCGGCACCCTGCTGCCGGCGATGGGCTACAGCGACGCTCAGATCCGCGATCTCGGCAGCACCATCGCCCGCGTTCCGTGTGACGTCGTCCTCATCGGCACCCCGATCGACCTGACGCGCTTGATCCAGATCCAGAAGCCGGCGCTCCGCGTCGGCTACGACCTCGAGGAGAAGGGCGGGACCCGTCTCGCGACCCAGATCGACGCGCTGCTCAAGAAGAAGAAGAAGAAGAAGAAGGTCAAGGCGCGCCGCTAGAGTCGGCACCGATGCTGGCGTGGCTCCTCTCGACCGTCGCGCTCGTGGCCGCCACGCCGCCGGCGAGCATCGCGGTGGTGGCGCTCGGGCCGGCGCCGCTGCCGGACGCCGCCACCTACGACCGCGCCCGACAGCAAGTCGGCGCCGACCACGCCCTGTCGACCGCGGACCTCTGGGAAAGGCTGACCGGCAACGCCGCACCGCACGACCCTGACCTCGACAGCGTCCAAAAGATGTTCGCCGAGGCCCGCGACTGCGAGGCGCGCTACGACACCGCAGGCGCCAACGCCTTGCGCCTGCAGATCGTGCGGGTCTTCGACCGCGCCGCGCACCTGTCCCCGACCTTGATCGCAACCACCGCCAACGCGATGCTCGATCTGGTCGCCAACCTCCACGGCGACGAGCAGCGGCGCGAGGCCGAACGCCAGGCCGCCGAGATCGTCCGGCGCTTTGGCGCCCTGCAGATCGATCCGATCCGCTATGCCCCCGGCATGCGCGAGCTCTTGGGCCAAGCGCTCGCCCGTTCGCGCCGCGAGGCCGAGCGGCCGGTCCACATCGAGGTGGACACCGCCGGCGAAGTGTTCGCCGAGGGCCGGTCCCTCGGCGCGGTCATTACTCGCCTTACGACGACCCTGCCGTCCGGTCGCACCCGCGTCTGGCTCCTGGACCACAACGGCCGGGCGTCGCTGCCGTACCTCGTCGAGGCCGGCGACCACGGGGCGACGGTGAAGATCCAGACGGCGCTCGATCTGGCGTTGAGCCTCGAGCCGATCGTGGCGCTCCGTTGCCCGGCCGACTGTGCGGAGCCGCTACGCGCCCTCGGCGTGCGGCTGCGGGTCGACCGGATCGTCGGCGTTCGCGCCGGCGACGACGGCCCGACCGGCATCGCGGTAGAGGTCCAGAGCGGCGTCGCCTCGCCGTGGTCGCTGGGCTCGGCGGCGACCACCCCGGAGGCCGCCACCACACCAAGCACGGCTCTGCGGCCGAAGTTTCGGCCGCTCTACCTGCTGCCCTTCGGCGGCGGCCAGTTCGCCGGCTACCGCCCGATCGCCGGCGGCGTCGTCGCCGGCGTCGACCTCGGTTTGCTCGCCTGGCACGTGCTGGCTTGGCGCGCGCACCGTGACGCTCTTGCCCGCCGCGACTTCGGACAGGAGCCGGCGCTGCGGTCACGGCGCAACTTGAGCGCCGGCTTGTTCTACGGTGCCCTGGCGCTCGGGGTCGTCGAAGCCGTCGTGGTCGGCGCGATCACCGGCGAGTGAGCGCGGCGCCGCTCACGGCCGCCGCCGAGTGCAGGCGGTGCCGGCGAGCGCATCCCCGGTGCACTCAAAGCCGGCGGGACAGCTGATGCCGGTCACCACCGTGGCGGTCGCACAGCCCACACACGCCACCGTGGGTGGAGTGCCGGCAGTGCCGCAAGACCGGGTGCGAAGCGCCTGGTCGCACGCCGCCGCGTCCGCATCGATATTCCAGTCGAACGCCGGCACGTTCGGAGCGACGCTGAACGGCGCCGCGCTCGGGAGGTCCGCGCTGCCGGCGACCAGGACCCACCAGTCGCTCGGGTCGTCCCCGGGCTCTTCGGCGTCGTGGATCGCGACCCACATCGCCGCCGCCTTCGGTGCCGGGCCGGCCCCGAGGCTCTGGCGACAGAGCAGACTCAGCCTCCCGGTCGACGCCACGCCGCCGACGCATTGGTCGTGCGGGACCGGCGTCAGGCTCGCCGCCTCCGGATCGGTCGCGAATGCAGCACCCGCGCTGGCGCTGGTCGACATCCACACCGTATAGCCCGGCACCTTGCCGGTGCGGTCGGCGGTGTCCTTGTAGTCGCAGGTCTTGCCGGCCTGTCCGTCCACCCGAAAGCCGATGTCGCTGGTCGCCAGGTGCACACCGAGCACCGCCTGCTCGGCGCTGACGCAGTAGGCGATCACGTCCCGACCGTTCAACGTCTGGCCGCCGCAGACGTAGCCGTCACCGCAATCGTCGTTCGACTCGCAGGCAAAGTGGTCGATGTCGGGATCGAAGCCGTAGCCGCAGGCGGCGGACGACAGCACGCCGCCGGAGAGGAACAACACGAAGCGCATCTTCATGGGATCAGAACTCCGCCGCGAGGCCGTGCGGGGTCGGGGTCACGCGCCAGGCGGTGCCCGCCGCGGCGCTCGGCTCCAAGATCTTGAACACGATGGCGGCGACGACGCCCAGGCCCCCCACCGTGTAGGCATAGATCGCGTAGGTTCGCAGGTCCCACGCCTTCTGAGCGTCGGTCTGGGCCGCGTCGTAGACGGAGATCGTCGGGTCGTCGGTCGACACCGGGCTACCGACGTCCCGCGCCTTGGAATACGACAGCGCGTGCAGCGCACCGCCGGAGAGCAGCCCGACCACCGCGACGCCGGTGGCGGCGCTCCTCGCGACCCGCTGCCAACTGCCACTCACCGGCGCCGGTCCTTCCTTCCCGGTCGCGCTGATCCCCGGGGCGCTGGCGCTGCCGCCGGCACGCTGGGCCTTGGACGCTTCGGTGTCAGCCCTCGCCTTCTCGGCGTCGGCCCGAGCCTTCTCGGCATCGGCTTTGGCCTTCTCGGCGGCAGCGGCGTCCTTGTCGAGCCGGGCCTTGGTGGCATCGTAGGCCGCCTGGACGTCGGCGGGGACTCGGCCCTCGAACAGCCGCCAGGCCACGGTGCGAATGAAATCGGGAAGGAGATCCATCCGCCCGGCGATCGTCTCGCTCACCCGACTCTCGGTCTCACCCCGGGTGATGTTGATCAGGCGCACGTTGACGACGAAGGTGTCGCCGAGCCTGCCGAAGCTCCCGGTGACGATCAGATCGACCCCGAGGGCGCCGCCGATCTGCGCCAGGCACGACGCCTCCTCGCAACCGACGCTCTGCTTTTGGAGCTCGAAGCCGATCATGTCCTTGATCTCGGCGTGGCTGATCACCTTGTAGCCCGGGATCTTGCTGGCCTCGGCGGTGAGCAGATCGGTGAGGTTCCTCACCACATCTGCTTCGATGCCACTCGCCGCGAGCTCCAGCACCGCGGCCTGACGCGGCATCGCGGCCGCCGCCTTCACCTCGGTGCGTGGCGCGTCCTCGACCGCCCCCACGAACGCCGGGACCAACACCATCGAGCCGATCACCGTCAATGGATGCACGTTTGCTCCCTCGCTTCCCTCGAATCGCCGCCCGCGCAGCGACGCGGCCGGCATTATTGCCTGGGCTTCTTCTCTCGGTCACGCAAGAACAGTCGCACCAACATGTCACGGCTGGCGTCGGTGAGCGAGACAAACACCACCCCGACGCCGGCGGCCTCGTCGCCCCCGGGCGGCACCACCCGCACCACCTTGCCGATCCCCTCGATGGTCTCGAAGTCGTCGACGATCACGGTGAACTTTAAGCTCACCTCGCTGCCGACCGGAACGACGTCGTCGGTCTTGATGAAGCAACCCCCGAGCGAGACGTTCAGGGCGTACTCGCGGATGAACTCGGTCACCGACCGGAACTCGTGGTTGATCTGATGCCGCGGCGCGACGCGCTTCTCACTCATGGCGACCTCCCGGCATGCGGACGATCTCGTAATGCTCGCGGTGGTACCCCTCACGGGCCACGGGGATGATCCGGGTGCGGTACTTGTCCTCGATGCGCTCGATGTCGGCGGTCTCCGATTCGTAGAGGTAGTCGGCGATCGACGGCTCCATGTTGACGAGCACCGACGGCGCCGGCGCCCGGGCGAGCGCGCGGGCGATGGCGCGCAGCACCTCGTTGGCCACGGTCTGCGGGCTCTTCACGAAGGCGCGCCCCTTACAGTAAGGGCAGCTCTCGGTCAGCATGTGCCCGAGGCTGTCGCGCACCCGCTTGCGCGTCATCTCCACGAGCCCGATCTCGCTCATCCGCACGATCGTGGTCTTGGCCTTGTCGTGCCGCAGCGCCTCTTGCAGCGCCCCGAGCACTTTCTCGCGGTTGCTGGCGGCGACCATGTCGATGAAGTCGATGATGATGATGCCACCGACGTTTCGCAGCCGGACCTGATACACGATCTCTTTGACCGCCTCGAGGTTGATCTGGGTGATGGTGTCTTCGAGGCTCGACTTGCCGACGAAGCGGCCGGAGTTGACGTCGACGACGGTGAGCGCCTCCGCCTGGTCGATGACGATATAGCCGCCGCTCTTCAGCCACACCCGCCGCTCCAGGGCGCGCTCGATCTCCACCTCGATGCCGAAATGGTCGAAGAGCGGCTCGGGGCTGTCGTAGAGCTCGACGCGGGTCTCGGCGCCGGGCCAGAAGCTCTGCACGAACTCGCGGATGCGGCGGTGGTCGTCGCCGTCGTCGACCACGACCCGCTCGACCTCGTCGGTAAACAGGTCGCGGGTCGCGCGCAGCACCAGGTCGAGGTCGGCGAAGATCAGGCGCGGCGTCGCGCCGCTCTTGCCGCGATTCTCGATCTCGATCCACATCTGCCGCAGCAGCAGCGCTTCGCGGCTCAACCGCTCGACGGGCTCCCCTTCGGCCGCGGTCCGCACGATGAAGCCGGAGCCGTCGGCGACCCCGGACACCGCGTCCCGCAGCCGCTGCCGCTCGACTGGATCCTCGATTCGCCGTGACACCCCGAGGTGCTCGGAGAACGGCATGTACACCAGGTGCCGGCCGGGGATGGTCACGTGCCGGGTCAGGCGCGCGCCCTTGGTGCCGATCGGCTCTTTCTGCACCTGCACCACGATCTCTTGGCCCTGCTTCAACACGTCGCCGATGTTCGCGAGCGGCGCGGAGCGAAAACCACGCCCGCCGTCGTCCTCGATGGTCTTGGCCGCCGGCGCGTTGGGACCGGCGCCGTTCTCGGTCTCGCCGCCCTCCTCGCCGTCCTGACCTTGAGACGGAGCCCGCGGCAGCGCGTCGTTGACATAGAGAAACGCGGTGCGCTCCAACCCGACGTCGACGAACGCCGCCTGCATGCCCGGCAGCACCCGGACCACACGGCCGCGGTAGATGTTGCCGACGACCCCCCGGTCGGCGCGCCGCTCGACGTAGACCTCGAGCGGTAGGCCGTTGCTGAGGTAAGCGACCCGAACTTCGGTCGGGGTCGAGTTGATCACCAGGGAATCACCCATGCGCGGCCGAGCATAGCGCAAAGCCGAAGTCATGGGCAGACCGGTCCACGTCTTGGCTTCGCCGCGCGTTGACGCCTATAAGGGATTGCTTGAGCGCCGCGCCCCTATTGTCTGCGATTCCGTTGGGTGGCCTCGGCCACGTCGGCGGCAACATGATGGTGTACGAGACCGAGGACGATCTCGTCGTCATCGACTGCGGCGTGTTGTTTCCGAGCGTCGACCAACCGGGCATCGACTACATCATCCCCGACGTCACCTACCTCACCGCGCGACGCCACAAGATCCGCGGCATCGTGCTCACCCACGGCCACGAGGACCACCTCGGCGCGCTCCCCTACGTGCTGCCGCAGCTCGACGTGCCGGTGTTCGGCACCCGCTTCACCCTGGCGCTCCTCGAGAGCCGGCTCGGCGAGCACAAAGAGCTCCGGCCGGATCTACGCTTGATCCAGGACCACGCGCCCTTCAAGGTCGGCGGTCTCACGGTGACCGCGATCCCGGTCGCGCACTCGATCCCCGACGCCGTCGCCCTCGCCATCGACACCCCGGCGGGCGTGATCCTCCACACCGGCGACTTCAAGGTCGACGACCACCCCCGCGACGGCCGGATGACGGACAAGCAAGCGCTGTCGCGCCTCGGTGACGCCGGCATCGTCGCGCTGTTCTCCGACTCCACCAACGCCGGGGTCCCGGGCCACACGACGAGCGAGGCGGTCGTCGCCACGACGCTGGCAACGCTCGTCGCCTCGGCGCCGCACCGGGTGGTGGTCAGCGCGTTCTCCAGCAACATTCACCGCCTGCAGTCGGTCGTCGAGGCCTCGGAGGCCGCGGGCCGCAAGGTCGTCGCGGTTGGCCGCAGCATGCAGCAGAACACCCAGCTGGCGCTGGAGCGCGGTTACCTGAAGGCGCGCTTCGGTGCCTTCGTCGAGCTCGACCAGGCGCAGGCCTTGCGTCGCGATCGGATCACGGTGCTCGCCTCCGGCACCCAGGGTGAGCCGATGAGCGCCCTCAGCCGGCTCGCGGCCGGCGAGCACGGGCAGCTGCAGCTCGAGCCTGGGGACCGCGTGATCCTGTCGTCACGCAAGATCCCCGGCAACGAGCGCGCCATCGGCACGCTCGTCAACCACCTGTACCGCCTCGGCGTCGAGGTGCTCGACGACCACACGCCCGGGGTCCACGCGTCGGGGCACGCTTGCGCCGACGAGCAGCGCGAGATGTTGGCGCTATGTCGGCCGCGCTTCTTCGTCCCGGTCCACGGCGAATACCGCCACCTCGTACGCCACGCCGCCCTCGCCCGCGACAGCGGCGTCGACGCGGCGCGGATCTGTATCGTGGAGGACGGCCAGCCGGTCGAGCTCTGGGGCCAGGGGGCGGACATCCGCCTGGTCCGCGGCGCGGCGGTGCAGTCCGGACACGTGTTCGTCGACGGCAAGGGCGTCGGCGACGTCGGCGAGATCGTGTTGCGCGACCGCCGCGTCCTCGCCGAGACCGGCATGGTGCTGTGCGTCGTGATCCTCCGCGAAGACGGGACCCTGGTCGGCGGGCCGGACATCGTCACCCGCGGCGTGGTGCACGTCGACGCCAACCAAGAGCTCCTCGGCCGCGCCACCGAGGCGGTGCGTAAGGTCCTCGGAGACCCGGGCGACTGCCGCGACGCCGCCAACTGCGCCGAGAAGATCCGGCAGACGCTGCGGCGCTTCTTCCGCCGCGAGCTCGACCGGCGGCCGTTGATCTTGCCGGTGGTCATGTCTATGTAACCGCGGGGCCCGCGCCCACCACGAGGGAGCCCGATGCCGAGCCACCTGGAGCTGCGATCGACGGTCGTCGTGAAGCTCGAAGACCAGCGCGCCTTCTTGCGGTGCTTCTACCACCACGGCAGCCTCGGCGGCATCTTCGTCCCGGGCCGCTCCAACCTCGAGGCCGGTGACGCCGTCCGCCTGGAGTTCGTGTTCGGCCGCGAGAACCGGACCGTCCGCTCGCGCGGCGTCGTCCGCTGGAAGAGGCGGCAAGGGGCCCACAACCTCGCCGCCGGCCTCGGGATCGAGTTTCTCGCCAGCGAGCGCCGCACCCGTGACCTGCTCCTGGACCTCGCCAGCGGTCGCGACCTCGAGGTCGTCAGGCCCCGCGCCCGCCGCCTGCCGGTACAGCTCACGGTGCGCTATGAGAGCCACAGCGTGATGCTCTCCGATCTGACCGACGATCTGAGCGAGGGCGGTGTCTTCATCCTCTCCGACGAGCCGCTGCCGGTCGGCACCAAGATCGTGCTGAAGCTGAAGCCGCCGGGCCAGTGGTTTGCGGTGGCGGTCCGCGCCGAGGTCATGTGGCGGCAGGGGACGCCGCGCTGCGGCTTCGGGGTCAAGTTTCTCTTCGACCGCCAACCCCGAGTGCAAGCCAAGATCGAGGCCCTGGTGAACCGCCTCCGCAAGCGGGTCGAGACCGAGATCGAGCTCAGACCTGAGCGGCGCGAAAGCTAGGACGCCGCCGGCGCGCCGCGAGCACCGGCAACAACGCCGCGCCCGCCGGCCACGACAGCGGGACCGACCGACAATCGCAACCGCTCCCGGGAGCGGCCGCGTCGCTGTCCCCACCCCCCCCTCCACCATCGCCGGCGCCGCCATCGGCTGCCAGACCTCCGTAAGGCAGGCCACACTCCGGACTCTCCGGCGCAGCGCCGAGGAGGCCGGCGAGGATGGCGCGCATCAGCTCGGCGCGAGCGCCGTCTGCTTCGATGGTCTCGAGCGGAAACCCGGCATAGAACAACCGGCCGGCCCCGGCGGCGCGGATCGCGGCGACCCCGCCGCGGTCGTACAGGAGCTCGGCCACCGCACCGGAGCCGGGAGCGATGACGTCGGCATAGTCGACGCGATAGCTGTGGCCGGTGCCGTCGTCGAAGGTCGCGCCGACGAAACCCGAGAGCCACGCCGCCTGATCGGCGGCCCGCACCCTGAAAGTCCCGGCGTCGTCACTCACGTAGGTGGCGCAGAGCGTGTCGCGGTAGAAGGCCCGATCGGCGGCGCCGCCGTTCGCGACCAGGTCCCAGCCGAGCTCGGCCCCGGAGATCGCCAACGCGCCGCCGCCCCCGAGGTACCCGGTGATCGCCGCCTGTTCCTCGGCGGTGAGGGAATGATCCAGCGTCGACGTCTCACCGGTCGTCCACACCACCGCGGCGTAGTCGCGAAGCGCGACGCTGCCGTCGGCCACCGCTTCGGCGCGCGCGCTGTCGACCCGCAGCGCACCGCCGGCCGCGGCTCGCAGATCACTCATCACCCGCGCCGCGGTGTGCGGCCCGTCGGGCCGCTCCAGCGCCGTCCGATTCAGGCGGCGCTCGCCGTCAACCCACAACACCCGCGGCCCGCGGTCGTTCACCCGCACCAATACCGGTCGCGACGGCAGGCTGGTGCCACCGGCGTTCCTGGCGATGACGCGGAACGCCACAGTGTCGCAGGTCGAGAGCGCGCCCACCTCCAGCCGGGTGCCGGCGGTGCTGGCGATCGTCACGAACACGCGCCCGTCCGCCGACTGCTCGACGACGTACGACTCCGAGCCCGCCGTGGCTTCGACGGGGTCCACCGCCGCCGCCCACTCGAGCGCCAGCCCGGGGCCGGAGAGCAAAGCGCGGAGGTGACTGGGTGGCCGTGGCGCTACCACGGCCCGGCCGGGGTCGTCGCGGTGCACGTAGTGGACGATACCCCGGTAGATCGCGCGCGCCGCGACCGCACGGAAACGGTCCTCGCGCAGCGCCGCGCTGTCAGCAGCGTCGTCGTGAAACGCGACCTCGAGCAACACCGCCGGCACCACGACGTCGGCGCTCGCCTGCCACGCCGCTGCTATCGGTCGCAGCTCGCCGAAGTCGGCGCCGTACATCCCGCGGTCGGCCCACGCCGGATCCCACTCGGCCCGCAGGGTCTCCACGAGGCTCTGGTGCAGGGTCTCCTGGAGCTCGAGCGTTCCCGGGGGCACCCGCCCCTGCCGGTTCGGATCGAAGTCGGGGTAGGCGACCGCGCCGGAGTAGACGAAGCTCGAGGTGCCGCCGCCACCGCCGGCGTTGGTGTGCACCGACACGAACAGGCTCGCTCCCTGCCACAGCGCCGTGGCCGGTCGCACCGTGACGTCGTTGGTGCCGGCCCGCGTCGGCGCCGGCACCTCCTCCTCGAGGGCGTAGGCCGCGGCCCCCTGCTCCCAACGGTCGTGCTGCGACACGCCGCCGCCGAAGTCCGCGAAACCCGCGCCGCCGCCCAGCCGCACCGCGTCCGCGACCACCACCCCGCCGGCGTCGCCCGCCGCCAGCAGATGCACCGCCGCCGGCGCCCCTGCCGCAAACGGGAAGGTGCCGAGATAGCGCCAGCGGGACGAGTCGCTTCGTTGGTCCACCCACAGCGTCGAGACCCCGCCGGCGTGGTCGACCAGGTACTGCGCCGCGGCGCTGCGGTTGGCACCGGCGAGAAACCAGGCGTAGACCGGCAGGTCGTCGGTCCGCGACACCGTGAGCTTCCAGGTCGCCGTGCTCGTGGCGGCCGGCGCCGATACCGCGTACCGGTAGGTGCCGCCGCGGCCCGGCGAGTCCCCCGTCTGCCAGGCGCCGATCTCGCCGTAGGGAGCGGCGAGCCCGCCGTCGTCGTTGTCGACGACGACGCGCTCCGGGGAGACCGAGCGCTCGCGCACCAGGACGACGTCGGCCCCCGCCGCCTCCAACATCGGCGCCAAGTGCCGAAAGACGATCTCGTTGGTGTGGACGTCTTCGCGCAGGTCATGCTGCAAGGTGCGTTGAAAGGTCCAGGCCCCCGCCTGGTAGTCGACGCCGTGACCGGCGGAGAGCGCGATCCGCACCCCGCGAAGGGCGCCGGCGGCGGCCGAGTCGGACGACAGCCGCGCGCCACCGTGGTTGGCGCGCCACTCCTCGCCGAGGCGCCGCAGCGCTTCGATCGCGAGGCCCGGCGGCGCGAGGTTGACGCCGTTCTCGTCGACCACCTGCAGGTCGACACCCACGAGTCCCAGCCGCGGCAACAGGCTCGCGAGCAGCGCGTCGAAATCGGCGTCGGCGACCGGCCCGCTGACCGGGACGCGAACCTGCAGCGTGCCGTCATCGCGGCGCTCGACGCGAGCGCCGTCCAAGCGGGCCGGCGAGAGCTCGGCGCCGCACGCCGCGGCCGAGGCCGCCAGCGGCGCGGCCCCCGCCGCGACCAGTCCTGCGAGAATGGTCGCGAGCATGCTCTACTTCTTGGCGAACAGACCGCCGAAGAGCCTGGCGGCGCCCTTGGCCTGTTCCTCGTTCTTTGCCCCCCGCATCACGATCAGGCGCAGCTCGCGCACCGCCTCGAGGTTCTTGGGCTTGAGCTCGAGCGCCTTGCGCAGCTGCCGCTCGGCCTCGCCCATCTGCCCTTCGACTCGGGCGATCCGACCCAAGAACTCATAGGCCTCGTCGAGCTTGGGGTTCATCTCCAAGGCGCGCTGTAGCGCGGCGCGCGCCTCCGTCAGACCGTCGGCTCCCTTGGCGGCGTGCACCGCGAACCCGAAGTAGGCCCAAAACTCGGCCTCGCCCTTGTTGAGCTCGACCGCCTGGCGCAAGCTCGGCTCCGCCGCCGCCGCCTGCCCGCGACGCACCAGCACCTTCGCCTTGTGGAACAGCGCCTCGGCCTCGAGGATCACGTTGACGTCGGTGGGCAGACCCTTGGCCTTGCGGTCGAGGATGAAGTCGTAGGTCTTGCGCTCGCCGGCGTCGCAGAGCACGTGCTGCGCCTCACCGGCGACGCGGAACAGGTCCTCGGCCAGACCGCGGATCTCGGGACCGAGCTCCAGACCCCCGAAGGTGTCGGAGTGCCAGCGCTTCGCGACCTTGAAGTAGGCCTCGCGCACCTGCTCCGCGGTCGCGTCGGTTGCCACGTCGAGGACCTGGTAATAGGTCGCCTCGGCCAGCCGAGCGTGGGCCGCCTGGATCTCGAGGGCCGCGGCCCGCGCCTTCGGCTCCGTCGGCAGCGGCATGCTCTCCTCGACCGCGCGTGCCGGCACGGCCGGTCCCGCCTTCGTGACCGGCGCCGGCGTCACGCGCCGCAAGCCCCCCAGAGACCAGAGCGCCAACAACGCCCGCTCCTCGGCCACGCCTGCGCCCCGCAACAGCACCTCGAGCGCTGTGGCGGCGCTCGGCACCGGCGGCGGCGTGCCGGCGACCTTGGCGATGACCGTCGCGAGCTTCGCGGTGAGCGGTGTCGGCTCGACCTGCGCCTCGCGCCTGGCGCTCACGACCTCGTGCACCACCTCGTTCGACATCCCGTGCACCAGCCCGACGAGCGCCTCACCCATGGTGTCGAGCGACAGCGAGGTGGCGATTGCCGAGGTCCCGGCCGCGAACGAGCAGCGGCCGGCGGTCGCGACGGCGAGCCCGCGCACCGCACCGATCACCGCAGCCCGGTCGACGGAGGAATCGCCGCCGCCGACCGCGACGCCCTCCGGTCGCCCGCCCTTGAACAGCAGCCGGAGCTCGCGGGCGTCGTTGACGTACGTCAGGCAGCCGTCCGCTCTGTCGACCGCGATCCGCGCCAGGACCTCGGCGCCGGTCAACCGCAGGCTCAGCGTCTCCTCCAGACGGTTCACGGCCCGACCTCCAGCCGATACGGCATCAGCGCCAGCGGCTGACCGTCCAACGCCCGCGCCTGCTCGCTGACCAGACGCCAAGCGGCGCCCAGCGAGGCGTCCGCCATCGACAGCCGCTCCAAGAGCTCGCCGACCTCCAGGCTGCGCTTCGGGATCTGCACCGTCCATTCTGCCGGGCCGCCGAGGTCGGCCCGGGCCGCGGCCTCCCGCACCGCGTCGACGAGACCGCCGATGCCGTCGACCAGCCCCACCCCCAACGCCTGGGTGCCGGTGTAGACCCGGCCCTCGGCGATGGCGCGGACCCGCGCCTCGGGCAGCTTGCGCCCGGCCGCCACCCGGCCGATGAAGGTGTCATAGTAGCTCCTCATCACCTCGGTCAGCCGTTGGCGCGCGGCGTCGTCGAGCGGCAGATCGATGCGATCCCAGTCGGCGTGCGCGCCTTGCTTGTAAACGTGGCTGCGGATCCCCGCCACGTCGAAGAGGTGCGAGAGATCGAACTTCAGCGTGAAGATCCCGATCGACCCGGTGATGGTGTTGGCCTCGGCGAGGATCAGGTGCGCGGGGGCGGCGATGTAGTAGCCGCCGGACGCGGCGCTGTCGCCCATCGACACCACCAGCGGTTTGTGCTCGGCCGCGCGCCGGGCGGCGCGCCAGATCATCTCCGACGCGAAGACGTCACCGCCGCCCGAGTCGATCCGCATCACGATGGCGCCGACCTCGGCGTCGGTCATCGCCGCCTCCAGTTGCTCGACGATCTTGGGCGCCGCCGCGCTCGGGCCGGGCAGCGGATTGTCTTTGCCGCGCATCACGATCGTGCCGACGACCGGGACCACCGCGACCACCGGCTGTCCGCCCCAGCGCGTGCTCGACCGCCGTCGGTCCTCGACCTCCTCGCCGCGCGCTCGGCCGACCGGCAGTCGATTCGGATCGACCGGCTGGCTGAGCTCGTCGATGAGCCCCTGCGCCAAGGCCTCGGGCGCGGTGAAGCCGCCCCGATCGATGAGCGCCAGCACCTTGTCCTTCGGCAAACGTCGATCGTCGACCACCGCGGCGACGAGGGTGGTGAACGCCTGCACCAGCACCGCGCCTTCGACCTCGAGATCCTCGGGCCGCGGCCCGGCCCGGGTCAACGCGTCCGGCGCGCTCTTGTAGCGGCCGACCTCGATCGACTCGACGTGGATCCCGACCTTCGCGAGCAGCTCGGCAAAATAGTGCTTCGTCACCGCGAAGCCGTCCAAGCGCAAGGTCGCCGCCGGATCCATCCGGATGCGCTGCGCCGCCGCCGCGACCATGTACTCCTTGTCGCTCGCGTGCGTGAGCTCGGCGACCACGGTCTTGCCGGCGGCCCGCAGCTCGTGGATCGCGCGCCGCAGCTCGTCGATGGTGGCGAGCCCCACCTCCAGCTCGCCGATGGTGAGGATCACGGTGCCGACGGACTTGTCGCCGGCGAGCGCCGCCAAGGTCAACGCCGGATCCGCGATCTGCGGCCGCGCCGACAACAGCCCGTCCACCGGCGGTGTCAGATCGCCGTCCAGCGTCACCTCGACGGTGCGCTCGTAGACATCGACGAGGCTCTCCCTGGGCTCGCTGCGCAAAGTCGCGGCGAGCGCGGTGTCGGCGCGCCGCTTTGCCGGGGCCCAACGTGCCCGATCCGGAACGCTCGCCGCCTGCACCTCGGTACCGAACAGCGCCAGGCTGAACCCGAGCCACAGGGTGTCGTCCTTCGGCTCGTAGATCGCCTGGGCGTGCAGACCTTCGACCCCGAGCTCCGCGACCAGGCGCGAGCTGGCCGCGCGCAGCGACTCGGCGCCGGTCCGCAGGTCGAAACCGATCGTCAGCCACGGCGCGCCGAAGATCGGCCGCACCGCGGCCCCGAGGCGCCATAACAGCGGCTGGCGCGCGTCACCGAGCTTCGGTTGGGTCAACGAGTCGACGCCGCCGCTCATCGACAGCCACGAGGTGAGCTGCGCCGCGATGCCGGCGTCCACGGTGCGCACCCCGTTGTATGCCGGATCGCGCGCCAGGTAGCTCCGGAGCGCCACCCCGATGCTCCAGTACGAGGCGAACGGCACCGCGACCCCGAGCGTCAGGCGCTGGTGATGCGCGCCCGGCGCCGGCAGCCAATCACAGCCGACATACGGCGCCGCGACCTCGCCGGCGTAGACGCCGTAAAAGCCGATCCGCGCCCGACCGTCGTCGTTCGGCGGCAGGCGGGCGCGCAGGTGGAGCTCGAGGCCGACAGCGAGCGCCGGCGCGGCAGGATCGAAGGCAGCGCTCGACGCCCCGACGGCGTAGCCGCTGACGTCGGTCGGCAGCGCCACCGCCTCGGCGCCGACCTCAGGGATCGCGAGACAAAGGGCGAGGAGGTACGGGCTGATCATGACGGCGGCCACCGTATACGGCTTCGCCGCCGATTTCCATCGTCAGCGCGCCCGGTGATCCGCGAGCGACGCCCACACTCGGGCGCTCTTCAGCGATCTGCCGATCGCCGCTTCGACCAGATCGACGACGCTCGCCTCCAGTAACCGCGCCTGCTCAGCGCTCACCTCGGCGCTGGACTGCGCCGCGAACACCGTCGCCGGCAACAGCGGCCGCCCCGCGGCACAGGTGCCGCAAAGGAGCCTCCCGGACGTCCCGAGGGCCACGCGCTCCGGACGCGCCCGACCACAGCCGCCACAATGCGACGCCGCGCTCACCAGCCCGGCGGCGCGCAAGAGGGCCGGCAGGGCGAGCGCCGCCCGACTCAGCTCGCCGTGGTCGACGGCGTCCAACCCGGCGCTGAGCGCCTGGTAGATCTCGGGCACCACCTGCTGCGGCCCGGTGAGCGCCGAGGTGATCTCGACGAGCAGGCTCGCCCGCCGCACCCCGTCCAGATCGCGGCGAATGCCGAAACGGCCGCTCACGAGCTCGGCGCCGTCGAGACTCCACAGCCCGGGGGCGACCGTGGCGGAGACCGTCAGGCTCTGGAACAGATCGAGCAGGCCCTGAAAGCGCTTGCGACTGCGCCGCGCGCCCCGCGCCAACAGCGCCACCCGCCCCTCTTCCAGGCTCAAGAAGTCGACCACCCGATGCGACTCGGCGACGTCCCGCAGCCGCAGCACCACGCCGCTCAGACGCACCTGGCGTGCGAGGACCCGCATCCGCTCAACCCGGCATCAGCGCAGCTCGCTCAGACCGCGGGCGCACTTGGCCTCGACGTCGCTCTCCGCGTCGTCGGTGGCGCAGGCGGCGAACGCCTGGCGCGAGCTCTCGACATCGCCGAGCGTCTGGTAGCCCCGCCCGAGGTAGTACTTCATCTCCCGGGCGAAGGTCCCCGGCACGGTCGCGGCGATGGCGGCGTCTTCGAGGCAGTGCTTCTCGAAGCGCTTGGCGTAGGCCACCGCCTGCGCGGCGTCGTTCAGCTCCAGCTCGATCTGCGCCAGCCAGCCGTAGCCGCGGCAGAACTTGGGGTTGGTGGCGACGGCGTTGCGCAGGTGCTTCAACCCCTGGGTCGCGTCGCCCTTCTTGTAGAACGCCCAACCCATGTTGCCCTCGGCGATGAAGGGCGTGGCATAGAGGATGTCGGAAAGCGCGACCTTGAAGGCGAGTATGGCGTCGTCGTAGCGGCCGAGGTCCAAGAGCAGGACGCCCATGTTGTTCTGCACCTCGGAGAACTTGGGCGCCAATCGCACCGCCTCGCGGTAGTGCGTGAGCGCGTCCTCTTGCCGCCCCATCGCGTGGTACACGAGCCCGAGCGCGTTGTGCGCCTGAACCAGCTCCGGATCGGCCTCGACCGCCCCGAGGAGATCGCGGAGCGCGGCGCGCAGATCACCGTGCTCCATCGCGTTGACCGCGATGTCGTAGCGGATCTTGGCGCCGGCGCGGTCCTTGTCGCTGATCGTGGCGGCGCAGGCGGCGAGCTGCAGGGCGGTGAGGCAAGCCAGGGTCCGGATCATGGCGCTCAAAACGACGACAGCAGGCGGCCGATGTCCGGGCCGCGATCGGCGCTCGGCGTCGGGGTCGGTGCAACGCCAGCCACCGGCCGGACCGCCGCCGGGGTGCCGGTGACGGCGGGCGCGGTGACCGCGGACACCTCGACCAGATCCGCCGCGTTGACCTCCACGGCGTCGCGGCTGGCGGCGAACTTCGCCAGGTCCTGGGAGAACAGCGGCATCCGCTCGCAGAGGGCGGTCTGCGCCGCCGGATCGAGGCCGGCGAACGGGACCTCGTCGAGCATGAACCCCATCGACTCCAAGAACTCGCGCGCCTCGTCCATGACCTGCGGCAGCTGGCCGCGCTCGAGCTCGCGGGGCTCCGGGACGTAGAAGACCGCGCGGTTGGCGGCGGCGTAGTACAGGTAGATCACCACCGAGACCTGGCCCCGCCCGACCTCGAAGGCGGCGATCGTCGCCATCGCCGAGCCCGCTTGGATCCCCGGCACCTTGACCGCGACGCCGTTGATCGACGCCACCAGCGCCAGAATGTGCTCGCGGCCGACCGCCAGATGCGTGCGCGCGGAATCGATCGCGAACACGGCCGGTCACTCGGCGACCAGGGTGAAGTCGTCCTGGAAGTCGCGGGTCTCGAGCGCGGTGCGTTTGTAGTCCACCGCCTTCTTGGTGATCATCACGTTGCGACCGCCGGCGTTGCCCTCGCCGACGATGATGCGGAAGTAGTGCTGCGGCGACGCCGAGCGCCGCGCCTGGCCGAGCGCCTTCTTGGCGACGAAGCTGACCTTGTTCGGGCCGGTCACCAGGAACTTCGTGATCTCCATGACCACGTGCTCCTCGGAGTCCATGAACTTTCGCACCCACTTGGCGTTGACGAAGAGGTCGATGTCGTACTGCGCCATCCCCGGCGCCGCCTTCTCGGTCACCAAATAGTAATGACGCGTCGGCGCGCCGCCGGCGGCCCCGGTCGCCGGTCCCGCGGGCGCCGGCTTTGCCCCCGCCCCGCCCCCCGGTGCTTGCACCGCGTAACCCTTGGCGGTGATGAAGACGTTGCCGTTGGCGTCGATCTCGACCTTGCAGCTCTCGAAGACCTGGCCGGTGACGCCGTCGATGTTGACGCCGTTCAGGTACACCGACGCGGCGGTCGCAACCGTAGGGACCGACAGAGCGAGCGACACGATCACGGCTCTCAACATGACGCGAAGCTAACGGTGTGCGACTTCGGGTGTCAAGCGTCGTTGCGATCTGCAAGCGATCGCGCTAAGCGCTGGATCTGGCGGCCAAACGAAGAACCGACCCGGGAGGAGCCATGGCCTACGACGCCGACCTCGGACGCGACGACCTCGAGACCTTCGACGGCGCGCAACCGGACAACTTCTGGCGTGCCGACCCCCACCTGCGCCGGGTGTTGGCGCGCCTCGCCGGGGAGACGACCCTCGCCGGCTGGGAGACCCAGCTCGACCAGTTTGGCGCCGAGTGCGCCGGCGGCATCGACGCCGCGGTGCGTCTGAACAACCTCGGCCACAACCTGCCGACCCTGGACCGCTTCGACGGCTTCGGGGCGCGCCTCGAGGCGGTCGAGCATCACCCGAGCTTCCACATCGCCGGCCGCGGCATCTACGGCTCCGGGGTGATGAAGGCGCTCACCGAAGCGCACGGCAACGTCAAGTCGCTGGCGATGTTCTACCTGTCGTCGCACAACGGCGAGGGCGGCCACAATTGTCCGCTCGCCTGCACCGCGGGCGCGATCAAGGCCATCCGCGCGCTCGGCTCCGCCGTGGTCCGCGACCGCTATCTGCCGCGGCTGTTGTCCACCGACTACCAGACACTGGCCCACGGCGCGCAGTTCCTGACCGAGGTCCAGGGCGGCTCGGACGTCGGCGCCAACAGCGTGCGGGCGCTGCCGAGCGACGACGCCTCCCTGACCTTCGCGCTGCACGGCGAGAAGTGGTTCTGCTCCAACGTGACCGCCGACCTGGTCGTGGTCACCGCCCGTCTCGAGGGCGCGGCCGAGGGCACCGAGGGTCTGGGGATGTTCCTGATGCCGCGGCGCCTGCCGGACGGCAGCCTGAACCGCTTCACCATCCGCCGCCTGAAGGACAAGATCGGCACCCGGACGCTGCCGACCGCGGAGCTCGACCTGAACGGCGCCCTGGCTTATCCGCTCGGCCCCACCGAGGGCGCTTTCAAGAACGTGATGACCTACGTCATCAACACCTCGCGGCTCTTCAACGCCGTCGGCTGCTGCGGCATGGCGCGGCGCGCCGGTCTCGTGGCCCACGGCTACGCGGCGCACCGTAAGGCCTTCGGCCGCCCGATCGCCCACTACCCGATGGTCGCCGACATCCTCGCGACCATGCGGGCCCAGACCGCGGCGATGACCTCGGGCACCTTCTACCTCGCGGCGCAGGCCGACCGCATCGAGCAGGGTGACGCCGACGCCGAGACCAGAGGCTTCTGGCGCATGGCGGTGAACCTCAACAAGATGCGCACCGCGCTCACCGCCCACGAGGTGATCCAATCCGGGCTCGAGATCCTCGGCGGCAACGGCACCATCGAGACCTTCTCGGTGCTGCCGCGCCTGCTGCGTGACAACGTCGTGTTCGAGAACTGGGAGGGCAGTCACAACGTGCTGCTGTTGCAGGTGTTGCGCGACTGCAAGACCAAGCGCCTGCACCAGGCCTTCTTCGCCCACCTCGCGACCCTCGGCGGCAATCCGGATCGCATCCGCACCGCTGCCGCCGCCGCCCGAAGCGAGCTAGAGGCCGCGCTCGCGGGCGACGAGGCGCTGGCGACGCTCGTCATCCGCCGCCTCGGCAGCCGCATCGCCTACCTGTTCTGGGCCGCGGCGATGCACGCCGACGGCACCGAGCCGGCGCTCATCGACCACTTCCTCGACCACGCGATCGGACCGCAACCGGCGCAGGACGCCGCCTACGCCCGCCGCATCGCCGCGTTGGCGCAGGTGCCGTGAGAAAACGCCGCGGCCTTCACCGCCGGGCCGACGCGCTCAGCCCTTGGGGTCCGATCCCGAGGGCGGCGCGCGCCGCGGGATGACACGATGCCGCGCCGGCTTCTCCGGCTTGGGCTTGGGGCCGTAGAGCTTCTCCAACAGCACCGCCGACATGTGGAAGTCCTCGCCCTCGTTCTGCTGCACGTCGAGGAAGAACTCGCAGCTGAGGCAGGTGATGAGCTTCTGCGCGTGCGAGCCTTGGATCGCACCCTGACAGAAGGTCCCGCCGATCACCCAGCACGACCGGCCGGCGTTCTTGCCGCCGTGCATGCCGTCGAGACGGGCCTCGGTGCTCGTCGGACAGACCCCGAACTCGCCGGTCTTGGCGCCACCCTCTTGGCGCTCACACCGCCAGTACTCCCAGCAATTCGCTTTGGTTGGCACACACTGCCTCATTGGCAAACCACGGCCCGCAGCGACGAGCCCGCGTCGCGGTCTAGCAGCAAGCGCTCCAAGATCGATGGGAGCGCCGACCAACTGGGGACAAACCGAATCCCGAGCGCTGCGACCGCTCTGCCTCCTCACGGTTGTAGCACAGGGCCGCTCTGGACTTCCACCGCGCTCCATCGCAGACTCAGCCGCCCTGCAGAACCGGGAGAGACCATGGACCGAGAGAAGATCGCCTTCGCTTTGATGACGCCAACCGACCTGACGCTCGGCGCCGCGGTATACGCGCTGAAGGCCGCGGGCCTCAAGGACGCGGCCGGCGACAAGACCTACGCCGGGGTCAGAGCGCTGCTCGCGGCGCTCCTGAAGAAGAACAACGACCTGACCGCCGAGGGCCTGGAGCGACTGCCGGCGGCGGGCGGCGTGGTGATCGCGTCCAACCACCAGAGCTGGAACGACGTCCAGGCGATCGTCGCGACCTGCCCGCGTCGCATCCACTTCATGTCGAAGTCCGAGTTCGCGCGCTGGCCGGTGCTGCGCCGCCTGATCGACCTCGCCGATGCCCCTTACATCCGCCGGGGCGGCGACCACGAAGGCCTGCAGCGCGCTATCGACTTCCTGCAGCAAGGTCGGGTCCTCGGGATCTTCCCCGAGGGCACGATCCCCGGCGAGGAGGACATCATGCGCCACGCCGTCGAGCCGACCACCGGCCTGTTGCGCGGCCACACCGGCGCGGTGCGGCTCGCGATCAGCGCCCGGGTGCCGATCGTGCCGGTGGGGGTCTCGGGCACCGGCGCGTCCTTGCCGCCGGAGATCTACCCGCGCCTGGAGCTGTTGCAGCTGCCGAAGAGCGCCCCGGTGACGGTGCGCTACGGCGAGCCGATCTCCTACGAGCAGTACCACGGCCAGACGCTGGCGAAAGCGGAGCTGCGCCGGTTGACCGACGAGCTGATGCACAAGATCTCGGCGCTGGTGGACCACGGCCGCGGCTACGTGCCGATCACGGTCCCGGTGCCGCCGTTGCCGCGCTACAACCGCGTCGGCGTGCTGCTGCTGCACGGCTTCACCTCGAGCGTCAAGACCGTGACCGGCATTCTGCCGCGGCTCGAAGCGCTGAAGCTCGAGGTGCAGGTGCCGGTGCTGCGCGGCCACGGCACGGTCTACACCGACCTCAAAGGCGTCACGAGCGCCGACTGGTACGCCGACGCCGAGCGCGCCTTGTTGGAGCTTGCCGCCAAGGTGGACAAGGTCGTCGTCGTCGGCTTGTCGATGGGCGGCCTGGTCGCCATCAACCTCGGCATATTCCACCCCGACAAGATCGCCGGGATCGTCACCTGGGCGGCGGCGCTGCGCTTCGTGAACCCCGGCACCCGCTTTGCGTCGGCGCTGTCGCGGGTGGTGAAGAGCGTCCCGATGCCCGACGCCTTCAACGACACCTCGCTGCGCGGCACCTGCGAGAACTATCCCCGCTGCCCCACCGACGCGCTGGCGTCGTTGTATGACTACGCGGTGTACACCGAGGCGCGGCTCGCCGAGCTCAAGACGCCGATCGCGATCTTGCACTCGAAGCGCGACCAGGTGATCGAGCCGGTGGCGGCCAACGTCATCTACCGCGACATCGGCTCGCCGCACCGCGAGATCCACTGGTTCAAGGAGTCGGGCCACGAGATGGGCCAGGACCTCGAGGCCGCGGCGGTGTTCGACACCACGACGAGCTTCATCGAAAGATTCATCAAGCGTTGACCGGATCGATCCGAACGATCATAGTGCCGCCGTCGTCACGGGGATGTCTGGTTGAAGACGAGGCTGTAGACGGTGCCAACGATCAAGGACAGTCCTGAAACGGTGCGCGCCTTCCTCGAAGCCGAGGACATCGCCAAACAATCCGACCAGCGCCTGTCGTCCGCGCATCTGCTGTTGGCGCTGTTCACCTTCCCGAACCGCGCCCAGGCGCTCTTGTACGAGCGCAACATCGACGAGGATCGGGTGCTCGACCTCATCCGGGTGTTGGAGGACGAGCCCAAGGACACTCTGCGCCGCCTGCGCGAGCGCGCCCGGGAGATCGCGGCCGGCTCCGGCTCCAGCGACGTCGACGGCCTGCACGTCCTGATCGCCATCACCCGCTTCCGCGACGCCTTCGCCTACCGTCTGCTGGAGCGCACCGGCACCTCGCTGACCGCGCTGCGCAACATCGCGGTCAGCTACATCACCGGCAACATGCCGCGCCGCTTCAAGAGCATGGGCACCACACCCCTCGCCCCGAGCCCCCGCGCCGCGCGCGTTGCCCCGCCCCGGGTCCTCGAGCTCGACCGGGCGCCGCCGCCGCCAGCGCAGCCTTCCCGAGAAGACGCGCCGGACCACGACGATGCCGATGCCGATGCCGATGCCAGCGCCGACGCGGCCGCCGACGCCTTTGACGACATGCAGGAGGCGGTCGAGGCCGCCGCCGAGATCATGCGGCCGAAGGCGCCGCTGTCACACGCCGCGCCGCCGCCGCGCCCCGGCATCAACCCGAGGAGCCCACCGGCGCCCGCCTCGCTCGAGGAGCTCGCGCCGACGCTCGCCGGTTGCGCCGTCGACCTGACCGAGCGCGCCCGCAACAACGAGCTCGACCACGCGATCGGTCGTGATCGCGAGCTCGAGACCCTGATCGACATCCTCGGCAAGCGTCGCTCCAACAACCCGGTGCTGGTCGGGCCACCCGGGGTCGGCAAGACCGCGATCGTCGAGGGGCTGGCGATGAAGATCGCTCGCCGCGATGACGACGTCGCGCACCTCTTCGACCGCGTCATCGTCTCGCTCGACACCGGCTCGCTGGTCGCCGGCACCAGCCTGCGCGGCGCGTTCTCCGAGCGCCTCGGCGCGATCAAGACCGAGGTGGCGGCTGCGGGGCGCAGGATCATCGTCTTCATCGACGAGCTCCACACCTTGATCGGCGCCGGCACCAGCGGCGAGGGCTCCCAAGACGCCGCCAACGAGCTCAAGAGCGCGCTCGCCCGCGGCGAGTTCCCGTGCATCGGCGCCACCACCCACGACGAGTTCAAGAAGTACATCGAGAAGGACCCGGCCCTCGAGCGCCGCTTCACCCCGATCTTCGTCGAGGAGCCGACCCCCGACGAGGCGATCCTCATCCTCGAGGGCGCCATCACCCCCTACGCCGAGCACCATCGGGTGGACTACAGCCTCGACGCGGTGCACGCCGCGGTGCAGCTGTCGCACCGCTTCGTCCCCGAGCGCCAGCTGCCGGACAAGGCGTTCGCGGTCGCTGACCTGGCCGGCTCGCGGGCCCGGCGCCGCGGCGCGACGAGGGTCGAGCGCATCGACATCGCCCGCGTCGTCAACGAATGGACCGGGGTGCCGCTCGAGCGCCTCGCGGAGGCCGACGCCGATCGCTTCGCGCGCGCCGAGGCGATCCTCGGGGAGCAGCTGATCGGCCACCCCGAGGTGATCACCGCGGTCTGTCGCGCGGTGCGGCGTGGCTTCGCGGGCTTCAACGGCCGCCGCCCGATCTCGAGCCTGCTGTTCCTCGGGCCGACCGGAGTCGGCAAGACCGAGCTCGTCAAGATCCTGTCGGAGTTCCTCTTCGGGCGCCGCGACGCCATCGTCCGGGTCGACATGAGCGAGTTCTCCGAGCCGCACTCGGTGGCGCGGCTGATCGGCGCCCAGCCGGGCTACGTCGGCTATGACGAGGGCGGGCAGCTCACCGAGGCGCTGCGGCGCCGGCCGTTCCAGATCGTGCTGTTCGACGAGATCGAGAAGGCGCACCGCGACGTCTTGAGCCTGCTCTTGCAGATCCTCGACGAGGGCCAGCTGACCGACGCCAAAGGCCGCCGGGTGAGCTTCGCCAACGCCCTGGTGGTGCTGACCTCGAACCTCGGTGCCGAGCGCGCCAGCACCTCGAAGGGCATGATCGGCTTCTCCCAGGACACCTCGAGGGCCGGCCTCGAGACCGGAGTGCTGGAGAGCGCCCGCAAGAGCCTCGCCCCCGAGCTCTGGGGGCGCATCGACGAGAAGCTCGCCTTCGGGCCCTTGTCCCGCGACGAGGTTTGCAGGATCGCGACCCTGCAGCTGTCGACGTCGAGCCGCGCGATCTTCGCCGAGCGCGGGATCACGCTCGAGTGGGAGCCGCCGGTGATCGAGTTCCTCCTCGACCACGGCGGCTTCAGCCCCGAGTCCGGCGCCCGCGGCATGCGCCAGACCATCCAACGCCACATCGAAGGCCCGGTGGCCGAGAAGATCCTCGCCGGCGAGCTCACCCCCGGGGACGTCGCCGCGGTCGCGGTCGTCGGCCCCGACACTCTGCACATCGGCCGCAGCGAGAATCGGGGGACCAAGGTCAAACAACGCCGGGGTAGCCGCTCTGACGCCGAGAACGACCCAGTCGCGGCGCGCTGAGCGCCGCACCTTCTACGTCGTGGGCTGCGGCGCGGTCGGCGCAGCCCTCACCGCGGCCCTGGTCGCTTCCGGCTACACCGCGGTCGGCGCGACGACCCGCGGGCGGACCCGCGGTCGCGCCTTCGCCAGGCGCTTCCGAGTCCCGGTGTGCTACGGCAGCATCGGCCCGGCCATCGGCCGCGCCCACCTGATCCTGGTCACGGTCGGCGACGCCGCGATCGCCGACGCCGGCGCGTTGCTGCGACGCTCTCGGGCGGTCACCACCGGCAGCGTCGTCGCGCACACCTCGGGGGCGGTCGCCGCTTCCGCCCTGGGCAGGTTCTCCGGCGCCGCGGTCGGCAGCCTGCACCCGCTGACCGTGCTCGCGTCGCCGAAAGCGACGCTGGCGCGCGGGGTGACGTTCGTGCTCGAAGGCGACCGGACGGCGCAAGCCGCGCTGCGGCGCGCCGTGATCGCGCTGCACGGCCGCGCCGTCGTGGTCTCGCCGCACCAGAAGCCCCGCTACCACGCCGCCGCGGTGCTGGCCTCGAACCTGGTCGTGGCCCTGGTGGCGCTGGCGGCGCGCGAGACCGACCGCGCCGGGCTCGCCGGTCTTCGACCCGCGGCGCTCGGCCTCGCCCGCGCCGCCCTCGACGCCGTCTTCGCCGTCGGCTTCGAGCGCGGCCTCACCGGGCCGCTCGTGCGCGGCGACCTGGCCACCGTTCAGGCCCACCTCCGGGCGCTCGACCCGAAGGCCAGAGAGATCTACCGCCGTTTGAGCCTCGAGGCGCTGCCGCTCGCCAAAGCCCGGGGTGTCGAGTCCCCGAGCCTCACTCGCCTGCGCGCGGTCTTGGGCGCCGGCCGCCGGCGCTAGATCTGCGAGCCGAGCGCCGCCGCCCGCGGCCGCATGCGCCGCACCACGATGAAGCTGACCGTCACCCCGACCAGGCCCGCGGCCCACCACCACACCGGCCGCTGGTACAGCACACCGCTCAGGCGACCGACGAGCACCACCGCCCCGGTTGCCAGCCGCAAAGAGACGTAGGCGTCTAACCAGCGCCACGCTGCCGTTCGCCCTCGCGTCCACGCGATCGCCGGGGCGAAAAGGAGCAAGTCGGTCGCCCAAAAGCTCAGCAGCAGCTCGTTGAGCCAAAACTCCCGCACCCGCGACAGGCAGAGGACCACGAGCAGCGCGAGGCCGACGGCGCCGCTCGAGGCCGCCCACAGCGCGAGACCGGCGCTCGCCCACCAAGGCCGCGCCCGGCGACCGATCGCCGCGAGGCCGCCGAGCCCCACGAGCAGCAGCGCGAGACCGCCGCCGAAGATCGGCGCCGACAGGTTGGCGCCACGCTCGGGGAGGGGCTGCTCGCGCAACGCCAACGGCACCGGCTTGCCGGCGAGCGGCACCGTGCGCCCCGGCGCCCAGGGATCCGGGACCTGCACCTGCTGCAGATACTCTCGCAGCCGGTAGGGCACGTAGGCGGCGGAGAACTGCTCGAGCGGCGCGTCGTGCATTCGGCCCATCAGGAGATCGCCGCCCAAGGACGCGAGGGTGAAGCCGGCGAAGGTCCACTGCTGGTAGTCGCGGACCGTCCGCGGATCCGGGCGCTCCGAGAGCTGGGCGCGCACCGCGCCGCCCAACACCTCGTCGATCAGGTCGCGGACCCGGGTGCTGCACAACGCTCGGGTCTGATGGAAGACGTAGTCACCCTGGCCGCGAACCACCTCGCGCTCGAGGCGCTTCACGATGGCCGCGGCCTGCGCCGGCGTCAGCACCAGCGGCTGGCGGTAGACGTCGCGCGCCTGCCTGACACCGTAAGTGGTGATCGTCTCGTCGAGGGTGCCCGAGCTGCTCAGGAAGAACACCAGCCGGCCGCGGACGAAGTCCCAGACCAAGGCGGGGTTGTCCCAATCGGCGTCACCGTAGTTGTACACCGTCGTGGTCGGCGCCCCCGACTCGTAGGACCTGGACACCAAGAGCGCCACGTGGCCGCCGCGCGTGAAGAGCTCGTCGCCGGGCTCCATCGTCAAGAGCTGCACGTCCAAGGTCGGTGCGCGCCCGCGCTCGTCGTTCGAGGATTCGGCGCGCCCCTCGAGGCCGGCGCCGGCGAGCACCGTCCAGAGCGACCAGGCCCAGATGCCATGCATTCGCGGAGCCTACCTCGAAACCCGGGGAGGCGTCTCGCGGTACGGCGGCGGCGACCACCTTCTTAGAGCTTGGTCATCGCGACGACCTTGTAGCCGGCCTCGATCTCCCGCGTCGACTTGACGACCAGGCAGGTGGAGGCGTCGTCGGTCGCCTGCACCACCATCACCGTGGCGATCGAGGTCTCCGGCAGGCCGACGACCGCGCCGGTCAGCGGATCCCCCTGGGTGCGGACGTCGAGCTGGTTGCCGCGGCTCAGGCCGTCTTTCGATCCCTTGTCGACGAAGATGATCTGCTGCTCGCCGGCGACGACGCCGCCGTCGAACTGGATCGCCAGCACCACCCCCTCCACGGCGCTCTTGGCCGGCGTCGGCGACACCGTGACCACCGGGTCCTCGACGAGCGGCGTCACGTATTGGCCGCGCTCGACCTCGACGACCGAGCCGATGAGCTCGGCCCGCGACGCCTTCTGGTCCGTGGCCCGGATCGCCGCGAGCGCCGTCACCTGGGTCATGTAGCCGAACAGGCGATGCGTCACCGGGTGCATGACGGCACCGAGGGTGCGGTACACCATGTACTTGTCACCGCCCTTCGGCTGCTTGCCGCCCGGGAAGCTCAAGAACACCGAGTCGTGCTTCGACAACAGCGCCTTGTCCTCGGCGGCGTTGGTGAGGGTCCCGGACTCGGCGAGCTCCTTCGGGGTCACGAACAGCCCGGCGAAGCGTCGCCACTCACGCGTGCGCGGCGCGTGCGCCCGAGTCCCGGGGCCGGTCGTCGTGTCGACGACCTCGAAGGTCGGGTGCGACGGCGGCTCGTCGACCTGCGGCGCCTCGACGTCTTCGGAGGGTATCTCGCGCTGATCGGCGATCAGCTCGACCTTCGCCGGCAGCTCCATCTGACTGGGGACGAAGCGGATGTTGTCGCCGGGGTAGATCCAATGGGGGTTGGTGATCTCGGGGTTGTACGACCAGACCTTCGGCCAATGCCACGGCGAGCCGACGACCCGCGCCGAGATGTCCCAGAGGGTGTCGCCGGCCTGCACCACGTAGGTGTCGGTGGTCGGGTTCCAATCCGGAGCGCGCCGCGGATCCGCCTCGGCCTGCATCTTCTTCTTCGCGGCCGGGGCGAAGAGCGCGAGCGCGACGACGAGCACGAGCCGTTTCATCTCGAGCTTCCTCCCTCGGGGTTCGAACGCGAACCGGGGTCGGCGGCGTCGATCCGGCGCCGCGCCAGATCGGCCACCGCGCTCTTCGGGTAGGTCGACAGCACGGCGGCGAAGGCGTCGCGGGCCTTGCCGGCATCGCCCAACCGCTCGTAGGCCGCGCCAATCTTGAACAACGCGTCCGGGGCCTTGTCGCTCTTCGGAAACTTCTTCAGCACCCGCCCGAACTCGTCCACCGCCTTGCGGTACTCCTCGGCGTCGAAGCGACACTCCCCCATCCAATAGGCGGCGCTGTCGGCGGCGGCGTGCGCCGGGAACCGGTGGACGAAGGCGGCGAAGCGTTGATAGGCGGCGTCCAGCCGGCCGTCCCGATAGGCCGCGAGCGCGGCATCGAACATCTTGGCGGCGTCCCCGGACTCGGTGAGCCGCGGCGGCGGCGGCACGCGCACCACCGGCAGCGCCTCGGGCTCACCGTCACCGGCGAGCTTGATGACCACGGCCGGGCCGTCGGCGCTCCGCGCGTCCTCGCTCGACGCCGCCAGGCGGTCGTCGCCCTCGCTGTTCTTCGACTGCGGCACCAACCTGACGACCTTCAGCTCCGGCGGCGTGGGCACCGCCGCGCCGGCCGGCGCGCTGGGCGGCGCTTGCGGCCTCGAGAGCACGTAGACGCGGTTGGCGAGCTCCTCCATCTTGGCGTCGTATTGGGCTTGCACCCGCTGCATCGCCTCGACCTGGCTCGACAGGCGCCGCAGCTCCACGACCTCGGCGCTCTCGGCGCACGCGACCGCGTTCAGGATCACGAGGGCCGCCGACACCTGACACCACACCGTCGCCATGCTCGCCTCAATGGCCGGCCCCCGTGAGGGGTGACCGACCGCACGCTTCGGCGAGTGTCCCTTGCGACTTTCAAAGCGTCAAGAAAACGGCAGAGTCCCGACAGCTCCTGGGCCGCCTTCACCTGCATTTGATTCCCGCGCGGACGGTGCGTCCGAGCTCCCCACCCCCAGACAACCTAGCGGGGGGACCTCCCGCCGGCACTCCGTCGCGGACCACGCCGAACGTGGAGCGCCGGCTCTGCGTCCCCCCGCGCCCCCGCACCTCGCACTGGCAGAGCCAGCTGCTCGGTGCCCGAGTGGGGCGGGGGCGAAGATCGCTGCATCGCGGAGGCGCTTTAGCGCCGCCTCGGCGCCAACGCGATCACGCCGGCTTGACGCCCGGTCAGCCCCTTGTCGCGGCGATGCGAGAAGAAGCCGGTGCTGCACGAGGTGCACAGGCGGAACGCGTGGATCTGCGTGGGAGGCACGCCCACCGCCTCGAGGATCGCGCGGTTGGTCGCCCAGAGGTCGGCGACCGTGTCGCCCGCGCCGTTGGTGCTGACCACCTGAGTCGCGGTCGGAACCGCCTGCTGCAGCGCGGTGGCGACGTCGGCCCCCACCTTATAACAGCAGGGCCCGATGGCCGGGCCGAGGGCCACCCGGAGCTGGTCGGCCTTGGTGCCGTCCTTCTCGAGGCGTCGGACCATGGCTTCGACGATCCGCGCCGCGGTGCCGCGCCACCCGGCGTGCACCGCCGCGACGAACGAGCCGGCGGCGTCGGTCATCACCACCGGCACGCAGTCGGCAACCAAGATCGCGATCGCGACCTCGGGGTCCCGGGTCCAGAGGCCGTCGGCCTCGATCGAGCGGCTGGCGTTGCGAGTGACCTCGACGACGTCGGCGCCGTGCACCTGGGAGAGCGACACCCAACGCTGCGCGACGCAGCCGAGCCCGGCGAGCAGCCGCGCCCGGTTCTCGACCACCGCCGGCCGCTGGTCACCGACGTGTTGCCCGAGGTTCAGCGAGCTGTAGGCGCCGACCGAAACCCCGCCCTCTCGGGTCGAGAAGCCGTGCACGACGTTCCCGACGCTCAACAGGAGGGGTGCTTGTAACAACGCCACCGCCACGTCGAGTCAGCCGTCGGCTGCCTCCGGCCGCGGCCGCCTGTTCTTGCTCTTCGTGGGGGTGCGCGCCGTCGCCTTGCGGCCGACGATGGTGCCGATGCGCTGTCCCATGCGCACGACGCTGTCGGGCGCCAGGGCGCTGATCTTGACGCGCTTGGCCTCGGTGAGCAGCACGACGGTCGAGCCGAGCTCGAAGGCGCCGAGCTCGGCCCCCTTCTGCAGCAGATGCGGCGGCGCGTAGGTGACCCGGCGCTCGCGACCGCCGGCGCGGTTGGTGCAAAGCTCGGGGTCGTAGCTCACCGTCACCCGCCCGACGAGCGTCGCCCCCACCTTGACCACCGCGACCGTGCCGACGTCGGGGTTGTCGATGTAGGTGATCAGCCGTTCATTCTTGGCAAAGAGCTCGTCGACCTGGTCCACCGCCTCGGGAAACACCGGCAGCAAGCGCCCGGGGATGACGGTCGCCGCCCGCACTTCGCCCGAGACCGGCGCGTGCACCCGGTGGTAGTCGGCGGGCGACAAGTACAGGGTGACGAACGAGCCGCCCGCGAAGCGCGCCGCGGCGGCCGCGTCGCCGAGCAGCCGCTCGAGGCGATAGCGCCGGCCCTTGACCTGGAGCAGCGTGCCGCCCTCGATCTTGCCGCACGCCCCGACCCGGCCGTCCACCGGGCTGATGAACGCCGTCGGATCGAGCGCGATCCGCCGCGCCCCCGGTCGCAGGCGGCGCACGAACAAGTCTTCCAGGGTGTCGTAGTCGCCGATGCCGTGCTCCGCCTCTCCCATGTCGATGCCGGCCGCGGCGACGAACAGCCGCTTCAACGCCGCCACCCCCAGCCGCGGGCGTCGCTGCCTCGCCAGGCGCCCCCACAGACGGGAGAGGGCGCCCTGCGGCAGGCGCGTTGCGATCTCGATGAGCAGGCGGCGATCCATCCCGCGGTCATACCCCCGTGCGGCCCCGGAGTCCAAGCGGATGCAAGCGCCGGCCTACGGCGCGGACGCCGGCACGTAGAGAAACGGCCGCAGGCGTCCGAGCGTCGCGGCGCCGACGCCACGCACGCGATCCAGAGCCTCGTAGGAGACAAACGGCCCGTTCGCCTCCCGATCCGCAACGATCGCGCGCGCGAGCTTCGGACCGACACCTTCGAGCAGCTCGAGGTCGGCGGCGGCGGCGCGGTTCAAGTCCAGGGGCAACCCCACGGCGAGGCGCATCGCTGCGCTCATCATCCCGACGGCGCGCGCGCACCCCGAGCCGCCGAGCGTGGCACGATCACCTGCAGCGAGCAGCGCACAGCCGGAGAGCACCACCTCGTCAGCGCAGCCGAGACGGACGACGCCGGCGGCGACGACCTCGATCGGCACCGCACAGGCGACCGGCGCGCCGTCCCCATCGGCTGCGCCCGCGGGCCACAACGCGCCGAGCGCGATCCCGACCGCCGCCAGGGCCGCGACCAGCGCCAAGCCGCGCGCGACGCTGGCGCCGCCCACCGCCGCGGTGTCGTCTGCCTCCTCCGGCCCGGACGTCATGTTCGATGTCTCGCCTCTCGCCGGCCACCAGTCAACTCGCCGGCGCCGCCGGGTGGCGGCGAAGGCCGCGAGGCGACCGTGCTTGCAGCCCGCGCCACTGCGGCGGTAGGTTGGGCCCGATGGCACGCTCGCAACTCCCGAAGAAACAGCCGCCCCCCCGCCGGCCGGTCGCCGGCTCCCGCAAGACCAAGCCCGCCTCTCGCCCGAAGCAAGGATCGCTGGCTGGCGCCAAGCGCACGCCGCGGCTGGCGGTCCCGGACGTGCCGGCGCTGGAGCGGCGCATCACCAAGCTGACCTCGCTCTTGGACGTCGCCAAGGCGATGACGGCGTTGCGCGATCTCGATCAGCTGCTCAAGCTGATCCTCGACGAGGCGCTCAAGGTGGTCGACGCCGACCGCTGCTCCATCTGGATCGTCGACCGCGAGCGCAACGAGATCTGGACCAAGGTCGCGCACGGCCTGGCCAAGGAGCAGAAGATCCGCATCCCGCTCGGCGTCGGCATCGCCGGCCAGGTCGCCGCGACCGGCAAGATCATCAACATCCCCGACGCCTACGCCGATCCGCGCTTCAACCGCCAGGTCGACAAGGACACCGGCTACCGCACCCGCAACATCCTCGGGGTGCCGATGCGCTACACCACCGGCGAGGTGACCGGCGTGCTGCAGGCGCTGAACAAGGTCAAGGGCGAGGCGTTCACCGATGAAGACGCCGACCTGCTCTTGGCCCTCGGCGCCAACGCCGCCTCGGCGATCGAGAACGCCATCCTCTACGAAGAGATCGATCGGCTGTTCGAGGGCTTCGTGAAGGCCTCGGTCGTCGCCATCGAGTCGCGAGACCCGACCACCTCCGGCCACTCCGAGCGAGTCGCGGAGCTGACCCTCGGCATCGCCGAGAACCTGCAGCGGCTGAACAAGCCGCAGTACGCCGACATCCGCTTCACCACCGACGACATGCGCGAGATCCGCTACGCGGCGCTGTTGCACGACTTCGGCAAGGTCGGGGTCCGCGAGCACGTGTTGACCAAGGCCAACAAGCTCTACCCCGGCGAGCTCGAGATGATCGAGACCCGCTTCCGGGCGCTGTCGGCGCAGAAGCACAACGCCTATCTGCTGGCCCTCGTCGACTCGATGAAGACCGGCGCGCCGCTGCCGTCGGACTACGAGACCGCGCTGAAGCGCGACATGGAAGAGATCGACCGTTTCCTCGGGTTCATCCGCGAGTGCAACCGGCCGACGGTGCTCGACTCCTCGGGCTTCGACCGCCTGCACGAGGTCGCCCGGATCACCTACATCGACGGCAACGGCAAAGCGGCGCCGGTGCTGTCGCCGCGCGAGCTCGACCGCCTGTCGATCCCCCGCGGCTCGCTCGACCAAGACGAACGCCTCGAGATCGAGTCGCACGTCACCCACACCTTCCGGTTCTTGAGCCAGATCCCCTGGACCCGCGACCTGCGCCGCGTCCCCGAGATCGCCTACGCCCATCACGAGAAGCTCGACGGCGCCGGCTATCCGCGGCAGTTGCAGGCCGACCAGATCCCGGTGCAATCGCGGATGATGACGATCGCCGACATCTACGACGCGCTGACCGCCAGCGACCGGCCCTACAAGCGCGCCGTGCCCCACGAGCGTGCCCTGTCGATCCTCGAGGACGACTGCAAGGTCGGCAAGATCGATCGGACGCTGCTCGACGTCTTCATCGGCGCCCAGGTGCACCTGCGCGTGCTGCCGGCGGCGCAGCCGTGAACATCCAGCTGTTCAACTTCCTCGAGGACTACAACGCGCAGATCATCAACCTGCTGATGGGCAAGATCCCGCGCGGCATCCAAGCCTACGGCAAGATGCCTCGCACCGAGCTCAAGCAGATGCTCGAGCACCTCCTCGACGGCTACATCGACCTGTTGGTCACCGGCCAGACCGACGCCCTCGACAAGGTGTTCCGCTACATGTCCCGGGTGCACGCCGCCAAGAACTTCAAGGTCAGCGACGTCCTCGCCGCGGTGCTGATGTTCCCGCAGGTCATCCGCCGCCTGCTCGCCGAGGAGTACGCCGAGATCAAGGACGACGACGCGATCCGCAAGTTCAACCAGGCCCTGGAGCAGACCGAGACCACCGCGCACCGCGCCGCCTGCAGCTTCGTCGACATCTTCCAGGAGCACGTCAACAAGCGGATCCAGGAGCACAACGACTACTTGGATCAGCAGCAGAAGAAGTTCGGCATCGACCTGTCGCGCTTCATCGTCTTCAAGGCCTAGATCGATTCTCCTCCGCCTTTGATTCCCGCGCCGCGGCGTCGCCGCGGTCGCTTCCCCACCCCCCACTCCCCTGACCCCTCGCCCCCCGAGCTGACTCTTGATCGCATCTCATCGGCGCCCCTCCGGCCGGGGAATGGCGTTCATCAGGTGTAGCTCGCCCAGCATGGCCACGCGGTCCATCAGGCGCTCCCATCCATGCACGAAGGCGCTGTAA
>JACRCV010000116.1 GCA_016218825.1 Deltaproteobacteria bacterium
CACCTGGGCCATGACCCCAATTGGCGCAGTCGACCCTCGGTGCTCGACCAGATGCGCGGCTGGCGCACTTCTCCTGGTCGCGCTCGACGCGCGCAGATCGCGCCGTCGACGAGAAATCGGTGCTAATTGATCACACATGCGCTCGAGCCGCCCCATCGCCCCAGTGGTCATGTCGTTCATGACCCGTCTACAGATCACCCAAAGATCTCGACCGCAACAGCAAAATGTGCGGGATCACTCAAGTGATCGGACTCACTGGCATTTCTCACAATCACAAAGCTGACGCAGTAGTGCTAGCCGCTACCCCGCCGCCACCTTCTGCAGCTCCGCCGGCCGGGTGACGACGTAGTGGTTGCCGTCTTTGACCAGCACGCCGTCGCGGATCCAATCGATCATCGCGCGGTGCACCGAGCGCAGGTTGACGCCGAGGGCGTTGGCGCAGGACTCCTGGCTCAGCGGGATCCGGATCTTGATGCCTCCCGGCGCCGGCAGCCCGTAGCGGTCGAGGTAGACGCAGAGCAGCTTCGCGACTCGCACCCGCACCGGGTCGAAGGCGATCGACGCCAGCTGCCGGGTCGCGACCACCAGGCTCTGGGTTTGCTCCACGAGCAGGTTCGCGACCAGCGCCGTCGATTGCCGCAAGGCCTCGCGGAAGGCGACGCGCGGCACCCGGACCAGGTCACAGCGCTCGAGGGTCTGCACCGCGCCGATGGCCGAGCTCTCGGCGATCATCTCGGTGTGGCCGACGAGCGTCGGCGCCTTGCGCAGGCTGGTGACGAGCTCGCGGCCGTCGTCGGTGGCGTGCGAGACCCGCACCGAGCCGTGCACCAGGAAGAAGACGTCGAGGTCGGGGGTGTGGTCGTCGTAGAGCGACCGCCCCGCCGCCACCGAGACGTGGGCGCCCTGCGCGTAGAGGTCGCGGACGATGCTCTCCGGTACGCCCGCGAACACCCGCAGCGCGGCGAAGCGGCGATAGATTTCGCGGGGGTGCTCGCTCTCCGCGGTGCCGTGATCCGCGCTCGCATCGGCCGCCGCGACCACGTCCGACGGCGGCAGCGTGGTCGACGGCGCCTCGGCGTTGGCGAACGGCTCCGGCCCTTCTTCTCCGTGCGCGTCAACCGCGAGCCGCCCGGTGCGCACGTGGCAAGCGCGGTGCACACGGTGTGAGCCCGCGGCCCCGCGACGCGCCACCGGCACCTGCGGCGGCGTCCAGGGATTCTTGGTCTGTTGGCGGTGGGTGCGCTGAGTGCGATCGCGACCGGGCTCGGGGCGCTCGCGCTTGCCTTTGCGGGCCGTTCCCTTCGGTGGCGGCGGCTGCACGTCCGGGGTCGCCGCTTCTCTCGTCGTCACCGTGTCGGCGGTCGACGGTATAGCAGTGGCGATCAGGTCAATCCCGGACATCGTTGGCGGCTCCTCTTCAGTCGAGACCGTGTAGGGGGCACGGCCTCTATCTTGTTATCGGCCGTCTGAGGACGAGGTTGCGTGCGCTGACGCGACCGGCCACGTGGCCGGTCTGCGCCGCAATCCGTCGAACGCACGCCAATTGTCGTAACGCGGTGGGGCCTCAGATCCGTATAGATGCGCCCCGCTAGCGAAGATCAGCCGCCAACAAACGTGGAGTCGTCATGCGACCTTCGACACTGCTCTTCCTCACCCTCGCCGCAGGCACCAGCGGCTGCAGCGCCCTCGGTGATTCCGGCGCCGCCGCCGCCGCCGGTGACAACGGCAACAACGACAACGTCGGCGGGGACGCGGCCGGCGATCACGACTCGGCGCCTGGAGACCGGGAGCCGCCCAACCCCGACTTCACGACCCCCGCGGGCGCCTACGTGCTGTTGTCGCCGGTCGCCGCCTCGCCGGCGGTCGAAGACGACCACCTGACGACGAGCGGCCCGTTCGTCGCCGAGGCGCGGGTCGGCCACGTGAGCTCGCTGCGCAGCTTTGGGATCGACTTCGCCTGGGATCCGCAAGTGCTCAGCCACCAGAGCCACGAGCGCGTCGACACCTGGCTCACCTCCGCGGGCGGCTCGGTGCTGCCGGCACCCGAGGTCCTGGACGCCACCCACGGCACCCTGTGGGTCGGCGCCGCCGTCACCGGCGCCGGCCGCGCCGTCTCCACCACCAGCTCCGAAGCCGTCTACCGGGTCAGCTTCGCCTGGGTCGGTGCGCCGGCCGCCACCGCCATCACCATCGACCTGTCGGGCCCAGACAGCGGCCTGGTCCAAGACGGCGCCGCTTCGGCCCTCGCGGGCGTCGCCGTCATCGATTTGAGCGTGAATCCATAGCGTACAGACAACAACCAATAGGAGCGTAAAATGCGAATAATTCTCAAAGGTTCAGTGTTGATGCTCGGCGCGCTGCTCGGCAGCTGCGCGACCGATTCTCCAAGCGACGGCCCGGCGGCGACCTCGCCGAGTGGCGCGTATCTGGAGCTCAGGGGGGCGGACGGCAGCGGCGGGCTCGCGGTCGGCGCCGACGGGCTGGTCCGCGCCGGCCTCTATGTCGGCCACGTGGTCGACATGCGGACGATCGGGGTGCGGGTGCAGATCGAAGGCGCCCGCCTCGTCGAGTGGCAGCGGGTCGACGGTTGGCTGACCTCGAACGGCGGCCAAGTGCTGCAGCTCGCCGGGGGCCCGAGCGACAGCGGCCTCGAGCTCACCCTCGCCACCACCCGGGCGGTCTCCGCCCCGGACAAAGCGGCGCTGCTGGCGACGCTGACGTTGCGGCCGACGGCGGCGGCGGCGCTGCTGTCTCTCGACGTCTCCGGTCCGAACCGCGGCGTCATCGCGGCCTCCGGCCGGCGTTTCGACGTCACCACTCTCGGCGCCACGTTCTAGCCGCGCTCAATCAAGAGGACTCACAATGAAGACGATGACCACTATTATAATGAGTGTCGCGGTCGCGACCCTGTTTTCGAGCCCTGCCTTGGCGCAGAGCCAGATCAGCAACAACTACCTGGAGATCGTCGTGCAGCCGAACGCCGACTGGGCGATCTACACCACCGGCGGCGTCGACGGCGACGCCGGCCTCGGGACCGACAACGGCAAGCGCCTGGTTTACGGCAGCGGCGACACCGCGGCCACCATCGTGTGGATCGATGGGCAGCGGACGACCCTGCAAGCCGCCGCGCTCGAATCGTCGGTGGTCGCGGCCGACAGCATCTCCCTCACCTGGCGATTGGGCGACCTCGCGGTCACCCAGGTGTTCGCGCTCGCGCAGTCCACGAGCGGCAACCCCGACACCGTGCGCATCACCACGACGCTGCAGAACGCCGGCACCGCCAGCCATCAGGTCGGCTTGATGGTCGGCATCGACACCATGATCGGCGCCAACGACGGCGCGCCGCTCTACACCAACAGCGGCATCATCCGGGACGAGATCCTGTTCGCCGGCGGCGACGTGCCGACGAGCTGGCAGGCCTTCGAGAACGACGACGTCGCGAGCCCCGGCCTCGTCGCCCAAGGGACCCTCGCCGGCGGCGACGCCACCGCCCCCGACCGCTTCCTGATGGGCTACTGGCCGAACTCGGTGGCGCAGTCGTACGACTACACCGGCAACGGCTCGGTCATCGGTCCCGACACCGCGGTGTCGATGTGGTGGGACCCCAAAGCCCTGAACGCCGGCGGCGCCATGGACATCGTCACCTATTACGGCCTCGGCTCGGGCACCAGCGAGCCCGGCAACCTGGCGTTGAACGTCACCTCGCCCGCGGTGCTCGCGGTCGTCAACGGCGTCCTGTCCCCGAACCCCTTCGACATCAACCTGGTGATCGAGAACAACCACCCCTTCACCGCTCAGGACGTCGAAGCCAACCTGACCCTGCCCCCGGGCCTGACCCTGGTCGCCGGCCCCGGCGCGCAGGTGGTCGGGCCGATGAACCGCGGCACCACCGCCCTCGTGACCTGGCGGGTGGAAGCGACGCCGCCGCAGGCGGGAGCCGGCAGCGCTGCCGATCCCAACGACCTGAGCGAAGGCTCGGCCGCGGCGCTGGCGACGCTGGCGTTCGTGAACGACCCGTTGACGACGGTCGCCCGCCTCGACATCGACGCGGCGATCGACTCGCGCGCCGCCGCCAACATCGTCCTGCACCGTGATGGCGCCGACGCGGTCGCCGGCACCAGCGACGACGACCTCTTCGACACCATCGCCGAGCTGGACGTGGTCTCGTACGTGGGCGCCACGGCGCTGCGCAGCATGGCGGACTTCGCGATCGCGCACGGCTATGCGCTCGGGACCGGGGGCAATGCGATCTACGCCTACGACATCACGGTCACGGCGTCGAACGACACCGAGGTCTACGTGATCGCCCGCGACGTCGAGGTGCCTCCCCTCGCCCCGGCCGGCCGCACCGGGCTCAACGTCACGGTCGACACCACCGACCCCGCCGACTTCCCGACCATCGAGATGCTGGTGTCGGTGGCCGACAGCACCTCTGGCGCCTTCGTCTCGGGGCTCGGCGCTTCGAGCTTCCACGTGGTCGAAGACGGCGCCGACATGCTTTCGTGCACGGTCAACGAGGTCGCGGAGGGCGGCCATCAGGTCGCGGCGGACATCATCTTCGTGATGGACGTCACCGGCTCGATGAGCGACGAGATCGAGGCGCTGAAGCAGAACGCGCTGCAGTTCGCCGCCGACCTCGCCGGCTCCAACATCGACTATCGCCTGGGCCTGATCTCCTTCTCGGAGTCGGTGCTCGCGAAGTACGGCATGACCGCGGACGCGAGCGAGTTCCGCTCCTGGGTGCAGGCGCAAGTGATCGACAGCGCCGGCTCGGTGGAGAATCCGCTGGACGCGATCGCCGAGGCGGTGTCGTTGCCGCTCCGGGAGTCGGCCGAAAAGATCGTGATCCTGGCCACCGACGAGACCTACAACGTCTACAACACCACGTTGGCTCAGGCCGAGCAGCTGCTGGTCGCGAACCGGATGCGGCTCGTGGCGGTGACCCTCGCGGAGCTGAACGCCGACTATGGCACGCTGGTCGCGGCGAGCGGCGGGCGCTTCTTCGACATCACCGCGCCGTTCGGCGACGTGTTGCAGGACCTCGGCCAGGTGCTGATCAACCGCTACCTGGTCCGCTGCGACACCCCCCGCCCGGTGCGCGACAACACCTGGCGTACGGTGAACGTCGAGGTGACCTCGGGGACCAAGGGCGGCGAGGACTCGGGGCGCTACTTCATCGACGGCGGGGCGCTGCGCATCGACCCCACCTTCGCTACCGCCGACTTGAATGCGATCTTCTCGGTGGACGTGGTCGCCGACTCCGTGAGCCGGCTGCACGACGCCCACATCGTCCTGGCCTTCGACCCGAGCTACCTGAGCTTCATCGACGTCACCGCCGGGGAGCTGCTCGGCCTGGACGCGAGCGGCGTCGCGGTGTTGCCGCCGACGTTGGTGCAAGGCGTCGGCCACGACCCGGCGCACGGGATCGCGGTGTTCGACATGGCGCGCAACCACTCGAGCGGCACCGACGGCACCGGGGTGTTGGCGACGGTGCGCTTCAAGCTCACGCACCGGGCGGCGGCCGACCTCGACGCCGGCGGCCAGCTCGACCCGACGCAGGCGGACGACATCCGCTTCGACGTGACGCAGGTGTTGCTGCAGGACGAGAACCTGACCCCGATTCGGATCACGGCGTTCTCGCACGGCGACGTCGACGACCGCGCCCCGTCCTTGCTCGGCGACTTCGATCAGGACGGCGACATCGATCTCATCGACTTCAACACCCTCGCCGGCAACTGGGGCAGCACCGCCGCCACCGTGTTCGGCAGCACCGGCGGCGACATCGCGCCGGTCACCGGGACCGCGCCGAACTTGAGCCCGGCCTCGGATGGGCTGGTGAACTTCCAGGATTTGTTCGTGTTTACCCGCATGTGGAACTGGTACCGCTTCGAGCGCCAGTCGTAAGCCAGATGGACGTGCACGTGCGTGGCGGCCGGTTCGCCGCCGTTACCGGCGCGCGCGCGTGCACGTCTCTTTCAGCCAAGCATCGAACCCTACGCCGCCCGCGTGCGCCACGAGCTCCGGTACCGAGGCGCAGCGCGTGAAGTAGCGCACCGCCGCCAGGAAGCGGCGGTAGGCGAGCGGCGCCTTGGTCTGGGCGCCGGCGAGCGCTTCGGCGGCGTTGTGGTACACGAGCCCGGTATCCAGGTGCTGGCCGGCGGCGAGCACCGCGAGCCCTTCGTAGAACCACGGCGGCCCCATCGCGTCTTCGTTGCCGTCCAAGAGGTTGACGTGGACGCGGTGGAAGATCTCGTGCGCGAGCAACCGCCGCCAGCTGAATTCGCCCGCCGCGTACTCGGGGTTGAGTCGGAGGTACTCCGCGGGGCAGACCGCGACCAGCACCCGCTTCTCGAGCGCTGCCACCAGGCCTGCCGTCGGCAGCGGCGTGTTGGACGGTAGCTGATTGAGCTCGAGGATGCGCTCCCAGAGGTCTTCTTGGTCTCCGAAGACCTCGACGGAGTCGAAGGTGCGCGCCGCGAAGCTCTCGTCCCAGCCGCTCTCCACCACGAAGCGGCGAACATCGGTCTGCGCGGCCGCGACCTCAGCCGCGACGTTCGGTAGCTCGCACCCCTGCACCTTGAACGACACCCCGCCGGCGCGTCTCGCCGGCACAGTCTCGGTGTGCGCGCACGTGAGCGACGCCCCGAGCACCAAGGCCCACGCCGGGCGCCCGCGCGCCGTTCGAAGAAGGTTCGTGAGCGGACGGCCGGTGGTCGTGGCTCAGCCTGTTCGTTTCGAGAGGTAGGAGATCAAGAGGTGCGCGCCAATCCGACCCAACACCAACGCCTCGCGCAGGTCGCCGGGATACCGATTCGGGTTCACCGAGTCCTGATAATCCTTCAGGCTCTCGATCGTGAGCGGCTTGCGGTCCGAGATGAAGTCGGAGAGCACCCCCAACATCGCGCTCTTGCTCTCGTACTCGGTGATGCCGGTCTTGCCGGTCAACACCTCGGTGCGGACCTGGGCGGCGTCGAATTGCTTTCTCGAATCAACCGCTTGCGTCTTGTTCACGGTGCCGCGTCCGAAGAGGCCCTGGGCCAGCGTCTTCACTGAGAAATCCATCGGCGAGCCCCTTTCAGCGCGAAAGTCGTGGAGTTCCTTTCCTGTTATTATCGGTCGGGAGGAGCGAACGTTGTCGATTCGGAAGCTCGGCGAATTGCCGGAATGGAAGGGACCGGTTTCGCGGTGGGCCAGGCGTTCCGCGCCCTTTCTTGCGTTCCTCGCGCTCGCGGCTTCGCCTCCGCGCTGCGGTACCGGCGGGCGCGTCGGTGTCTTCGAGTCGCCGTCGTGAGCAAAACGTTCCGCGCCCTTTCTTGCGTTCCTCGCGCTCGCGGCTTCGCCTCCGCGCTGCGGTACCGGCGGGCGCGACCGTGTGATCGGGTCTCGGCGGAGGTGCTTTGTGCGGCTGGTGGTGTCAGTGTGGGGCGCGGAACACGAACGGGTAGTTGACCTCGACGATGCCGCCGCCGGCCGGCGGCGCGAACTTCCAGGCTCGGATCTTGGCCAGGATACACTTCTCGACGTTCTTGTTGGGCAACGTCGACTCGACCACCAGGATCTTGGCTACCGAGCCGTTCGCGGCAATGACCCACTTCACCACCACCTTGCCTTCGAGGGTGGGCTGGCGCTGCAGCTCGAGCTCGTAGCAGTATCGGACCTGCTGGCGGTTCTCGAGGATCACCTTCTGAATCACCTCCCGCGACAACGCCCCCATCACCACCGGCGCCGAGAACGCAACGGAGCCAACCTCCTTGTTCCTGTCACCGCTGATGCCATAGCCCTGGCCATACCCGCGGCCGCTGCCGGTGACGCCAACGCCCGCAATGCCGTAGCCACTCCCCACCCCCGCGGTCGCCGAGCCGGCGCCCGAGGTGCCGACGACGTTCGAGATGCTGCCCGAGAGAGTGCCGCCGCCGCCACCTCCCAAGATCGAGCCGGCAATCCCAGTCGAGCCGCTGCCGGCGAAGAGTCTGGTGAGCTTCTGTTTGACCGCGGCTTGGGTGGCACCGGCGCGCACCGCGTCTACGCCTTCAGGCGTCTCGACGGGTTGCACGACGGTCATCGCGTTGCCCGCGACTTTGCTCTGCCTGTCGACGGCCACGAGGCTCGTGAAGGCGGTGACCAGGTGAAACTCGAGGCCGAGGTCGAGGATGGCGCGCTTGGCCTTTTCGGCGTCGCCGGACACGAGATCTGGCTCGATGCTCGCGATCTTGGCGCGCGCCCAAATCGGCACCAGCGCCTGCCTCCCCGACCCCGGTTCGGCGAGCTGGACCGCGATCGGCAGCTGCACCGTCTTCTTGCCCGCGACGCCGCTGACCGTGACCGTGCCGCTCTTGGCCTCGCGGTAGCGAGCCAAGACGACGAGGGGTCGACTCGCGAAGAGGTCAGGGATCTGAGCCGGCAAGACGTCGGTGACGCCGAGCTGACCCCAGTCGACGTGGACGTCGCGGAGAATCGAGCGGTCGATGATCTGAAACGTCCGGTTCACCGCCGCCGCCGGGTCCTCCCGTAACGACGCATACAACGCGAGACCACGCCCGGCCTGCCCCAGCCCGTCGATGAGATATCGGTTCGGGCTCGAGCCGATGCCGAGCCCGAACACCCGGGTCTCCTGGCCGTTCGCCTTCATGGTCCCCACGTAGCGGCGAGTGGCTTCGATGATCTGCGCTTCATTGCCCACGAAGCCGTCGGTCATGAACAGCACGTAGCGTCTGCGGCCGTGCTCGACCGATGGACGGAGCGCCGCGCTGATGGCGTCCAACATGTAAGTCCCACCCCCGGCCGCGAGCCCGTTCACGAAGGCCTTTGCCGCCTGGGTGTTCGCGTCGTTGGCGGGTCGGGGACGCTCGAACAGCTGACCGGGGGCGCCGGAGAACGTGATGACGTTGAAGGTGTCGACCGGGCGCAGCATGCCGAGGGCGGTGGTCATCGCTTGCTGGCACAAGAACAGCGGCCAGCCGGACATCGAGCCGGAGACGTCGATCACGAAGACGAGCTCGCGGTCGCCGACGATCTCCTCCAGGTCGAGCTGCGGCGGCTGCACGATCAAGGTCACGAACCCGCCCTCCTTTCCTTTGTGGGTGAGCACCGTCGCCTGCGGCTCGTTGCCGTCGACCCTCCAGCGCAGCACGAAGTCGCGGTTCGGGATGTTGTCTTGCGCTTGGAGGCGCACGGTCAGCGAGTCGTTGTCCTGCAGCGCGTCGGTCTCGTGGGTCGGGGCGTCGAAGCTCGCGATCGGCAGGCCGGCGTCGATCGAGACCTCGAGCTCGATGTCGTGTCCAGATCGCAAGCCTTGCCCCAACACCGGCGGACTGATGCGGCTCGCGTCCGGGACCAGGTCGGTGTCGCGCTTGCCGCCGGCGCCGGCGTTCGGTCTATCGAGGGGCGTGCCCGGCATGAACCGCGGCCCGACGACCATCGGGAACACGAGCTCGTACTCGCCGGCGTCGTAGGTGAGGGTCTGGAGGTAGTGGAGGACCACCTCGATGTTGGTGCGCGGCGCGATGTTGGCGACCGACTGGGTGAAGACGTTCGGGCGCTCTTGTTCGAGCAGCGCCGCGGTGTGGCCGGCGGCTTTGGCGGCGTCGTAGGTGCGACGGGCGTCCTCGCGCTCACGGACTTCGGCCTCGATGACCCGCTGGCCGATGACCATCCGCATCGCGTGCACCGCGCTGTTCTCCGGCAGCGGGAATACGTAAACCGCTTCGATCGGCCGCTCGTACGGATTGCCAAACCGCTGTGTCACCGTCACGTCGGCGACAAACCCCGCCACCTCGGCGCGCACGCTCGTATGCTCGAGCGGCAACGCCACGGACTTGCCGTCCTCTTTGAGCGTCAACTGCGGCAGCTCGCCTGGCTCAGTGAAGACCTGACGCTCGGCAGTCTCACGCAGCGGTGAGGCGTGACCGGGAGCCGTGCCGAGAAACACCCCGGCGAGCACGAGCCATGCTCCGACGATGGCTCTGCTGTGGGCTGAGCGTTCCGCGCCCTTTCTTGCGTTCCTCGCGCTCGCGGCTTCGCCTCCGCGCTGCGGTACCGGCGGGCGCGACAGTGTTCTTGAGTCTCCGCAGGATGCGTTCGGTTGCATTGCTCACCTCCGGGCGAAGTGCCACCGTGCGGAGGTATCGGGGAACGGGGCGCTGAGCGGACGCGCTCTGGACGAATGGTATCGGGTTACGACGGCATTGGTGTCGAGCCGAGGGTCGCTGGGGGGCGGCGTTTGCGGCGCGACAGCTTCAGGTAGGGGATGACGACGTCGTTCTTGGGGGCCGCGGTGCCGTCGTAGGTGACCGACACCATCGGCACGCCGGTGGCGCTTTCGAGCTGGGCGGAGAGCGCTTCGGTGATGAGGCCGGGGCAGCAGAACGCGGGGCTGGTGTGGACGAACAACGCCAGGTCGGGGTGTGCTTCGAGGATGTGGAATATTTTCAGGATGTTATCGAGGGTTTCGCCGGTGTGGCGGTCGCTGACGTTGAATGGCGCCAGCACCTCGGCGGGGGTGCGCTCGCTGCGGTCGACGGCAGTCGGGCCGAGCACGCGGGAGGCCTCCTCGGTGTATTTCTTTTCCATGAAGCTCATGGTGGTGAGCACCGACTGCGACATCAGGACGTTCAGGTACTTCCCTTCTCGGATCCATTTGCGGAAGTACAGGCTCGCAATGATCTTGATGTACTCGTTGTATGGCGTCGTGATCACTTCGCCGCCGTTCGCCTCGATGGTGCGCACCAGGTCCTGGTTCATGACCTCGTTGTCGCGCACGTAGAGGTCGCCGAAGATCGCGACCTTGGGCCGCGCCGTCACTCGTGTCGGGATGCGCGCGAACCGGTCGACGACGAGCTTCGTGACCTCGAGCTTCGGCTGGTCTTTGAGGAAGGCCTCGGCGAACTGCTGCAGGCTCTCCTCCAGCGCTTGGTCGGTCGCGCCCGGCGTCACCTCGTAGGGCCGGACGCGGCACGCCATGCGCCGCAGCATGCCGCCGAGCATGTAACACAGGTAGCCGTTGAGGGCGGCGCGCACCGAGACGTCGAGCAGCGAGATCTCGCCGAGATACACCCGCGCCTCTTCGAATTTGCCGCCGTAGCTCTGGATGACGCTCTGGATCCCTTGCGGGTACATGCCGATGTGACAGGCGATGGTGGAGCTCGGGATCCACAAGACGGTCTTCGCGGGATCGAGATCGAAGCGGTTCACGTAGTCGACGTAGGTCTGCGCGATGATGTTCAGCGGGATGCACTGTCCGGTGTTGCGAGTCAGCGAGCGCGCCGTCGTGCCTTCGTCGGCGCGCATCAGGCGGGCGTCGAGCCCTTCGCTCACCAGGTTCGCGACCGTCAGCGTGCAGCTCAACCGATCCCAACACGGATAGAGCAGGGTCTTGCCGGCGAGCGAGCTGGCGAGCGGCGTCGAGACCGGCGCCGACGCGGTGCGCGCGCCGGGCTCGGGCGACGCCAGGCGCTGGTGGTTGCGAAACGCCCGCACCGCGGCCTCGATGCGGGTCTCGTAGCCCACCGCCGACTCGTGGTCGTCGAGCTGTAGCACCAGGTACGGCTTGTTGTGCCCCTCGCAGATGCGCTTGAAGTAATCGAGGATGCAGGCGTCGGGCGCGCACTTGAACGAGGTCACGAGCACCGGATAGAGGCCCGGGGTCGCGGCCGCGACCGCTGCGGCCTCGAGCACCTTGGCGGCGTAGTGCCAGTGGACCACCCGCAAGAGGTCGGCGATCGGCTCGATGTCGCGTTTGTCGTAGGGCAGCATGTCCTGGAAGAAGGTCTTGATGCCGAGGGCCGCGAAGATCTCGGGGATGCCCTTGTTCATCGCCGGCGCCAGCACGGTGTAGGGCCGGCCGATGAGCACCACCGCGACGTCTTTGACGTTGGCGATCTCGCGCGCGAACAGCTTCTGCATGTCGCTCTTCCAGGCGGCGTGTGCCTGGAGCGCGCGGTTGTAGGCCGAAGAGACCTCCGAGAAGCCGAGGTCGTCGCCCAACACCGGCTTCAACGCCGCGAGCAGGCTGAGCTTGGTCTGCAGCGTCGTCAGGCCGAAGGTCACGTGCGGCATGATGCACTTGGATTTCAGCGCGCCGTTCTTCATGCCGGCGATCAGGGTCGCGGCGTACTGGGTGTAGTAGCAGTACTGCCGGCGGACGTCCTTGTCGCGCTCCGCCGACTCGAAGGTCAGCGGCACGAAGAGGTAGTCGGCGGTCGGTGCGAGGGCGTCGGCCTGGGCGTGCAGGGCCGCCATCGGCGCGCAGAGCTCGGCCTTGGCGAGCCGCTTGCCGGCGGCGATCAGCGCTTTCTTGCCCGGCACCGTCGCGGTGCGCACCCCGAGCTCGGCGAAGAAGGTCTGCCAGAGCTCGAGGTCCTCGAAGAACTGCACCCCCGACAACAGGCCGATCGTCAGGTGGCCGCGCTTGGCGGCGAGGTCGGCCCGGTGCGGCACCTTGCGGCGGGCCTTCAAGAGGTCGAAGCCGGAGGCGTTCTTGGAGACGTAGTGGTCGACGCCGTAGTCGCGGCCGCAGAGGAAGCCGTAGGCCGCTTTGTCGCCGGCGACGTCGGCGACCAAGATTTTACAGGCGTTGGCGCACAGCTCGCAGATCTCCTGCGCCAGCGGGATCTCGGTACGGTACAGCTCGAGGCCGCGAAACACGGTCCGCGCCGGCGGCTTCTCGGCGACCAGATAGGCCGCCCCGAGCGCCCCGGTGAGGTGGCAGAGCTTCGACACTCGGATCGGCTTGCCGAGCTTCTGCGCGAAGGCGGCGACCAGGGCCCGGTTCTTCGCGGTCGCGCCTTGGAAGCAGATGTGCTGGCCGATGTTGCCCTCGACCGCCACCTTGCGCAGGTAGTTCTCGCGCACCGAGTGCAACACCGCCGCCAGCGTCTCCGGGACGCTGTAGCCGCAGGCGATCAGGTGATTGAGATCGCGCTGCATGAACACCGTGCAGCGGTCGCTGGCGATCGGCGAGCGCACCTGACGCACGCAATCGGCGATCGCGGCGAGCGGCGTCTGCAGCCGACGCGCCTGCTCTTCGATGAAGGTGCCGGTGCCGGCGGCGCAGACGGTGTTCATCACCGCCGAGGTGACCATGCCGTCTTTGAGGGTGGTGAACTTGGCGTCCTGACCCCCGATCTCGATGATGGTGTCGGTCGCGGGGTCGAGAGCGCAGGCGGCGCGGGCGTGCGCCGTGATCTCATCCACCACCAGGTCGGCGCCGAGGATCGCAGCGATGAACTTTCGCCCCGCCCCCGTGGTGCCGACGCCGCGGAAGGTGAGCTCGAGGCTCGCCGCCGCCGCCCAGTCGTGGATCGCCTCGAGGAGCGCCTGCGCCGCGCCCAGCGGCCGACCGGTGGTGCGGGTATAGAACCCGGCGAGCACCCGCTCTTCGGCGTCGAGGAGCACCGCCTTGGTGCTGGTCGAGCCGATGTCGACCCCCAAGAACACCGACCGCGAGGCGCCGGGTGGCACCGACTCGTAGACGTCCACCTCCACCGCGACCGCGTCCGGCACGATCCGCGGCGTGAAGGTGGTGCGTCGCACGCTGTCGCCGTCGTCGTCGGTCGCGGGCGTGTCGAGCGTGAGCGGCGCGTAGGCGTAGGTGCGCTCGCGGTGGACCGCGGTGAGCAGCGCGTCGGGCGCCGCGAGCGCCAGCGCGGCGAGGGGGCCGGCCGGGTCGGCCTGGGCGGCGAGCTCGGCGTGCAGGAGGAGGGCGGCGCCGAACGCGCCGTGGACGTGGGCCCAGGGGTCGACGACGAGGTCGGTGCCGATGAGGGCTTTGAGGTGGCGCACGACCGCGAGGTTCAAGGTGACGCCGCCGCTCATGATGATGGGCGAGCGCACGGTGTCGCCGGAGAACAGCGCGTCGACCACGGTGTTCGCGAGCCCGAGGCAGAGGCCGTCGCAGATCGCATCGCGCGAGTACCCCTGCTGCTGCGCGTGGGTGACGTCGGTCTTGGCGAACACCGCGCAGCGCGACGCGATCTTGGGCGGCGTGCCTGGCGACCGCTCGGCCGCCGCACAGAGCTCGGCGCTGCCGGCGAGCCCGAGGTTCTTGGCCTGCTCGTCCAGAAAGCTCCCGGTGCCGGCGGCGCACGAGGTGTTGCCCTTGGCGTCGGCGTACTCGCCGTCGGCGGCGAAGGAGATGAGCGCGAAGCGCTCGCCGCCGATGTGCAAGATGGCGCCGAGGTCGGCGTGCAGGTGCTTGGCGGCGGCGATCACTGCGAGGCGGGCGTCGAAGGTGGCGGTGGCCTTGACGGGCGCCGGCGACGCCGAGGTGGTGGCGACGTAGCCCACCTGCGTCAGGTCGACGTCGGCGAGGAGGCGGGTGATGCTCGTCCCGATCTGACCATGATGAAAGACGTAACCCCGGTGCAGCACCCGGCGCTCAGGGTCGATGACGACGAGCGAGGTGGCCACCGAGCCGATGTCGAGCGCCAGGATGTTTCTGAGGATCATCAATGGCATTCACCTACCGTCGGACCGAACGTCCAGCGAACGCGGCGAGAACCCGTCGTGACCCGCTGCCGGCTCTATACTCCGGGGAGCGCAAATCACCAACCGGCGGCCGGTTCACCGCGACCCCCGCCTACAGCGGCTCGACGGTGTGCAGCTCCAGGCCCTTGTTCTTGTCGAGCGCGAACTTGAAGGTCCACTCGGTGGCGGCGAGCACCACCGGGTTGCCGTGGCTGTCGGTGACGAACACGCAGTCGGAGCGGTTCTTCAGCCAGTCGATGGCGCTCTGCGGCCCGTTGATCCAGCGCGCGTGGTTGTACGGCAGGGTCTCGAAGCGGGCGCGGACGTTGTACTCGTTCGCCAACCGCTCCGCGAGGACGTCGAACTGCAGCAAGCCCACGGCGCCGAGGATGGCGTTCGCCAGCGTGTCGCCGGGGCGCAGCAGCACCTGGATGACGCCTTCTTGCGCCAGCTGCTCCAGCCCGGAGTCGAGAGACTTGCGCCGCATTGGATCGGCGAGCGTCATCTTGCCGAAGTACTCGGGGGCGAAGTGCGGGATGCCGGCGAACTTGGTCGGCGTGCCGGCCGCCAGGCTCTCGCCGACCCTGAGCTTGCCGGAGTCGTAGACCCCGACGATGTCGCCGGGCCAGGCCTCCTCGACCAGCGAGCGCTCCTGCGCCAGGAAGCTGTGCGGCTTCGCCATCCGCAGGGTCTCGCCGGTGCGGCCGATGACCACGTCCATGCCGCGCTCGAAGTGGCCGCTGACCACGCGCATGAAGGCGATGCGGTCGCGGTGGCGCGGGTTCATGTTCGCTTGGATCTTGAAGATGAAGCCGCTGAAGCGGTCGTCGGTGGGCGCGATCACCTGCCCCTCTTGGGTGCTGCGCGGCGCCGGCGGCGCGGCGTGGTCGACGATGTAGTCGAGCAGCGCCTCGACCCCGAAGTTGTCCATCGCCGAGCCCCAGAACACCGGGCTCAATTCACCGGCCAGGAACGCGTCGTGGCTGTACTTCTCGCCCGCGCCTTCGAGCAGCTCCAGGTCCTCCCAGACGCTGTCGAACAACGACGAGCCGAGCGCGGCCTCGGCGGCGGTGAGCGGCATGCGGTGCGCCACCACGATCTGATCGCCGTGCCCGTGAGCGTCGAACAGGCTGACCTCGCGGCTGGCGACGTCGACGACGCCGCGGAACTCGTCGCCCTTGCCGATCGGCCAGTTCACCGGCGCCATCTTCAGGTCGAGGGTGCGGCTGACCTGGTCCAAGAGCTCCAAGGGGTCGAGCCCGTGGCGGTCGAGCTTGTTCATGAAGGTCACGACCGGGAGCTTGCGCAACCGGCAGACCTCGAAGAGCTTCTGGGTCCGCGGCTCGACGCCCTTGGCGTGGTCCATCAGCATCACCGCGGTGTCGACCGCCGCCAGGGTCCGAAAGGTGTCCTCGGAGAAGTCGGCGTGCCCCGGGGTGTCGAGGAGGTTCAGGGCCTTGCCGCGGTGCTCGAACTGCAGCACCGAGGTGGTCACCGAGATGCCGCGCTCCTTCTCCATCTGCATCCAGTCGGAGACCGCGTGCCGTGAGGCCTTGCGCGACTTGACCGAGCCCGCGAGGTGGATGGCGCGGGCGTAGAGCAGGAGCTTCTCGGTGAGCGTGGTCTTGCCGGCGTCGGGGTGCGAGATGATGGCGAAGGTGCGGCGGCGCTCCGCCTGGTGTCGGATGTCCATTCCCACTACTCGGCCTGCGCCTCGCGGCCGGGGCCGCGAGGTGCCGGTTGCTACGGCGCGGCGAGCGGCGTCACCGTCGCGGTGACCCCTGCTGTCCAGCGCTTGAACTCGTCGGTGTAGTACTCATACACCCGACTCGCGGGTGCGGTGTACTTGCCGGGGACCGCGGCGACCACCGAGATCGGCAGCGACACCTTCTCTTTGGCCTTCAGCTGCCGCCAATAGAGCACCACCTCGCGCCCCAACACCTCGTAGGCCGCGATCTTCCCCGACTTCACCAGCTCCTTGAGCTGGTCATGCCGCACCTCGAGGCCGCCCGGGACGCCGACGATGGCGACCGGCATCGGCACCGCGGCGTCGGTGATGTTGGCGACGTCGACGCGGATCTCGGTGGTCTTGCCCTCGGTCACCACCGCGTCACTGAGCTTGGTGTCGAGCGCCAGCTTGGTCTTGTCGCTCGAGGCCGGCGTCACCGCATGGTACTTGAAGCTCGCGGCGTACGGCATCGCGGCGCCGGCGCTCATCCTCACCTCCACCACGTGCTTGCCGGCGGTCAAGACCGCGGCGAGGCTCGGCAGCGTCAACACCCCCTCGGTCTCCGAGGTGAACGCCACCGCGTCGGCGACCGGCTTGCCGTCGAGCAGCAGCTGCAACGAGCCGCCGCCCTTCGGGCGGGCGCGGGCGCCGTCGTAGGCGACGATGGCCTTGAGCGCCAGCACCGTCGCCTGCGTCGAGCTGAAGCGACCGCCCTCGCATTGAGCGGTGAGGAAGCGGATCGCCTTCTCGACCTCGCCGGCGTGCGCCGGGTCCTTGAGCCAGGCGAGGGTCGCGAGCGCGGTGGTCTCGATGAGCAAGGCGCTGCCGCCGGACTGGGTGATGCTGGTGTGGGCGCCGTCGACCGCGCCGTCCGTGTTCTGCTTGGCGGCGAGCTTCTGCATCAGGGCGCGCGCGGTCTCCTTGTCGCCGGCGGCGGCGGAGACGTTGGCGGCGAGGGCGACGACGTACGAGTCGTTGCTGCGGCTCGCGATCTTCTTCAACGCCGCGGCCTCCTTCTCCAGACCCTGCTCGCCGGCCTCCGCGAGGGCCCAGGTGATGTAGGCGTTGGTGGTCTCGGCCGGGGCGCCGCCGAACGAGTCGAGGGCGCGTTGGTTGCGCTGAAAGCCGCCGTTGCCGTCCTTGCGCTTGAAGAGCCAGTCGCGGGTGCGCTCGACCATCTTGGTGTCGACCATCGCGAGCTTGGCGCGCTTCATGTCGGCGAACTCCATGATGCCGTAGGCGGTCAGGGCCTCGTGCCCCGGCGAGCTGCCGCCGAACCACTCGTAGCCCTTGTCCTGGCACTCGAAGCTCGCCAGGCGCTGGTAGCCGCGCTGCAACAGCTCGCCGGAGCGCTTGATGATCTCCGGATCCACCCCCTGATGGGTGGTGAAGTACTGCTGCGCCATCGTCAGCGGGTAGTTGGACGAGCTGGTCTGCTCGAAGCAACCGTTCGGCTCCTGCATCAGCCGGGTCAGGGCCTGGGTGAGGTTGCCGAGCGGCGTCGGGAACAAGGTCACCTCGGTGACCAGGCTGCCTTGGACCATGCTCGTCGGGACCTCGATCTCCATCTTCGCCGCCGCCCTGGCGTCGACCATGCCGCTCTTGGCGATGGTGACCGGGAAGCCGAGCGGTCGCACGTCCAGCGTCCGCGTGACCTTGTCGCTGTACCCCCCGGCGTCGGCCGCGGCGACGATGTCCGAGGTGCCGACGAAGCTGCCGACCGCGATCTCGAGGAGACGGCGGCCACGGCTGTTGGCTTTGACCAAGATCTTGCTCACCGCGTCGCCGACGGGAATGCCCTTGGCGGCGGTGACGTCGAGGTGCACGTCGTTGATGTCGGTCGCGGTGCCGTTGACGAGGGCGATGGGGAGTTGGATCACGTCCTTCGAGGTCACCTGCAGCGGCACCTTGGGCTCGATGTAGAACGGCTGCACCGACTTGACGCTCGCGGTCTCCATGCCGATAGCACCCGCGGGCGTGAACCCGTCCGCCGCCACCCGAAACGCGGTGACCGCGTCGGACATGTCGAAGGTGAAGCTGCCCTTGCCGGTCTTGGCGTCGGTGCGCAGCCCGGCGTTCCAGTACAAGGTCTCGGCGAAGTCGATGCGGTCGTTGGGCTTGCGGTCCGGGCGCGCCAGATGGGCGTACTCGCGCACGTAGGCGAAGTTGCCGGCCTGCGGGGCCTCGTCGTCCGCCGCGAACAGTCGCTCGTCCATCTCGCGCTTCTTGGCGCCGCGCGCCGCGCGGGCGACGTCTTCCTTGGCGAGCTGCGGCTTCGCCATCATCTTGTTCTCGGCCATCGGCGCCGCGGCCACTTTCGCCGGCGGTTGCTGGGCGTCTTTGGCCTTCGGCGCCGGTGCGGGGCGGTCGGCGGCGGCGCGGGCGGGGGCGCGGCCCGGGGCGCGGGGGGCCATCGCCGGGGGCGCCGCGGGCATCGGCCGAGCCATCGCCGGCATCGCCGCGCCTTCGGCGGCAGCCATCGGCGCCTCGGGTGCGAACATCTCCCCCGCCTCTTCAAAACGGGCCACCGGCCGCGGCGGCGGCACGACGATGGCGAGGGCACGGCGGGCGGCGTCGCCGTGGGTCTCGATGAAGGTGACCAGGTTCACGAGCGCGAAACGGCGCCAGCCTTGGGTGGCGAGCAGCAGGTCGACCGCGAGCGGGGCTTTGGGGTTCTTGGGGTCGAGGTAGACGTGGGCGTCGGCGAGCTCTTTGACCTCGGGCTCGAGGAAGACCATGGCCGGCAGGCGCGGCGCCTGTTCGCGCTTCTCGATCATCTCGAGGACGCTGTCGTCGGTGACGGTGATGCCGACGGTGGCCGAGAGCGGCGTGCCCTTGGCGTCGGTGGTCGCCACGTCGATCTTCACCTTGCCGCCCGGCACGTAGCTGTCACGGTCGGCCTTCAAGGTCACGACGACCGACTTCGCGGGTTGCCGAAACACCAAGCGCTCGGCGAGCGGCTTGTGGTCCGCGTCCCACAAGGTCGCGATCAGGACGCCGTCGACGTTCGAGGGCAGCGACAGGCTGACGTCGAAGAGCTCGCCGACCGCCGCGCCACGGTTGAAGAAGCCGCCGCTGCCGATGGTCACCGCCTTCGACGACAGCTGGGTCTCGCGTTGGCTGAGGGTCAGGGTGTAGGTGCCGGTCCTGTTGGCGCCGACCTTGAAGAGCGCCGCGCCGTTCTTCGGGATGACCTCGAGGGCGGCGGCGAGCACCGCGCCTTCGGTCTTGGCGGCGGGGAGAGCGTAGGTGGTCTTGATGCCGGTGGGCGCCAAGATCTTGAGCTTGTAGCTGTGCCCCTTCGCCGGCGTGAAGGTCACCTTGCCGCGGCCTTCGTGCTCGGTCTTGAAGGTCGCGAGCGCGGCGCCGCTCTCGTCGACCACCGCGGCCTCGATGTCGGCAGGCTTCTTCGCCGGGGTCCTGGCCTCGACGTAGACGCGGCAGGGAACGCCGACGACGAGGTCGCCGCCCTCGGGGTAGAGGGCGACGTCGACCGTCTGCAACAGGATCGGAATCGTCTTGGTCGCGGTCTCGACGACCCCGCCGTCCTCGATGGTCATCGCCAGCGTGCCCTCGCCGCGCTCGATGTCCTTGGGGAGCTGGAAGCTGGTCGTGGCGTTGCCGCCGAGGTCGACCTTGCTCGTGCCGGAGTAGACCTCGCGGTCGTCGACGCGGGCCGAGACCGTGACCTTGGCGCCCTTGGGGATGCCGCCTTCGGCGCGCTCGGTGTGGAGCGTGGCGAACACCGAGTCGCCCGGGCCGTAGCCGTCGCGGGCGAATTGGATCTGGCTCTTCAAGCGCGGCGCCCGATACACCCGGACGTCGAACTTGCGCTCCGCCGGCGACATCCCGGTCGGGGTCACGGTGACGCTGTACTCGCCGCCCGCGAGGCCTTCCGGCACCGGCCAAGCGAACGCGGTCACGCCCTCCTGGGAGTTGGCGCCGCCGCTGGCGATCACGTCGCCTTTGGGGCCTTTGATCTGCACCGGGATCCAGGCGCCGGCCGGCCAGGGCTCGCGACTCCCGGCCTTCAGGGTCACGGCGCGGACGTAGACGGTCTCGCCGATCTTATAGATGGGCTTGTCGGTGCTGACGTGCGTCAGGTAGCGCTCGCTGCCGCCGAGCGCATCGCTCGACACCGGGTAGGTCGGACCGTTCGCGACCGGCGCGTCGTTCTTGGCCTGCGCTTCGAGACACGCGTAGAGACCGAGGCTGAGCAAGGCGCTCGCAAAGCTCGCGGCGAGGAAAGACTTCTTCGACATGAGGACCTCCCGTTACCGTGGTCATGAGTATCGCGGCGTGACACCGTACGTCAGGGCGCCTTGCGGAACAACTCCGGCTTTCACGTTTGCCATCGGTCACCCTGCTCGATTGCGGCGTTGGTCGGGGCAGGTGCGATTTGTGGGCAGCCGAGAGGTGACGAGCCGGTGCGGCGCGTGCTAGACAGCGCCGTCATGCTCGCAAAAACGCGCTCGCTTCACGACACCATCGTCGCCTGCGCCACCCCGCCCGGCAGCGGCGCCATCGGCATCGTGCGCCTCTCCGGCCCCGCGGCGCGGGAGATCGGACGGACGCTGTCGCCCCGCCCCGAGCCGGTCACCAGCCACCTGATGGTTCACACGACCATCCACGCCCAAGACGGCCGGGTCCTCGATGATGGCCTCGTCGTCGAGATGCACGCCCCCCACTCCTACACCGGCGAGGACTCGGTCGAGCTCCACCTGCACGGCTCCATCGCCGTCACCCAAGCCGTCATCGATGCCTGCATCGCCGGCGGTGCGCGGATGGCCGAGCCGGGCGAGTACACCCTGCGCGCCTTCCTGAACGGACGCCTGGACCTGGTCCAAGCCGAAGCCGTCGCCGACCTCATCGCCGCCCGCTCCGACCTCCAACGCGACGTCGCCGCCCGCCACCTCGAAGGCGAGCTCAGCCGCCAGCTCCACGCCCTCCTCACACCCCTCGAAACCATCCTCGCAAACTGGCGCGCCCACCTCGACTTCCCCGAACAAACCGGCGACGGCGGGGTCACGGCAGACCAAGCAGCCAAGATAGACGATGTTGGTTGTAAGATACAATCAATAGCGTCGAACTCACGTGGCAAGCTGCGCAGCGGGCTGCGGGTGGTGTTGTGTGGGGCGCCGAACGCGGGCAAGTCGACGTTGTTGAATGCGTGGGCGGGGGAGGAGCGGGTGATTGTCGACTCTGATCCTGGGACGACGCGGGATCCGGTCGAGGTCGAGCTCTTCGACGGCCCGATCCGATGGTCGGTGTGTGACACGGCTGGGATCCGAGGCGACGCCAAAGGAGTCGAAGCACGAGGCGTGACGATGGCGATGGATCGGATCCGAAGCGCCGACGTAGCGGTGTGGCTAGTGGCGGCTCCGGAGCCAGTCTGGCCCGGTCGGGACCTGGATCCTCTTTGCGGTTACGCGACCACACGGTCGCGCCCGCCGGTACCGCAGCGCGGAGGCGAAGCCGCGAGCGCGAGGAACGCAAGAAAGGGCGCGGAACGATCAGCTCACTACGAAACCGGGCTAGCAGCTGTCCCTATGATCGTCGTCGGCACCAAGGCTGACCTCGCACCGCCCCTCGTCCGGAGAATGATCGAGACCGAGAGCCGCGAGCGGCGCTTGAAGTTCCTGGGTTGGGTCTCGTCGCGCTCCGGGGACGGGCTCGCAGCGATCCGCGAGGCGATCGTCGGCGGCCTCATGGCCCCGGTCGACGCCGGCGTCCCGGTGCTCGTCCGGCAGCGACACATCGAAGCGTTCGCGAATGCCGGTCGCGCTATCAGCAATCTTCAGGCCGCTATTCGGGAGGGGTTGTCGCTCGATCTCCTGTGTGTCGAGCTCGAGGAGGCCTGTGGGTGTCTGGGCGCGGTGTTGGGGCGGGACGTGGACCAGGCGGTCTTGGACCGGATCTTCTCCGAGTTCTGTCTGGGCAAATAGCGCCGATGATCTTCGACGTCGTCGTGGTGGGTGCGGGACACGCGGGCTGTGAGGCGGCGCTTGCGGCGTCGAGACTCGGCGCCCGGGTTGCGCTCGTGACGCTGCGGCGGGACCGGATCGCACAGATGAGCTGCAATCCAGCCATCGGGGGCGTCGGCAAGGGCCATCTGGTTCGCGAAATCGATGCGCTGGGGGGCGCGATGGGGCGAGTGGCAGACGCCACCGGCATTCAGTTCCGGCGCTTGAACGCCAGCCGCGGACCCGCCGTTCAGTCCACGCGCTGCCAATCCGACTCCGACCTCTACCGCGAAGCGATGACCGCCATGATCGCGGACGCCCCCGGGGTGACGCTCGTCGAAGATGAAGTCTCCGAGGTCCTGGTCGAGGCCGGGACCGTCCGTGGCGTGGTCGGGATGCGATCCAGAACCCTCCAGGCGCGGGCGGTGGTCGTAACCACTGGAACTTTCTTGAATGGTCTGTGTCATGTCGGGGCGGAGCAGTTTCGGGCCGGGCGGATGGGCGACGCCGTTGCGACGCACTTGTCTGATTCATTGAGGAAACTCGGCGTGGAGCTCCTCCGCTTCAAGACCGGGACCACGCCGCGGCTCGACGTCGCGAGCATCAATTGGAATATCCTAGAGAAACAGACCGGAGACGACCCACGTCCTCGCTTCTCTTTTGACGAGGTCGAGAACGCGCTGCCGCAGGTTTGTTGCCACGTCACCTACACCAACCCGGGCACCCACGAGATCATACGCGCGAACCTCTCCCGCTCGCCGTTGTATCAAGGTGTAATCAAGGGGCTAGGTCCGCGGTATTGCCCGTCTATCGAAGACAAGGTCGTGCGGTTTGCGGACCGGGACCGGCATCAGATCTTTCTGGAGCCGGAGGGCTTGACCTCGAACCGCATCTACCCGAACGGCCTGTCCACCAGCCTCCCCCGCGACGTTCAGGACGCCTTCCTCCGCACCCTCCCCGGCCTCGAGAAGGCCGTCGTACTTCAGCACGGGTACGCGGTCGAGTACGACTTCGCGCCGCCCACCCAGCTCACCGCCGCGCTGATGGTCAAGAAGGTCCCAGGGCTCTTCCTGGCCGGGCAAATCAACGGCACCTCCGGCTACGAAGAAGCGGGCGCCCAGGGGCTCGTCGCCGGGCTCAACGCGGTGCGCTTCGACGGCCGGCAGGAGCCGGCGATACTCACCAGAAAAGACGCGTACATCGGTGTCATGATCGACGACCTCGTGACCCGCGGCGTGGACGAGCCCTACCGCGTCTTCACCTCCCGCGCCGAGCACCGGCTCACCCTGCGCGAGAGCAACGCCGAAGAGCGGCTCTGGCGCCTGGCAAGCGACTGGGGCCTGCTGCCGCCCGAACGACTCCAGCGCGCCACCGTGCGTCACGACGCCATCCAGGCATTGCGACTCTTGCTCGAACGCTCGACAATCAGCGCGTCGTTCTGCGAGGAGCTCGGGGTGGACGCGACCACGCGCAGCGGCACCGGCGCCACGACCATTCTTCGAAGTCCGGGCGTGCATCTCGACGACGTCCTCGCGGCGATCGACCCCGACGGCACCCTCGGCACCGACTCCTGGGCCGCCCCGGTGCGGACCCTCGTGGAGGAGGAGATCAAGTATCACGGCTACATCGAGCGCGAGCGCCGCGCAATCGATAGGCTTCAGGAGCTGGAGGCGGTGAAGCTCCCCGCCTCGCTGAACTACGCGGAGACGCCCGGGTTGTCGCGGGAGGTCCGGGAGAAGCTCACGGCCGTCAGGCCCGGAACTCTGGGTCAGGCGAGCCGGGTCCCGGGGATCACGCCCGCCGCGCTCGCGCTGTTGCGGGTCCACGTGCAGCGGATCGCGCGCAAGCCGGCGCTGTGAGGTTTCACGTGAAAACATGTTTCACGTGAAACAACCGAGGAGTCCATGAGTGAGGCGTTGCGCTCGGCGATCGCCGACCTCGAGCTCGAAGACCCGGACCGGGTGGTCGGTCTGCTCGCGGCCCATTGGGCGCTCGTCAAGACGTGGAACGAGAGGGTCAACCTCACTTCGATCCTCGACGACGGTGAAGCGGCGTGGCTCCATTATCGCGACAGTCTGGAGGCGCTCCGGGTTTTGGTTCCCGGCGAGGTGGTCGATCTCGGGTCGGGGGCGGGGTATCCGGGGATTCCCCTCGCGATCGCAGAGCCGGGTCGTCGGGTGACGCTGGTTGAGCCGCGGCGCAAGCGGGCGTCGTTTCTGGAGACCGTTGCGGCGCGGCTTGGGCTTTCGAACGTGGTCGTGGTGGTGGGGCGCTCGGACGACGAGCCGGCGGTGCGGGCGGCGAACGTGGTGACGCGGGCGACGTTCTCGGGGGTGGCCGAGCTCACGGCCTGCAAGAAGTGGCTGGCACCTCACGGGGCACCTCACGGGCAGCTCATCGCGTATCGCTCGGCGGCGAGTGGGGATCCGGCGTCGCGGGTGCATCGTTACGGCCTTCGTGGCGAGCAGCGCATACTCGAGATCTGGACCTCCGTGAGCTGATCGTTCCGCGCCCTTTCTTGCGTTCCTCGCGCTCGCGGCTTCGCCTCCGCTGCAGCACCGGCGGGCGCGACCTTGTTTCCAGGTTCTCGCAGAGAAGTGCCGCAAAGAAGTGGCCGCAAAGAAGTGGCTGGCACCTCATCGGGGCACCTCATCGGGGGGAGGAGCCCGTCTCGAAGGGCGCTCTTTGCTCGCTCTTTGGCCTTGGCAACCTGTCAGGGTTCTGATCTATTGTCGCTCGGTTCCGGCCGATTGGAGGATGCAGATGGCGAGAATCGTCGCGGTGGCGAATCAAAAGGGCGGCGTCGGCAAGACGACGACGGCGGTCAACCTGGCGGCAGCGGTCGCCGCGGCCGAGAAGAAAGTCCTCCTCGTCGACCTCGACCCGCAAGCGAACGCGACGAGCGGCCTCGGCGTCGAAGCTCAACCCCTCGACCAAAGCATCTACGCCGCCCTCCTCGGGGAAAAGCCCATCGGCGAGCTCCGCCGCAACACCGAGCTCGCGACCCTCCAGGTCGTGCCGAGCGGCCCCGACCTCTACGGCGCCGAGGTCGAGCTGGTGATGCGTGAAGATCGCTTCGCCCTGCTGAAGAACGCCCTCGCCCCCATCCAAGATGACTACGACACCATCATCATCGACTGCCCGCCGTCCCTCGGCATCCTGACGCTGAACTCGCTGTGCGCCGCCGGCTCCGTCCTCATCCCGATGCAGTGCGAGTACTACGCCCTCGAAGGCCTGAGCCAGCTGATGCGCACCGTCGAGATGGTCCGCGCCGGGATGAACCCGAGCCTCGACATCGAAGGCGTGCTGTTGACGATGTTCGACAGCCGCAACAACCTCGCCCGCCAGGTGGCCGACGACGTCCGCCAGAACTTCGGCGGCAAGGTGTTCACCGCCGTCATCCCGCGCAACGTCAAGCTCTCCGAGGCCCCGAGCTTCGGCAAGCCCGTCATCCTCTACGACATCGCCTCGCGCGGCTGTCAGAGCTACATCGAGCTGGCGCGCGAGTTCTTGGACGGCACCGCCCGCGCCGCCTGATCTCCGACAATCTATTCAATGTAATCGTTCGTACCGGAGCTGGTGATGGACATGAATCAGATCAAAGACCAAGGGCCGCGTAAGGCGCTGGGGCGCGGCCTCGCGGCGCTCATCCCCACGGCGGCGACGGTCGCCAATCAGGCGGGGTTGCGCAACCTGCCGATCGAGAAGATCCGCCCGAACCGCAAGCAGCCGCGCAAGCACTTCGACGCCGTCGCGCTCGAGGAGCTCGCGATCTCGATGGAGGAGCGCGGCGTGCTGCAGCCCATTGTCGTCCGGCGCCAGGGCGACGACTATGAGATCGTGGCCGGCGAGCGGCGCTGGCGGGCGGCGCAGAAGGCCGGGCTGCACGAGCTGCCGGCGATCGTCAAGGAGCTCACCGACGGCGACGCCCTGCAGGTGGCGTTGATCGAGAACCTGCAGCGCCAGGACCTCGACCCGCTCGAAGAGGCCGAGGCGTTCTCCCGGCTGCTGAAAGACCACGGGATGAGCCAGGACCAGCTGGCGGTCGCCATCGGCAAGAACCGCGCGACCATCGCCAACAGCCTCCGCCTCTTGAAGCTGCCCGACGCGGTGCTGAAGCTCCTGGCAGAAGGCAAGCTCACCGCCGGTCACGCGCGCGCCGTGATGACCCTCGGCAGCGACGACGCGATGGCCAACCTCGCGGCCGCCATCGTCGAGCGGGGCCTGTCGGTGCGCGAAGCCGAGCGCCAAGCCCGGGTGCTGGGCAAGACCCCGAAGACCAAGAGCGAGCCCAAGAAGACCCCCGCCGAGGTCGCCGTCGAAGAGAAGCTGCAGCGGGCGTTTGGCACCAAGGTCCGGCTGCACCACCGCAAGGGTCAGGGGCGCGTCGAGATTTTCTTCCATTCTTTCGAGCAGTTGAACGAGATTATCGAAAAAGTCGTCCGGTAGGGTCTTGGTCAACGGCTCTTGCCGTTCAGCAGCGAGCCGTCGGCGGCGCGCAGGCGCGGATCTCGGCAAGAAGGGAGCGCGCCGGAATCGGGTGGGGGAGGTACGGGGCGCTTACGGGTTCGCGGGCTTGGCGGCGCCGGGGTAGTCGCCGAGCTGCAGCTTCAGCGGGTCGATCTTACCCTTGCCGTCCTTGCAGCCCGCGGCGTACTCGAACGCGTAGGGCGCGCCCCAGTTCCCGGCGGCGTCGTGGTACGTGAGGATCAAGGGGTCGCCGTCCTCGAGGTAACTGAGCTTCAGCGCGACGTCGCGCGTGCCGGCGCCGAGCGAGCCGCTGAAGGTCTCGCCGGTGCGACTGTTCTGCAGCATGAACGTCACCCCCGGCTCGAAGGCGCGCAGCAAGTTCAAGAACAGGCTCTTGTCGTTGGTCTTCACCTCCGTGTAGTCCGGGAGGCCGACGATGCCGTCGCGCCGGTCGCCGTACGCGGCGTAGTCGAAGCGCTTGAACAGCGCGCCGTCACTCGCGGCGAGCTTGGCGAACGCGTTGCGCAGCGGCTCCGGGATCGTTTGGTCTTCGGCGAGCTTCTTCGCCTCCTCGAGGTTGAAGCTGTCCCTGCCGAGCTTGCTCTTGAAGATGGCGACGTTGGCGCAGAGCGCGTCGGCCACCGCGCGGTCTTCGGCCGACCACTTCATCGTCAACACCTTGACGTTGCTCTTGGCGACCTGGGGCGCGTCCTTGTCCTGCACCGCGATGCCCAAAAGCTGCTGGGTCGCCGCGCTGCTCGGGGCGCCGTTCGGACCGGTGACGCCGACGAGGATGTCGAGCGGGGCGCCGCTCAAGACGACCTGCTGCCCCTGGTCGTTCGACTGCATCACCCGCTGGTTCGCCCAGCCGGAGGGGTCGAGGTAGACGTAGATGCCGTCCGAGGCGTTGCCCTTGCGGTCCACCTGGCGCAGCACGAGTCGCTCGCCGGGCTGGAAGCCCTTGTCGGCCATCTGCTTGGGGTCGAGCACGATGGTGGCGCGACGGTTGCCGACGTCGTAGCCCACCATGTCGAGGCGGCGCACGTCGCCTTTGGTGCCGAAGTCGGCGTCGGGCTTGTCGGTCAAGCTGATGAACTCGAAGTGCGCGCCGACCTCGATGTTGTCGAGCACGATCAACACCGGGTCGCGCGGCCGCGGCGAGACGACCGGGGCCGGCGGCGGGTTCGGGATCAACTTGGCGTCGGCCTTCGCGGGGTCGAAGCAGATGGCGCGCACCAGCCGCGGCGTCGGCGCCGGGGTCTTGTCGGAGGACTGACAACCGTCCACGCACTGGCCCTGCTGCATCTGGCAACGGTCGTCGTCGTTCGTGCAGGTCCCGGCTCCCAGGGGCTGGATGATCAGGTCTGGCATGGCTGTCTCCCGGCGGCTCGCGCCTGTTGTGTTGTTGTTCCGCTGACACCACGGTTGTCGGCGGCCCGCGGGGGCGGTCTTCGATCGGCGGGGACAGAATGGGACATGGTTCCCATTCTGCGATCGGGCAGGGCCCGCGCTGCCCCGAAGGTGCCGGTTCGGCTTTAGAATCCGATCGAGACGCCCGCCAGGGCGCCGCCGTGCAGCGGCGTCAGACTCGGCGCGACGCTGAGCGCGGGCGTGGCGGGCTCTTCGCCGTTGTGGCCGGATTGGTAGAGCTCCCAGGTGCGCTCGACCGGGTAGCGGAAGGCCGTGAGCGTGTAGATCCCCAACCCCAGATACGCCAGCCCCGCAACACCAGCCATCGCCGGCAACCCTTCGAAGCGGCGCTCGCGATACGCCATGATCCCGGCCAAGCCGCCAAAGGCCGCCGCTTCGACGAGCAGGGCGGCGCCCGCGAGAGCCCGGGTCTTGCGCCACTCCGTCGCGATCTCTGCGAACTTCGTGCGCGACTGCACGAACTGACGGGTGCGGACCTCCTCGGACGAGTCCACGGCGCCTGCGAAGTCGGCGGCCAGGGCCTCGCTCTCACTCGGCACCAACATCGCGACCGTACCCGCCACCACCACCGCCGCGCCGGCGCCGGCGAGCACCCAGGACGTCCGGCGGTCCGTGTCCCAAAGGTTTCGAGCCGCCGTCTCCTTCTGGGTCGGCCGGATCGCCCACGCCATCCCACCGACAACGCCGCCGAGCAGCACCAACAGCCCGCCACTCACCACCCGCGAGTCCCTCGAGAATGACGCCGCGGTGTTCAGGTGTAGCTGCAACGTCTCCACGTCGCGCACGCTAACACCATAATATTCCTCATTCTTCTTTTCGCGTTCCGCCACGTACCGGGTCACCGCCGCGGGGCCGAAGGCGTCGGCGAACAGGCTCTCGAAGACCGGCGCCTCGCCGCGGCTCGCGAACGCCGGTGGCTGTTCTGGAAGGTCCGTCAGGGTCAGGACGTCTGGCCCGAGCTCGAGCTCGCGCACCGTGGTGACCGGCCTCTCGCCCGGCACGGTCTCGTAGAGGGCGAGCCCGGCCGCGTGGCGCGGCAAGTAGAGGTCGACCGGACTGCCCGCGGCGTTGTGGACGTCGGCGAGGCGGACCCCGAGGCGGTCGCGCACGGTCAGGCGTCGCGAGCTCGTCCCGGGCACCGCGAGGTGGCGCGCGCCCTCGCCGCCGAGCGTCAGCAACGCGACCTGGTCGTCTTTGCCGGGGGCCTGCGCGAACACCTTGGGGCGGTAGAGGTCGTTCGGCACCGGCCGGCTGGCGGTGGCGATGAACGCCGCCATCTCCGCGTAGCTGACGCTGCCGTCGTGGTCGGCGTCGGCGGCGCCGCGCAGCCCGGAGCGCAAGATGTAGCTGAAGATGCCCGACTGCAGCTCGCTCCATTCGTAGGTCACCGCCTCGGCGCTGGTGGAGATCACGGCCCCCAACCCCGGGTACTTGGCGAGCAGCGACTGCGACGGGTCGACGCGGACCTCGAAGCGCTTGGCCGACGACTGGCGCGGGTTCAGCACGAAGTACGAGTTGCAGCTGTCGAGGATCAAATGCACCCGCGCCGCGGGCAAGCGCGCCAACACCCGCAGGTCCAGCGCCCGCGCCCCGAGCGGCCCGTCCGCGAGCTCGAGGTAGCCCTGGCCGTTCTCGACGTCGCCGTGCGCCGCGAACGCCAGGTAGAGGCTGACGCCGTGACCCTGCTTCATCTCGGCGTCGAGGCGCGCTGCGAGCGCGGCGACCGCCTGGTCGAGGTTCGCGAGCGTCGGCGCGGCGATGCGCGGCTGCCACTCGGGGTAGAGCGGCGCGCTCTCGGCGTCGAGCTCGGTGAGCAGCGTCACGTGGTCGGCGCCGAAGGCGTCGGCGAACAGCTCGGCGTACTTGACGCCGTCGTCGTCGGCGTAGTGCAAATCCGGGCGATGCAGCTTGGCGCTGCGGTTGTTGGTGACCACGAGCGCGTAGCCGCGCACCGGCTCGGTCGGGAGGGGCTCGGCGCCGGTGGCGGCGATGACGGCGAGAGTGGCGAGAGTGGCGAGCGGCAGCATTCTATCTCCTCGTCAGCGGCTGTGGGTCTCTACGACGACGGCGAGGCGCTGGATCTTGATGGCCGCCGCGGCCCCGTCGAGGGCGGTCACGCCGCGGCGCGTGATCTCGGCGACCAGCTCCGGCCGGGCGCGATCGAGAAACACCGCGACGACCTCGAACGCCCCCGGCGCCGCTCCTTCGAGGCTGACGCCCTCGGGCACGTCGACGACGCCCGGCCCCGCATCGAGCCCGAGCGGCGCCCGGTCGACGCTCTCGGGAAAGAACCAATGCACCGCGCCGGCGGCGTCGACGCCGAAGAGCAACACCACGCCGCCGATGCCGGCGCGATTGATCACCGCGAAGCTCAGGCCGTCTCCGACCGCGACCCGGTCGCCGAGGTGCAGCAAAGAGCGGGTCGTCGGGTCGCTCGCTACGTGGCGATAGACCTCGACGCCCAAGAGCTGCGCCACGCTCGCGCTCGCGCCGCGGGCGGTGAGCTCGCCGGGCACCGAGGTCTCGCGGCCCTGGAGGACCAGCACCAGCGCGGCGGTAGCCACGGCGCCGAAAAGGGCCCATACCCCGGGCCGGAGCGCCGGGCGTTCCGGTTGCAGGCGCCTCAGGACGTCGGCGGTGAAGGAGGGATCGGGCGCGGCCGCGAGCAGTCGCAGGCGCAAGGCGGTGTTCACGAGGTCGGCGTGGGCCTGATGGCACGCGCCGCAGACCCCCAGGTGGCGCTCGAGCGCGCGCGCCTGGTTCGCGGTGGTCTCGCCGTCGACGTGGGCCGCGAGGGCGGTGGGGTCAGGGCAGGTCATGGCGGACCTCCTCGGGCAACAGCGCGGCGAGCGCTCGGAGCCCATAGTGCACGCGCGACCGCGCCGCCGACGGCGTGCGGCCGATCACCGCGGCGATGGCGTCGTAGTCGAGGCCTTCGAAGAAGCGCAAGAACAGCGGCACCCGGAACTTGTCGTCGAGCTTGGCGAGCGCCACGGTCACCAGTCGCCGGACCTCGAGGTCGGCGGCGTCGACCTCGGCCGGGGCCGGGAGCAAGTCGGTCGCGCTCTCCTCGTTGGTGACGAGCGAGCGCCAGAAGCGGCGTCTGCGGATCGAGCGGCAGCGGTTGCGAGCGATGGTGAGCACGAGCTGCTTGAGCTTGCCCTGCGGCCGATACGACCGGCGCGCCCGCCACAGCCGCAAGAACACGTCCTGGGCGGCCTCGCGCGCCAACCCCGCGTCACCGAGCAACAGGGCGCAGAACGCCCGCACCTGCGCCTCGTGACGGGTGACGAGCGTTGCGAAGGCCCGGCTGTCTTCGGCCGCGGCGAGCATCAGATAGTCGTCGGAGGTCGTGGTGAGCGACGCGCTCGCTGCGACGACCTCGAGATGGGGACGAGTCATTGTCCTACCTAACGCCGCCGGTCGGATTCTGTTGAAGGCCGGTGGCTGTTTTTTGCGACCGTCGCGGCGCGCCCGGGCCGGTACGGTATCAGCGTGGCTCGGCGTCGGATAGACCGCGCCCCGCGGCCGTCGATGTCGGTTCTTCCTTGTTCAGAGGCGGTGCGCTGCGATAGGCGTGGCCTGCGTCGCGAGATCTCCCGCGGCCTCGACTGCAGCGCATTGCAGGCGTCGCAGAGGTTCTGATGACAACTCACGTGTTTGTGAAGTATGCGATTCCTGTCTCTTTGATCTGCGCGCTGGCGGCGGTTGGCTGCGGCAAGAGCGCCGACACCGACGGCGGCGGAACCCCAACGCCGCCCAAGTGCACGGAGGCCGACTGCGCCGACGCCAATCCATGCACGCTCGACATCTGTGAGCCCGCCGTCGGCTGCCGTCACGACGGGACCGGCGTAACCCTCGGCTGCGACGACGGCAATGCCTGCACGACCGGCGACGCCTGCCGGGGAGACGTGATCGGCACCTGCGCGGGGACCGACACCTCGGCGGTGGACTGTGACGACCAGAATGGGTGCACGACCGACAGCTGTGCGCCGGCGACCGGCTGCGCTCACGACGGCACCGGGGTGACCACGGGTTGCGACGACGGCAACGCCTGCACCACGGCCGACGCGTGTCAGGGGGACGTGGCGGGCTCTTGTGCGGGCGTCGACACCTCGGCGGTGGATTGCGACGACGGCAGCGACTGCACGGCCGACAGCTGTGACGTCGACGCCGGCTGTGGTCACGCTCTCGTGGTGTCGCTCAGGTGTCGGCCGCAGATCGTGGTCGACTACCCGCCGCGCGCCGCGACGATTCAGGGGACGACACCGGTGGCCGTGACCGGAAGGGTGACGAGCGGCAACGGCGCGATCTCGGTGTTGACGATCAACGGCCAGGAGGTCGGCGTCGACCCGGAAACCGGCGCGTTTTCGTTCGACTTCGCGGCCACGGTCGGCGCCAACGTCCTCGAGCTCGCCGCCACCGACGCGGCTGCGGTGAGCGCGTCGCGGCTGCAGGCGTTTCATCTGTCGGCGGACTATCGGCTGCCGGACGTGGCGGCACCGGGGTCGGGGGCGATCGATCTCGGCGCCGCCGTCTGGTTGGCGCAAGCGTCGATCGACGACGGCCAGGCGCCGCCGCCGGTGGACCTCGCGGCGATCGTCGAGTACGTGCTCGCCAATCTCGATCTCAACTCCCTGGTCGACAGCAGCGCGCCGCTCGCGTCAACGGCCGGCTTCGACATCTACTACGTCTCCGACCTGGCCATCGGCGGCACCGCCAGCTCGCTCGCGGCGATCGACGGCGGTCTGCACCTGGTCGCCAGCTTGACCTCCTTGACCGGTGGCCTGGTCTTCGATTGTCCGTGCAGCGGCGCCACCTGTGGGTGTTGGTTTGCCGGCGGCGACTCGACCGGCGGTTGGCGCATCGACGCTATCGTCGTCGAGGCCGATCTCCTGATCGGTGTCGCCAGCGACCACTCGTTGACGATCACCGCGCTGAACACGACGAGCGCGGTCAGCGGCTTCGACGCCTGGTCCAACAACAGCTGGACGAACTTCCTCATCTCGATCATCAAGCCCTTCATCATGGGCGGGCTCGTGGCCGACCTCGAGAGTACCCTGGAAAGTCAGCTGACGGTCAGCCTGCCCGGGGTGATCGTCGGGGTCTTGAGCGAGCTGGCCGCGCCTCGGGCCCTTGCGGTCACGCGTTTGGACGGCGCCCTCGATCCCGGCACCAGCCAGCCGATCACGGTCGGCGTGACCCTGGCCGGCGACTTCTCGCTCACCGAGTTCGGCGACGCGGCGCCGGGGCCCCAGGGCGGGGTGTTCGGGATGCGCGCCTGGGCGACCACGGCTGCGGCGGGCGTGCCGGTCGGGGCGCCGTGGGACGCCAACCTCGGGGTGCCGCTGCGGACGGGGTGCGGCGCGGGCCCGCAGGCGCTGGTGGTGCCCGAGTTGGCGTCGGCCGAAGAGGTGTACGCCGACGATGTGTTGAATGAGGTGTTGCGGGCGGCGTGGTGGGGCGGATGGTTGGAGCAGCCGGTGCAGCTCGCCGACCTGCCGGCGACCGAGCTCGCCGCGGCGGGGATTACGAGCTTCGTCGGGACTCTGAGCGGTTGGCTGCCGCCGCTGTTGAGTGACTGCGCCGCCGGAGAGCTGCGGTTCTACGTCGGTGACCTGCGGCTCGACGCGACGGTGGAGATCGAGGGTCAGACCGTCAACGTGGTCTCGTGGGCGTCGTTCGACGCGCCGGCCACGCTGCGCGCGACGGTCACCGGGCTCGAGGTGGTGCTGGGGGTGCCCGAGCACGTGCAGGTGGGCCTCGACGTGGCGCAGGACGACCAGCTCGGTCACGAAGGGGCGCTCGCGGAGTCGTGGCGGACCGTCATCGTGCCGGCGCTGGTGACGCGAGCCGGGTCGGGTCAACCTGTCGTCGTGGTGCCGCACTTCGAGATCGACGTGAGCGCGGCTTTGGGTCAAGCGCCCGGCACCACCTTGATGCGTCCGGTGCCGCTGGCGACGCCGCCGGCGTCGGAGCGTCAGGCCGGCAACACCGTGAGCTACAGCGAGCTACAATAGTTGCCAACGAGGCGCCAGCCGAGCGATAGTCCGGTCCCCATGAAGCACCACGTCTTGGCCGTTCTATTCGGGTTGGGAGTGCTCGCCGGCGCGGGGTGCAGCTCGCCGAGCGCCGGCGACGGGTGTGCGACCGACGAGGACTGTGATCTCGGCTTCTCGTGCATCGAGGGCGGCTGTCGGTGTCGGACCAACGATGCTTGCGGGGTGGGGCAGTACTGCAACCCGTTCGGTGCTTGTCAGCCGCGGCCGCCTTGTCTGGGGAACCAGGACTGCAAGACCGGTGAGATCTGCGACTCGTCCGACGTCCGCACCGGCGGCTCGTGCATCCCCGCGAGCCAATGCGGCTCCAGCCTCCACTGCCCGTTCGACAGCTACTGCAGCAAGCCCGACAACATCCAACCGGGCACCTGCCAACCCGGCTGCCGCTCCACCGGCGACTGCCGGCTCGGCGAGGTCTGCACCGGGGGCACCTGCACCAACGGCGGCACCGCGAGCGACTGCACCCTGTGCCCCGCGACCCCGGTCCCGGACGCCAGCTTCTGCGACTACGGCGAGCGCTGCACCAACCAGGGCCAGTGTCAGGCGTTCCCCGAGCAGACCACGGTGTGCGCCACCTGCAGTCAGTTTCAGCAGTGCGCGGGCAGCAACACCGTCTGCCTCCTCGACGAGGACGTCGCCGGCGCCGAGTACTGCGCGCCGAAGTGTCTGCTCGACGCCGACTGCCCGAACGGCTACGAGGAGTCCGGGTGTGGCAAGCTGATCCTCGTCGACCCGTCGACCGAGTGCAGCCAGAGTCGCCACTGCGCCAACGGCGCGCCGTGCATCGTCCGCCCGGAGTCCGCCACCGCGTACTGCGGCTGCGTGTCGGACAGCGAATGCACCAGCGGCCTGTCGCCCACCTGCGACACCTACTTCACGCACACCTGCATGAACTCGGGGATGCCGTGCACCACCGACGCCGAGTGCGGCGTCGCCTGCGTCCAGGTGCCCTACGGCAGCGGCACCGCCGGCGTTTGTGAAACCGCGGTCGGCGGCTGCGGCAAGAACCCGGGCTTCACCTGCAACACCCTCAAGGCTTCCACCGCCGAGTGCCGCCGATTCTAGATCCGAAGGCCGCGGGCTTTTCGGCCCCGTTTGACACCCTGCGTCAGCGAGACTATTCGTACGTCTGGGTGCGGAGGGAACAGATGGGCTTCGGCGGGCCGCGCAGGTCTGTTCGTGGAGCGTGCCGAGGGGCGCGGCCATGATCGTCGTGTTCTTGATCTACGGCGCGGCGTTCATCGCTCTTGGCATCTCGATCTTCGTCTTCCCCAAGCAGCTCGGGGCGGCGCCGCTCGCTCTCGACCTGCGGTGGATAGGGGCCTTCGGCTTCATCCACGGCGCCAACGAATGGCTCGACCTGCTGCTCTTGACCCCGGCCTTCAGCGCCAGCCCCGCGCTCCAGGTGTGCGCCGTGGTCTGCCTGGCGGTGTCCTTCTTCTGCCTCGTGGCCTTCGGCGTCCAGGCGCTGGTCCGCGCCCGCCTCGTTCCGCTGTGGATCTATCAAGCGTCACCGCTGCTGCTGTTCGGTTGGCTCGCGGCCGGGCTGTGGGGCAGCGATGATCTGCACCTGGCGGCGGCGCTGGCGCGTTACTGCTTCGGCTTCCCGGGCGCGATCTTGACCGCCGCCGGTCTGTTGTTGGCGGCGCGCGACCCGGTGCTCGCCGCGCTGCCCTCTTCGCGCCTGCGGCTGCGCCAGGTGGCCTCGATCTTCCTGCTGTACAGCGTCGCCGCGGGGCTCGTGGTGCCGCGCGCGGCCTACTTTCCGGCGTCGGTCTTGAGCTACGAGGCCTTCATCGCCTGGTTTGGTTTTCCGGTCCAGGTGGTTCGCGCCGTCTGTGCGTTCGCGATCGCCATCGGGCTGTATCGGGTGTTGCAGCTGTTCGAGTGGGAGCTCCGACGCGATCGCGAGCAGCGCCACCAGGACCTCGAGCGCCGGGTCAGCGAGCGGACGCTGGAGCTCGCCGCCGCCAACGCCAAGCTCGCGGACGAGATGCACTCGCGCGAAGCGATGGAGGAGCAGATCTCGCGAGCCCAGAAGCTCGAGTCGCTCTGCGTGCTCGCCGGCGGCATCGCCCACGACTACAACAACTCGTTGATGGCGATCTTCGGCAACCTGTCGCTCGCCAAGATGCACGCCCAGCCGAACACCACCCTCTTCGAGCTGCTCGGCCGTTGCGAGGCAGCCGGCGCCCAGGCCCAGAAGCTGTCGGTGCAGCTGTTGACGTTCGCCAAGGGCGGCCTGCCGGTCAAGGAGGTGTTCTCGCCGGCCGACCTGGTGCGCGACACCTGCTCGTTGTGTTTCTCCGCCAACAAGGTCCGCGCCCGGGTCGTGGTCCCGGCGGACCTCTGGCCGGTCGACGCCGATCACGCACAGCTCGGGCAGGTCGTCGACGGTCTGTGCATGAACGCGCTCGAGGCGGTCGCCGGCGGCCCGGGCGAGATCACGGTGCGCTGCGAGAACGTCGACGGCCCCGAAGGCCTCGGGAGCGCCAGCGCCGCCAGGCGGCTGGTGAAGATCGAGGTGACCGACACCGGGCCGGGGATCAGTCCGGAGCACCTCGACAAGATCTTCGACCCCTTCTTCACGACCAAGAGCAAGGGGCGGGGCCTGGGCCTGGCGGTCGCGCACACGATCATCAGCCGCCACGGCGGCCGGCTCGAGGTCCAATCCGCGGTCGGTCAGGGGTCGACGTTCACCATCTTGTTGCCGGCGGCGAGCGACGCCCGGCTACCGAAGACCGAGCCGGGGGCGGACGAGCCGTTGCGACGCAAGCTTCGGGTGTTGGTGATGGACGACGACGAGGCCGTGCGGGAGGTCGCGGCGGCGCTGTTTCACGCCGTCGGCTGCGAGACCGAGGCGGTCGCCGATGGCGCGGCCGCGGTCGCGTTGTTCGAGCGGCAGCGGGCCGCGGCGAAGCCATTCGACCTCGTGGTCCTCGACCTGACGGTGGCCGGCGGCATGGGCGGCGCCGAGACGGTCGTCGAGCTTCAGAAGCTCACCGCCGGGGTGCGCGCGGTGGTGTCGAGCGGCTATACCAACGATCCGATCATGAGCGCCTACCGCGACCACGGCTTCGTCGGGGTTTTGACCAAGCCGTACTCGCTCGTCGGCGTCAAGCACCTGTTGCGGGAGCTCGGCGAGCTCTGAATCGGTCTCAGGTCTCGAGCGTCGAGACGTCACCCTCGGGCTGGCCGAGAGCGCGGGCCTTCAACACCCGGCGCATGATCTTGCCCGAGCGGGTCTTGGGCAACGACGGCACGAAGGTGATCTTCGACGGCACTGCGATCGCCCCCATCTCTTTGCGGACGTGCGCTTTGACGTCGTCTTCGGTCGGCGTCTGGACCCCGGCGCGCAGGATGCAGAACGCGTGGATGACGCTGCCTTTGACGTCGTCCGGGACGCCGATCACCGCGGCCTCGGCGATCGCCTGGTGGCTGACGAGCGCGCTCTCGACCTCGGCGGTGCCGAGCCGATACCCCGCGACCTTGATGACGTCGTCGATGCGCCCGATCACCCAGAGGTAGCCGTCGTCGTCCTTGCGCGCCGAGTCGCCGGTCAAGTACCAGCCCCGGTCCTTGAACTTGCTCCAGTACTGCTCGACGAACCGGTCGGGGTCGCGGTACACGGTGCGCAACATTCCCGGCCACGGTCGCTTGACGACCAGCAAGCCGTCCTCGTTCGGCCCGCACGACTTGCCGTCCTCGGTGACGACGTCGACGACGATGCCTGGCAGCGGCCGGGTCGCCGAGCCCGGCTTCAAGGCCACCGACGGCACCGGCGCGATCATGAAGCCGCCGGTCTCGGTCTGCCACCAGGTGTCCATGATCGGACACCGCCCCTGGCCGATGACGCGGTGGTACCAGCGCCAGGCCTCCGGGTTGATCGGCTCGCCGACGGTGCCGAGCAGCCGCAGGCTCGAGAGGTCGTAGCGCTGCGGCCACGACTCGCCGAAGCGCATCAGGCCGCGGATCGCGGTCGGCGCGGTGTAGAGGATATTGAGCGAGTAGCGCTCGATGAGCTGCCACCAGCGGTTGGGGTAGGGGAAGTTCGGCGCGCCCTCGTACATGAAGCTCGTCGCGCCCAAGATCAACGGCCCGTAGACGATGTACGAGTGGCCGGTGATCCAACCCGGGTCCGCGGCGCACCAGTAGCGGTCCTCGTCCTTGATGTCGAACACCCAGCGCAGGGTGGTCGCGACGTGCACCTGGTAACCGCCGTGGGTGTGGAGGATGCCCTTGGGGCGGCCGGTGGTGCCGGAGGTGTAGAGGATGAAGAGCGGGTGCTCGGCGTCCAGGATCTCGGTCTCGATGCGCGGGCTCGCGATCGGCAGGTTCATCAGATCGTGCCACCAGTAGTCGCGGCCCGACTCCATCGCCACCGCGTGGCCGGTGCGCTTCACGACGACGACGTGCTCGACGTAGCCGGAGCGCTGCACCGCCTCGTCGGCGGTCTGCTTCAGGTTGACGATCTTGCCGCGCATGTAGCCGCCGTCGGCGGTGACCAGCACCCGGCTCTGGGCGTCCTCGATGCGGTCGGCGAGCGCCTCGGTGGAGAAGCCGCCGTAGACCACCGAGTGCACCGCGCCGAGCTTGGCGGTGGCGAGCATCGCGATGACCAGCTCCGGGACGCGGCCCATGTAGATCGTGACCCGGTCGCCGCGCTTGACGCCCATGCTGCGCAGCACCGACGCGAACTTGGCGACCTCGCGGGCGAGGGCGTGGTACGAGAACGTTCGGGTGTCGCCGGGCTCGCCTTCCCAGATGAGCGCCAGCTTGTTGCGCCGATGGGTGTGGAGGTGGCGATCGAGGGCGTTCTGGACGATGTTGGTGTGGGCGCCGACGAACCATTTGTAGAACGGCTTCTCGCTCTCGTCGAGCACCTTGTCCCACGGCTTGTACCAGTCGAGGGCGAGCGCCTGCTCGGCCCAGAAGCGCTCCGGGTGGTCGAGCGACTGTTTGTACAGGGCCTCGTAGTCGGTGACCCAGGCGTTGGTGCGGATCTCGGGCGACGGCCACACCAGCTCGTGCTCGGCCTTCAAGATCTCGGCCTCGCGCGCCTTGTCGATGTTGTCGATCTCCGCCCGTTCCGTCATCCGCCACCCTCCGGTCAGATATCAAAGCCCTAACATGGATTGGATGGTGGGGCGGGACAAGGGCCAACTGCGTGAGAGTCAAGGGCCAAGTCGCTGGTTGTACTCCGCATGAGGACACGCGTGGGCGCGTTCGGTAGCTATCTGGGCGGCGTCGAGGGCGACTCCCAAGGAGTCGTTCCGCCGGGCAATCACACGCCTACGCCGAGCGCAACACGCTCTGTGCAAGCGGATACGTGCAGGTAAGCCTCGAAGACCGGCATCTGGGCGAGGAGGAAGCGCCTGGGCGGTCACCCAAGCCGTTCCTTCGATCAGGCTTGTGCTTGACCGATGGGCCACTCCATATTTCTCCTCCGGTGGCTCAAGGGGGACAGGCGTAGAGCCCGGCGGCCTCGGCGGAGCCGGCGATGGTGGTCACGACCTCATACCGGCTCATGGCTGCACTGGCGAGCTGAGTCGTGAAGTAGTCGTGGCCCCCTTGATCCGGCTCCCGCAAGAGAAGGGCGCGGTACAACAAGTCGACAAAAGCCCCGTCGGCGAGGGGGCCCTGCGCCACGAGCTCCGCGCTGCTGATGAAGGCCCAGGCCAGCGCGGCGCGATCACCGGCGCCCATCAGATTGACGCCGCCCACCCAATACCCGTACTCCACCGCGTTTGGGGCGCGGCCGAGGAAGATGCGATAGAACCACGAGACGGTTTCGTCGCGGCCGCAGAGCTGGACCGCCCAATAATCGCGCCGGATCGGGGGATCGGCCGCCCACGAGACATCGGTGTACCTCGCAGGATCGGGATTGTTGAAGAGCGCGCGCGCCGCCGCGGTGAGGCCGCAGGCGTTGGCGGAGAAGTGCCACTGGTTCACGCCTTGGCAGGTGATGCCGGTGTTGTCCCCGAGGACCTTCGACACCGGGATCGTGAGCCACGCGTCGGGGTTGTAGAGGCGCAGGTGGCGCCAGTGATCTTCGAGCACCCGAGCGCGCGTGACATTGTCGGCGACCGACGCCAGGTTGCGGATGTCGTCCGGGTAGGCCGGCGTGCTCGACCAGTTGTCATAATCGAGGAGCACCGGCAGGCCGAAGGCGGTGGCGTTCGTCAGGTTGGCGTCATGCCAGTCATCGTCGCCGTAGATGGAGCCGGGAAACATGTCGCCCTTCGGGAGAAGCGGCTGTAGCAGGTAGCCGCCGAGCGGCTGCAAGTGCTGGGCGCCGGTCACGAAGTCGATCTGCTGCACACCGCCGACCATCACCGAGTCGGCAGCCTGGGTCCCGAAGTAGAGGCGCGAGATGCCTTCTGTGGCGGCGTAGGCCTTCAGGCGGTCGATGACATCCTTCAAGCCGAGGGCCCCGGTCGCGGTGACCTCTGGCGTGCCCGGTGCAAGCCCAGCGGTGAGCTGCGCCTCGCCGAAGAGGAAAGCGCGAATGCCGCCGTCGATGAAGGCCCTCCCCCAGCTCACGACGTAGTCGCGGGCGGCGGCGGAGTGCTCGAGGTCGGGGACGCAGGTGCCCGGGCCCCAGAAATCGGCTGAGCCGGGGCGGCAGAAAGCGACCCACGCGGCGTCGCTGCTGCCAGGGAGGTTGGCGCGCGGCACGTACTCCGCCAGCATGGCGTTCAGCAGCAGCGACGGGGCGACCTCGTGCAGGTGCCCGCCGATGGCGCGCAGGCCGGCGCTGATGCACGGCAGAGCCACCGCCGGGTCGCTCCCGCACTGGCTGTCCTGGAAATACCACCACGAGTTGCCGAAGTAGAGGCCGAAGCGGGCGTCGAGGTCGCCGACGGCGTGCCAGGCGTCACAAAGGAGGCGGCCCGCTGCCAGATCTTCGGCGGCGGTGGTGGCGCAGACCTCGAGCTCCGCGGGGTTGACGACGCCGGCCTGTAGCCATTGCAGATCTACGGCGCGGGCGAAGTGCCAGCGCAGATCTCCGAGGCACGCGCCGCGGTCGCACACCGTCGCCGGCGGGCAGGTCGCGACCAGGCGCCAAGCAGTACCGTCGGGGCTACAGGTGCCTGCGTGAGCCGGGTCGACGCAGCCCCGATTGCCGGCTACGCAGATGATGGGAACCGACGGATCTCCGGCCGATGGACCATCCCCAGGCGTTGGATCATCTCCGGGTGACGGACCATCGCCAGACGCTCGAGCATCCCCCGGCGTTGGACCATCTCCGGGTGATGGGACGTCCCCGGGCGCTGGAGCGTCTGCCGACGATACGACGTCCGCAGCGGGCGCCTCTCCGGGCACCGCGCCGTCTTGAGTAGCGTCGGGTCCGCGGTGGTCGCCCGCATCCCGGGCTTCTCTGGCCGGGCCGCTGCCACCCCGACACGTCGCGAGCCCCACGAGAGCACCCATGCACCCCATGCGCCACAACGCCGTCACCCGCGAAGGGTACCATCGATGGCGATCGGTGTCCGCGATCAGGCGCTCAGCTCCTACCAAGACGCCCAAGCCCACCACATGTCCGAGCACGGTCCGGCTTCCCATACTCCGACAAGAAGCAGCTTCCGCGCCAAGAGCTTTCGACCCATTCGCGCCGGGGGCCTCGACTCACCCCTGCAAGCGCCTGGAAAATTTCGCAATGATGGTCTGGGGGCTGGAGCTGCAGCGGTCGGCATCGGTCACCGCGGTGACCGCCGCCGGCGCCCACCATGACCACCGCAACGACGATGCTGCGTCGTCTCACGCGCGGCGCGAGAGATAACCTGCCGCCATTCTCGAGTGGTGCCGGAGACTCGGCAGGGCAGAGCCTGTTGCCGACCCTCGGCACGGCTCGTGCTTTGCTCTGTGTGGAAAGCACAACGCGGTGAGGTGGTGATGGGACGTCGAGGGCGGTACCGGGTGTGTCACTCGTCGTGGACGTCGCCACCTGGTTCGTTCGCACCGGTGGCTGCGGCCATCGCTTTGATCGCAACGAGCGTGCCGCCCGCAGTCTGCGGTGCCCAGACGCAAGCCCTGGCGCTAGTTCCGATGCGCGACGGCACCCTCCTGGCGACGGAGATCTGGCTCCCCCCGGGCCCGGGGCCGTTCCCGACGCTGCTCAGGCGAACCCCGTATGGACGCGATCTGTCGGGCTACAGCGCGTTCTTCGCGACCGACCTCCCTCTGACCCTGAACGGCCTCGGCTACGCGGTGGCGTCTCAGGACGTGCGCGGCCGAGGCGAGAGCGGCGGAGTCTACGTGCCGTTCTTCGATGACGCGGCCGACGGAGCCGACACCATTGACTGGCTCGCAGCGCAGCCGTGGTCGAATCGCAAGGTCGGCAGCTTCGGCGCGTCCGCCGACGGCGTGACGCAGCTCCTGGCGACGAGTGAGCATCCGGCCGCGTATGTCTGCAGCCTGCCGATCGTCGCCAGCGACGACCTCTACGCCGACATTGTCTATCCGGGCGGCGCCTGGCGACAGGAGAGCGCGACCGAGTGGCTCACCCTCATGGGCGCCACCGACACCATGGCGACGTGGCGCCAGCACGAGGTGCTGGACCACTTCTGGGATCCGGTTCGGATCGATGCCGACGAGCGCGTCGGAGTCACCACCTCGACCCTCCTGGTGGCCGGCCTCTTCGACGTGTTTGCGCCCGGGAGCATGCGCGCCCATCGGCTGTTGCGAACCGGGGCGACGCCCGGGGTGCGCGACCGCCAACATCTGCTTCTCGGCCCGTGGACGCACGGCCTCACCAACGTCCAGGTGGGCGAGGTCACTCTAGCGCCAGAGGCCCAGCTGAGCGCCGCCGCGCTGTTGAACCTGATGCTCGCCTACTTCGATTGGTGCCTGCTGGGGGCGACGCGACCTGAGTGGCCAGGCGTGCTCTACTGGGTGGCGCGGTTGAGCGACGACGGCAGCCGGATGGGCGGCGAGTGGCTCGGCGCCGAGACCTGGCCGCCGCCGGCCGACCCGCAAACCTATTACCTGCACACCGACGGCCGCCTCCTCGGAGAAGCGCCGGGCCTCACGGCTCGGGGCGCTGTGCTCGCCTCAGATCCAGCCAACCCAGTCCCAACACAGGGCGGGCGCAACCTGAGCATCGCGGCCGGGGTCTACGATCAGACCGCCATCGACCTACGGGCGGACGTTCTCTTCGCCGACAGCCCGGCGATCGGGGAGGAGGTCGAGCTGCAGGGGATGGTGTTCCTGCAGGTGTGGGCGGCATCGGCAACGACCGACGTCGACCTCGTGGTGCGCCTGAGTCAAGTGACACCGAACGGCAAGGCGATGCTGCTCGCGGACGGCATCCGCCGCGGCCGCTTCGCCAGCGGCTACGACGCCATCCGGCCGCTCGCGCCGAACGTGCCGACCCTCTTCACCGTCGAGGTCGGGCCGGTGAGCGCCGTCCTCGGCCCCGGCCACGCGCTGCGGCTCAGCCTGAGCGCCACGAGCTCGACGCGTTACGAGGTCAACCCCGGCACGGCCACGCCGCTGTCGGCCGCGGCGTCGCCCCAAGCCACCACCCTGTTCATCCTTGGCGACCGTGAGCACCCGAGCCACGCCGTGTTTCCGGTGGTGCGCGGTCTGCTCTCACAAGCCTTGCACGGCGAGCCCGGACCGACCCCGGACGGCGGTCCTGCAGGCGGCGATCCCGACAGCGACCACGGCGGGGATGTCGACAGCGCTCCCAGCGACGATCAGACCGACGTCACGGCGGGCGTTCAGAAGAACGACGGCTCCCAACCACCTGAAGGGGATATCGGGCGTGCCGGCTGTGCCGGGACGGACGCCGCAGGCAACCGTGATGCTGGCCCTATCATTATCGCGGCCCTCGCCTGGCTGTCAGGATGGGCCGTGCGTCGCAGCCCTCGGAGCCGGTCGCGGCGACTCGCGGCGGCAGGCGCAAAACCCGAGGGCCTCAGAGCGGTTCGGTCGCCCGGCATGCCAGACTGGCGGCCACATGAGGTCTCGGCTACGGTCCTCGACGGGGGCGCTCGCCCGAGGTGTGGATGATGCGGAGCGCGTTGTGCCTCACTCGACCGTGACCGTGAAGAGGATCGTGATGTCGAGACTGTCGAGGCACGCCATCATCGTGCAGGCCCGATGCGACCCGCCACAATCGGAATAACCCGCCGCACAAAGAGCCGTCACGGAAAGCATCGCCTTGAATGCCCACGTTCTCGTCGTCATATCGTACTCTGCGTGGACCTCCGGCGAGATCACAAGCTCGAAACGTCCATCCCGCCAGGCCTCGAGCACCTGGGCCGGCGTCCCACGCCAGAACAAGCCCGACATCAAGATTTGGTGTCGAGCACGACCCTCACGCCGCCCTCTGCCGGATGACGTACGGCCCCCGCCGCCGAGGCGAGGTGAGCCTGCGCGGGGCCGTGAGCACCTGCGCGAGCTCGCTGGCGAGGCCGGCATCGACGCGCACCCTGCCCTTTCCCCGCCGCTGCAGCATGTGCGCGAGCGCAATGCCTCTCAGCTCGTAGTCGTGCTCTTTCGAGAGCGGGCGCTCGCCGCGCTCCCAGTCGGCCACGGTGATCTTGTTGATCCCCATGCGACCGGCCAGCTCGTCCTGAGTCAGGCCCAGCCATGCCTTCCGGAGGAACCGAGCCTTGTCGTTGGACAAGATGTGGTCGTGCATCATGACCGCGCGCACGACCTCGACGAGGAGCACTTGGTAGGCCGGGCCATCGAGGGTCTCGTTGCCGCACCTGATGCAGCGGGAGCCTCGAACCGCACCCTCGAACCTGCCCTGCAGGCCGAAGAGAGGTGCGAGGTCAACTCGGGCCAACGTCACGGGCCTCAACGTGCCCCCGCAGCGAATCCGCATCCCACTCCCCCCACCGATCGGTGGCGCTCCGCGCCCGATGAGTGGACCTGACATGTTGAAAACCCGGCTGCGCTGACGCTCCGCCTGGCATCGTCACCCTGCCCTCTTCGACCCGTATGATCTCGATGCCCGCGAACTTTACGCGCCGGCTCGTGGCCGCGTAGCCCAGGTACGCGCCCGAGTGCGTGCCTACCGCCGTCCACCGGATGGCCACCTTCCCCTCTGCGGCGCCGCTTGCGGCCCGGGCGCGTCATGCTATGACGTCGGCGTGGACATGGGGCGCTCACAGCCCCTCGGGTTTGACTCCCATCCGCGAGGGTTCCATGGCGAAGCAGCAGCCCGTGGCGCAGGCCACGATTGATTCTCTGATCATCAACGTCGACAAACCGGCACGCTACACCGGCGGCGAGGTCAACTCGGTCGTCAAAGCCGGTCCGGTCGCGGCGCGCTTGGCGTTGGTGTTCCCCGACGTCTACGAGGTCGCCGAGAGCCATCTCGGCTTCAAGATCCTCTACGAGATCGTCAACGACCACGCCGACTACGCCGCCGAGCGGGTCTACGCCATGTGGCCCGACCTCGAGGCCCGCGCCCGCGCCGCCCACGTCCCGCTCTGGTCGCTCGAGACCCACCTGCCGCTTTGCGCCTTCGACGTCGTCGGCGTCACGCTGCAATACGAGCTCGCCTACCCGACCATCGTCGCGATGCTCGAGCAGGGCGGCGTGCCGGTGCGCACCGCGGCGCGCCACGACGACGACCCGATCGTCGTCGGTGGTGGCATCTGCGCCTTCAACCCCGAGCCCATCGCCCCGTTCTTCGACGCCTTCCTCCTCGGGGACGGCGAACGGGCGGTGCTCGAGATCCTCGACGTCGTCGCCCGCGGCCGCAAAGCCCAGAAGCCGCGCGCCGAGATCCTGTGCGACCTCGCCGGCCTCGACGGCGTCTACGTCCCGAGTCACTTCGAGGTCCAATACGACGGCCTGCGGGTCACCGCGATCCACGCCCGCCCCGGCACGCCGCACGCCGACGACGAATCGAAACACCACACCCCGCGGGTGAAACGCGCCGTGGTGTCCGACCTCGACCGGGCGCAGTTCTACACCCGGCCGATCGTGCCGAGCGTCCAGCCGGTGCACGAGCGGGTGGCGATCGAGATCCAACGCGGCTGCTCGCGCTCCTGCCGCTTCTGCCAGCCCGGCATGGTGACCCGGCCGACGCGACAGCGCCGCGCCCAGACCGTGCAAGAGCTCGCCGCCCAAGGGCTCGCGGCCTCCGGCTGCGACACCGTCGGCCTGCTGTCGCTCTCCGCCGGCGACTACGGGCCGATCAACGAGGTGGTCAGCGGCGTCCTCGCCCGGCACGACAAAGACAAGGTCGGCGTGTCGCTGCCGTCTTTGCGCTCCGAGACCATGACCCCGGAGCTCGCCGCGCGCCTGGCGTCGTCGTCCGGCTCCGGCTTCACGCTGGCGCCCGAGGCCGGCAGTGAGCGCCTGCGCCGCGTGATCAACAAGACCTCGACCGAAGAAGACCTGCTGGCCGCGGTCGCCACCACCATCGAGCGCGGCTGGCGCAACCTCAAGCTCTACTTCATGATGGGCCTGCCCACCGAGACCGACGCCGACCTCGAGGCCATCCTCGTGCTCGCCGAGCGCGCCCAGGACGCGGCGCATCGGGTGCGGCGCGACGCCAACATCACGGTTGCGGTGTCGACCTTCGTGCCCAAGCCGCACACGCCCTTTCAATGGGAGGCGCAGATCGGGATCGACGAGACCCGCCGCCGCCACCGCTACCTGCGCGAGGCGCTGCGCAAACGCCGCATCACCCTGCGCTACCACTCGCCCGAGCAGTCGTTCCTCGAGGGGGTGCTGTCGCGCGGCGACCGCCGCCTCGCCGACGGCATCGAAACCGCCGCCAAGCTCGGCGCCCGCCTCGACGCCTGGACCGAGCTCTTCGACCTCGGCCGCTGGATGCAGGGCTTCCGGGAGGCGCTGGCGCCCTCCGGCCTCACCCCCGAGAGCTATCTGGAACGGCGGGACGTGGACGGGCTGTTGGCGTGGGACCATCTGGACGCCGGACCGACGAAGCACTTCCTGCGCCGCGACCGGGAGCGGGCGGTGGCCGAGGAGTATTTGGAGGACTGCGCCTTCAGCGACCAATGTCACGTCTGCGGTGCTTGTGATTTGGGCGACGTCTATCGCGCCAAGGTCGCGAAGCGGGGCGAAGGCGTGCTCGAGCCCCGCACCTACAAGGCGGGAAATGCGAGCGTCGTCGTGCCGCCATCGGTCGAGGCCAAGGCCGCGGGGCCGACGCCGGCGCGGTCGCGGTTGCGCTTCAGGTTCGCGAAGGAGGGCCGGGCGGTGCATCTGTCGCAGCTCGACACCTTGAACCAGGTGTTGCGCGCCGTGCGCCAGAGCGGCTTGCCGGTGCTGTACTCCGAGGGGCACGTGCCGCGGCCGAAGGTAGGCTTCTCGCCGGCGTGTCCGACCGGGATCGCGAGCCGCGCCGAGTACTTCGAGGCCGACTGTCGCGGCTTTCCGGACCCGGAGAAGTACGCCGGGGTGTTGAATCGCTGGCTGCCGGACGGGGTGCGGGTGCTCGAGGCGGTCGAGATCTCACGCGACACGCCCTCGTTCAACGAGATCATCCGTACCACCACGTACTTGGTCGAGGTCCCGAGCGCTGCCGAGGTCGCGACGCGGCTCGCGGCGTTCGCCGAGCGGCCCGAGCTGTTGGTGCGGGTGATTCGCAAGGGCAAGCCGCGGATCTTGGACGCCAAGGCCTGCATCGATGCCGCGGTCGCGGTGGCGGGTGGGTTGCAGATCAGGCTCGGCTTCAGCCGCTTCGGCACCATCAAGATCGGAGAGGCGATCGCGGCGCTGCTAGGCCCCGACGCCGTCCACTCCGCCCGCATTCGCAAAGAGGCGGTCGAGCTCGGAGCCGAGCCGCTGTCGCACGAGGAGCCGGAGCGGCTGCAGGCGCACGGCGAGGTGCTCGATCTCACCGCGGTCAGCGAACGGCGCGCCCCGGAGGCGCCGCCGGCGCAAAGAGAAGGGCATGTCCCGTTCGCCGAGTAGCGCCGCGGCCGCCGGCCGGACCCGCCCCTACACCATCGGCATGCTGGCGCCCTGCCCGTTCCCCAGCCACCAGGGCACCCAGGTCTTCATCCGCCACCTCGCGTCGGCGCTGAGCGGCGCCGGGCACGGCGTCCACCTCGTCACCTACGGCCACGGCGAGTACGAGGAGCTCGGGCTCCCGGTCCAGATGCACCGCGCCGCGGCGGTCGACGTCGGCCTGCGCTCGGGACCGAGCCTGCGCCGGCCGCTCGCCGATGCCGCGCTCTTCGTCACCGCGCTCGAGGTCGCGAGGCGTCATCACCCCGACGTTTGGCACGCCCACAACATCGAAGGGCTGGCGCTCGGCATCTTGCTGCAGCGGCTCACCCGCGTGCCGCTCGTCTACCACGCCCACAACACGATGGCGCTGGAGCTGCCGACCTACTACCGCCATGGTTCGACGCGGGCCCTGGTCCGGCGCGCCGGCGGGCTCGTGGACCGGAGCCTGCCGCGCCTGGCCGACGCGACCGTGGTGTTCGACGATGGCCAGCGGCGGCTGCTCGAAGCCAACGATGTCGCTGCCGCGCGCTTGCACGTCATCTTGCCGGGACAGCCGGAGCGCGAAGCCGGCGCGGCGGCGCCCGGGATGGTGGCGCGGTTGCGGGCGCGGCTCGGGGTGGGGGCGTGGCTGATCTACGCCGGCAACCCCGACCGCTATCAGAATCTCCCTCTCCTCTGGCAGGCGCTGCCGCGGGTGCGCGCGGTGCGCGCCGACGTCCGGGTGCTCGTGGCCACGAGCCACAGGGTGACGTGCTTCGCCGACGAGTACCGCGAGGCCGGCTCGCCCGCGGGCGTGGTGTTCGAGCGCTACCGGGACGTGGGTGAGCTCGATGCGCTCTTGGCGCTGGCCCGAGTCGGCTTGTGTCCGCGGGCGCTCGAGGGGGGCGCGCCGATCAAAGTGCTCAGCTACGTCGCCGCCGGGGTGCCGGTGGTCGCCTGTCGGCCGGGGGCCGGGCACCTGGTGACGCCGGAGTGCGGGCTGGTCGTCGAGCCCACGGTGGAGGCGTTTGCGGCCGGGGTGTTGCGGCTGCTCGAGGCGGCGCCGGACGCCGATGCGGTGCAGCAGGCGGGGCGAAAGCGCTTCTCCATCGAGCGGCAGGTGGCGCAGTATGAGGCGGTGTACGCCGCGGTGACGAGGAGGGCGCTTGGGCGAGCCGAGCTATCCTGATCTGACGCGCCTCTATCGCTGGCCCTTCGGGGTCGCCGACAACCCCAACGTCGTCATCGAGCCGACGACCGCCTGCAACCTCGCCTGCGCCCACTGCTATCGGGACAGCGCCAACCCCGACAAGCGGCGCAAGATGATGACCCCCGACGAGGCCCGCCGCTACATCGACGAGGCGCTCACGCTGCGACAGTTCCACACCCTCTCGATCTTGGGCGGCGAGCCGCTGTTGTACCCCCACCTCGACGAGGTGGTGCTGTACGCGCGCGCCCAAGGCCTCGCGGTCGGCCTGTACACCAACGGCGAGCTGCTCCACAAATACCGCGCCCGCGAGCTCAAGACCGCGGGCGTCAGCTACGTCTACGTCCACGTCGACCGCCACCAGGGTCGCACCGACGGCGAGGCGGAGACCGCGACGCTGCGCGCTCACTTCTGCGAGATGTTCCGCAAGCTCTCGGGGATGAGCTTCGGGTTCGGCATCATCGTGCACGAAGAAGACCTCCCCGAGCTGCCGGCGTTGGCGCGCTTCTTGGCCGCGAACGCCGACGTGGTCCGCTTCGTGAACCTCAGCCTGCTCGGACCCTGCCCGCCGCAAGACGCCACGACCGAACAGCTCGTCGAAGAGGGCCGCCGGGTCGACGCGTTTCAGCGCCGCGCCTGCGAGGCGATCCGCGCCGCCTTCGGCTTCGAGTTCTGCTCCTATCTCGGAAGCAAGTTTCGCCCCGAGGTCCCCGGCAAGCTCTTGGCGGTCACCGGTTACGAGCGCGGCAAACGCGCCGCGGCGATGACCGCGCTGCAGTTCGGGAGCTTGAGCCGGAGCTATCGCGACGAGCACGGCCGCTATCCCTATCTGTTGAGCAAAGAGTGCACCGACTACTTCGGCGCGCGGCTCAGTGAGGGGCGGGCGATCGACTGGCAGTACGTTGCGATCTCGCTCAGCCCGTTGTTGCTCGACAACCAGCGCTGGAACGTCTGCCATCACTGCACCGACTGCGTGCTCTTCGACCACCACTTCGTGCCGATGTGCCTGCTGGATCCGCTCGCGGCCGGCGATCCGTTGATCGCCCAAAGCGTCCGCTACTGGTGACCGGTCCAGGGCAGCTCCCCTCGCCCCACGCGGGGGCGAGGGGCAGGGGAGTGGGGGTGGGGAGCGCCGCCGCACCGGCGGCGCGGGAATCAAAGCAGGCGTAGAGCACTCTAGCCGATTGGCGGCAGCTTCGGGACCGGGAACAGCGGGCCGAGGCGGGCGCCGGTCTGCTTGACGTTGGCGGAGAAGGCGATGTGGTTGCCGTCGCGAAACGAGCAGTCGACGCACAACGGCAGGCGCTCGGTGGCGTGGCGGCGGTGGCGGTCGCGGATGTCTTCGAGGCTGGGCCCGTTGTAGACCTGGTGCAGCGTGGCGTTCTGGACGTTGCCGACCACGTGCAGCCGGTAGCAGTCGATGCAGCACAGCGCGACGCGGCCGTCCCAGCAGACGACGGTGGAGTCCCACAGGCGCTCGCAGGCGGGCAGGTCGAGGGTGACGGGGGCGTCGAGGGCGCGGCGGCCCCAGTTGACGTCGTGCCAGATCTCGACCACGACATCGAACCGCGACCAAAACGCGACGAACGCCTCGGCCTCGGCGTCCGCGGGCGGGACGCGAACCAGCTGCACTCCGATGACGGTGGGCGAGCCGCGCCGGTCGCGCTCGTCGATGAAGTGGATGACGTTCTTCACCACCTCGTCGAAGTGCGTGGAGCTGCGGACCTTCTCGTAGGTCTCGCGGGTGGCGGCGCCGAGGCTCACGGTGACTTGCGGCACCGCGTGGCTCAAGAGGAAGCGCGCCATCGACCGGTCGAGGAGGTGGCCGTTCGTGACCAGGTGGACCGCGTGCTCGCCGGGGGCCGTGGTGATTCGGTTGACGGCGTGCTCGAAGGTGGGCGCGAGCAGCGGCTCGCCGGAGCCGTGCAGTCTGAAGATCCGACTCGGGAACCGGAAGGCCTCATCGAGCAGGCGGTCGAGCAGCTCCACGCGCATCGCGCCGCTGTGGGCGTTTTGCGGCAGCCGCGGGCACATCACACAGGCGAGGTTGCAGCGGTTCGACAGCTCGAGATCGATGACCGTCGGGAAGCACGACATCGCCTGATCTTACTCAGGCGGGCGCAGGGCGTCGAGGATCGTCCGGGCGTGGCTGATGTCGTCGCGGATCTGGGCCGCGAGCTGTGCGGTGCCGTCGAACTTCTTCTCGTCGCGCAGCAGCTCGATGAACTCGACCGCGAACGTGGTGCCGTAGAGGTCGCGGTCTTTGAAGTCGAGGAGGTGGACCTCGATCTTGACCGGCTGGGTGCCGAAGGTCGGGGCGTAGCCGACGTTGACCACGGCCTGGTGGGCGCCGAGCGGACCGGTGGCCACCGCGGCGTAGACGCCGCGCTTGGGCAGCAGATCGGTGTCGAGCGCGATGTTGGCGGTGGGGAAACCCAGGCCCCGGCCGCGGCGATGGCCGCGCATCGCCAGACCGATCACCGCGAACGGCCGTCCCAGCAGGTCGGCGGCGCGCCGCATGTCGCCGTGACCGACGAGCTCGCGGATGCGGGTCGACGAGATCCGCTCGCCCTGGTGCTCCACCGGCGAGACGACATGTACGGCGCAGCCACGCACCAGCGCCCGCTCGCGCAGGAGGTCGGTGTTGCCCTTGCCACCGGCGCCGAAGGTGAAGCCGGCGCCGACGACGACGTGTTTGGCCTTCAGGCGGCCGATCAAGATGTCGTCGACGAAACACTCCGCCGAGATCGCGGCGAACTCGGCGCCGAAGCGCTCGAGGATCACGGCGTCCATGCCCATGCCGGCGAAGCGCTCGAGGCGGATCTCGATGCCCTCGATGAGCTTCGGCGCCTTCGCGGGCACCAACACCTGCGCCGGATGGGGATGGAAGGTGTAGACCATGGCCTCGAGGCCGCCATCCCGGGCGAGCGTCAGGGCCTTGGACAACAGCGCCCGGTGGCCACGGTGCACGCCGTCGAACACGCCGACCGCGATCGCGCTCGGCTTCGCGTCTTCACAGGTTCTGGCGCTCGAGAGGATCCGCATGGGAAGTCGTAGGGTCGCCGTTCCATATCACAGGTGCAAGGGACGACCCACGGTCGCGTGCGCCGCCTCGAGGATCGCCTCCGGCAGCGTCGGGTGGGCATGCATCGTGTGCGCCAACGATGACGCGGTCGCCTCGTGCTGCAGCGCGACCACCGCCTCGGCGATCAGGTCGGTGGCCCGCGGGCCGATGATGTGGACCCCGAGGAGCTCGTCGTACTTGGCGTCGGCCACGATCTTCACGAACCCCTCGTTCTTGCCCATCACCCGGGCCTTGCCGAGCGCCGAGAACGGGAACCGGCCGACCTTCACGGTGTAGCCGTTGTCCTTGGCCTTGTTTTCGGAGAGGCCGACGCTCGCGACCTCGGGGTCGGAGTAGGTGCACCCCGGGGTGCGGAGGTAGTTGATCGGCGTCACGTGCTTGCCGGCGATGTGGTCCGCGGCGAGGAGGGCCTCGTGGCTGGCGACGTGGGCGAGCTGCGGCGTCGGAATGAGATCGCCGATGGCGTAGATGTTCGGCACCGCGGTCTGCAGCGTGGCGTTGACCTCGACGAAGCCGCCCTTGTTGGTGCTCAGGCCGACCTTGTCGAGCCCGACCCCGTCGGAAAACGGCGCGCGGCCGACGGCGACCAGGAGGGTCTCGGCGTTCAGGATCTGAGTGCCGTTCGCCCCGGTGACCATCGCCGTGACCTGGCCGTCCTTGACCTCGACCTTGTCGACCTTGCTCTTGAGGTGGAGCTGCATGCCGCGTTTCTGCAGCAGCTTCTCCATCTCGACGCTGACCTCTTCGTCTTCCAGGGGCAGCACGTGGTCGAGCATCTCGACGATGGTGGTCTCGGCCCCGAAGCGGCGGAAGATCGAGGCAAACTCGACGCCGACCGCGCCGGCGCCGAGCACCAACAGCGACTTCGGCGGCGTCGCCACCGTGAGGAGCTCGTCGGAGGTGACGATGTTCTTGCCGTCGATCTTCGCGAACGGCAGCTTCTTCGGCACCGAGCCGGTGGCCAAGATCACGAACTTGGTCGACAGCGTCGTCGTGCCGGCAGCGCCGTCCACCGCCACGGTGTTCTTGTCGACGAGGCGGCCGGTGCCCTGGTGCACGTCGATCTTGTTTTGTTTCATCAGAAAGCCGACGCCGGCCGAGTTCTTGACCACGACCTTCTCACGCGCCTTCTGGACCGCGGCGAAGTCGAAGCCGATGTCGCCGGCGTTGATGCCGAAGCTCTTGGCCTCTTTCATCTCGAGGAGCAGATCGGCGGCGTGCAGCAGGCTCTTGGTGGGGATGCAGCCGCGCAGCAGGCAGGTGCCGCCGAGCCTGGGGTCCTTCTCGACGAGCGCGGTCTTCAGACCGTTGTGCGAGGCGCGGATCGCGGCGACGTAGCCTCCGGGACCCGAGCCGATGACGACGACATCATAGCTGTTCACGGCAGTGCTCATGGGCCGGTTTGTACTCCGCGGCGATTGCCCAGGCAACGCGAGCGCCGGCGGCGAACCGCAGGTGTGCCCCCTGGCAGTCGAAGCGCGACAGCGTGTAGACTCCGCCCTCATGATCGCCTTCGTGGTTGCCTTTGCCCTCGCGGCTCCGCCCCCGGACTTCATCCGGCCGCTCTCCGACAGGGAGAAGAAGCGCGCCACCGCGCTCATCGAAGGCTGGAAGGTGAGCCCGCGCGGGCCCTACTCCGGCGTGCTGTGGTTCTGCAACGACGGCCAACAGCTCGAGCCCAAGCTCAACGCCTGCGTGCCGTTCGGCGGCGGTCGGATGTACGGGGTGTTGACGCCGCAGGCGGCGGAGCTCGGCGCCAACTACGGGCTCTATATGGGGACGATCTTCGCGGCGCTGACGCCGGAGATGTTCTTCCCCAACGACTACTATCGGGTCCGCGCCTACATCGTGGAGGCCTATCTGGAGCGCGCCCTCGACGGCTGGGCGCTGCGCGGCGCCAAGAACTATCGCGGTTTTCGCCAGGTCGAGGACGAGAGCGAGTTCGCGCGGCGCTGCATCATGGAGGTCACGAAGAGGCACGACATCGTCACCCGCTACCGGGGGATGATCGTCCGCATGATCCGCGCCATGCCTTACGGCAAGCGCTCGATGGTCGCCGACGACATCCGCGCCCTCGCCGCGATCCTCGGCGACGCCGACACCAAGGGCTTCGGCGAGCTGCGCTTCAAGATCCACGCGATGCCCGAGCCCTCCGACATCGACAAGGTCGCGGCCTACGTGACGACCGCGACCGCAGACCTCGCGGTCAAGGCCAACGAGCTCGTCGACAAGATGCGGGTGTACTACACGCCGGCGCATCGCTTGGAGCGGTTGAAGGAGATCAAGCAGTGGATCCATGACCCCGCCACCAAGAAAACGATCGACAAGCTCCTCGCCACCGACACCAGCTCCGGCCCGGACCTGGTGCGGGTCGGCGCCGAGCTCATCGCCACCGCCGACAAGGTCATCGTCGCCGGCAGCTCCTCCAGGCAGGGCGAGCGCAACCTCCTGTTGCTGCACGCGATGGCGATGGTGGAGGAGATGTGGGTCGCGGTCACCGCCGACCTGACGAAGCGGCCGCTGAGCCGAGCGCAGGCCATCGAGCTCACCGCGGAGCTGGTGCGCGCCGGGCAGTCGCTCGGCTGGTTCTCGCCGCGCGAGAAGGACGCCCTGGCGGCGGCGCTCGCGGGGATGAGCAGCGGCGAGCCGGCGGCGTACGTCGGCGCCGTGAAGGTCCTGAGTCGGGCTCTGGAGTGGGCCCGGGCGCGATTGCTCGGCGATCTCGGGATCCCGCTGGAGCGCTATGCGGCGGTCGAGCCCCGGGCGCGCGGCGTCATCGACGATCAGCTGCGCGGCAGCATGATGTTGCCGTTCGCGGCGCTCGTGGACCGGCTGACGACCGACGTCGAACAGATCAAAGGTGGCGGCCATCGGCTGGTGGGGCTGGAAGGGGTGGGCACCGGCTCGCTGCGCGGCGAGAACTCCGGGCTCGCGGTCGGGACGCTGCACGTGCAGCTGGCGGGCGAGTCGCCGCACGACCTGCAGCGCACCGACATCGCGCTGTTGTTCGATCTGCCGCCCGAGCTGCCGCCGGTGGCGGGGATCATCACCGTGGGCGCCGCCGGGGCGCTGTCGCACGTGTCGCTGCTCGCCCGCAACCTCGGCATCCCGCACGCCACCATCGGCGGCGAGGTCGCGACCGTGCTGCAAGGCCTCGCCGGCGAGCCCTTGTTCCTCGGGGTCTCGGCGGGCGGGCGGGTGGCGTTGGGCAAGCCCGAGGCGCTGCCCCCCGAGGAGCGCGCCCAGGTGGAGGACGAGCCGCGACGCGACACCAAGACGACGCTGCGGATCGACGAGACCCGCCTCGACTTGGCGACCACCCGCATCGCGCCGCTCACCGAGATCTCGGAGGCCGACATCGGCATCCGCGTCGGGCCCAAGGCCGGCGAGCTCGGTCGTCTGAAGCGCTTGTTTCCGACCCGGGTGTCCGACGCCGCGGTGATCCCCTTCGGCGCCTTCGTGCAGCACGTCGACCGGCCGGGCAAGGACGGCAGCCCGTCGCCGCTGTCGCGCTTGAAGACCGCGTACCAGACCGCGCGCCTGCTCACCGCCGACGAGGCCGAGCGCGCGATGCTCCAGGAGCTCGAGGTGTTCAGCCACAGCATCGCGACGCTGCCGTTCGCGCCCGGGTTCGAAGCCGAGGTCGGCAAGGCGCTCGACCGCCTCGGCCGCCCGAGCACCTTCGGGGTCTTCGTGCGCTCCGACACCAACGTCGAGGACCTGAAGGACTTCACCGGCGCCGGCCTCAACCTGACGGTGTTCAATCGGGTCGGCGGGCGCTCGGTGCAGGCCGCGATCCGCGAGGTCTGGGCGTCGCCGTTCTCGGAGCGCTCCTACCGCTGGCGGCAGCGGCTGCTCGAGAACCCGGAGCACGTCTACCCTTCGGTGATCTTGCACCGCACCGTGCCCTCGGAGGCCTCTGGAGTCATGGTCACGACCGATCTCGAGAGCGGCCAATCCGGGGCGCTGACGATCAGCGCCAGCCAAGGGGTCTCGGCGGTGGTCGACGGCGGTGCGCCCGAGACCATCGTCGTCGACGCCGGCGGCAATGTCAGGCTGCTCGCCTCGGCCCGCTCCGCGACCATGAAGGTCATCCCCAGGCCGCCGCAGGAGGGCATCCAGGTGGTCGCGACCACCGGCAAGGACCCGCTGCTCGGCGACCGGGAGATCGGGGAGCTCAAGGCGCTGGCCGCCGAGGTGCAGGAGAAGATCCCGGCGCGCGGCGACGACATGCCGTGGGACATCGAGTTCGGCTTCGTCGATCACCACGCGTTCCTGATGCAGATCCGGCCGCTGCGCATCTCGCGCGCCGCCGCGACCCAGCCGTTCTTGCGGGCGCTCGACGCCCAAGCGGCGTTGCCGACCGCGCCGGTGGGCTTGAGCCAGGAGGTGCCTTGATGAACCTCGCGTGGCCTTCGCGACTCGCCGGCGTCGTGCTCGTGGCGTTGTTGGCGCCGCGCCCGGTCGCCGCCTACCCGACGGACGAATACGCGCGCACCGGCATTCGGCGCTTGCAGTGGCAATTCGAGATCGACACCGGGGTGCGCAAGTCCAGCCGCAAGCTCGCCCCCGGGGCGCGGCTCACCCACGATCAGATCCAGCTGCGAATGACCGCGGCGGGCCGCGACTTCGAGCTCACCGAAGAGACCCCCAAAGATCCGGCGCTGCAGAAGGGCCTGGAAGAGATCCTCAAACGCAACCTGTTCAAGCGCTACAACGTCGCGGTCCTCGACATCACCGACCCGGCGACGCCGCGCTTCGCCGCGGTGCACGAGAACGACAAACAGACCCCGGGCAGCGTCGCCAAGGTGCTGGTCGGCGCCGGGATGTTGCGCCTGCTGCAGGAGCGCTTCCCGGACGACGTCGGCCCGCGCGAGGCGATGCTGAAGGACGTGAGGGTCGCGGCCGACGACTGGGCGATGTTCGACTCGCACGAGGTCCCGGTGGTGACCGGGCCGAAGCTCGAGAACGTCGCGCTGCGCAAGGTGAAGACCGGCGACACCTTCACGCTCTGGGAGTGGATGGACCACGCGCTGTCGGCCTCGAACAACTCCGCGGCGGCGATGCTGTGGCGCGAGGCGATGCTGATGCGGCTGATGGGCGCCGAGTACCCGCCGCCGACGTGGGACGACGCGCTCTTCAAGCGCTGGGACCGGCAGGCGATGACCGAGGCCTCGTTCGACGTCGTCGAGCGGCCGGCGCGGGAGGCGGGGCTGAACCTCGAGGCCTTCAACGTCTACATGTACTTCACCACCCACGCCAATCGCTACATCCACGCCAAGTCCTCGGTGGCGACGCCGCTCGCCATCATCCAGTGGCTGGTGCGGATGGAGCAAGGCCGCATGGTCGACCCATGGTCGAGCCTCGAGCTCAAGAAGATGATCTACCTGACGCGCCGCCGGGTGCGATACGCCGCGGCCCCGGAGCTCGCCGACGCCGCGGTGTTCTTCAAGAGCGGCAGCCTGTTTCAATGCAAGCCCGAAGAGGGCTTCACCTGTGTGCAGTACGAAGGCAACGAGGTGAACGTGTTGAACGCCCTCGTCGAGGTGGAAACCCCAGAGATTCCGGGGGCTACCGCGGAGGCGCCGGCGAAGAAGCACGTGTATCTGGTGGCGGTGATGTCGAACGAGCTGAAGCGCAACGCGGCCGCCGATCACGGAAAGTTGGCAAGCGAGATTCATAAGCTCATACTGGCTAGATAATGTTCGGCTTGGCGGTGATCCTGGCGACGACCCTGCCACTCGCGGCGGACGTGTCGGACGCGGCGCCGGAGAAGGGCGGCGCGGACGCGACGCCGCACTGCACCGCACCTTTCAAGCTGGAGAAGAAGAACAAGACCTTGCAGGCCAACCTCGAGCGCCGGGTCGAGGCGGCGGGGTGGACCAAGCACATCAACAAGAAGCTGCTCGCGATGTCGGTGGTGGACCTCACGCGTCACGGCAAGCGCTACTACGCCGGCATCAACGACAACGAGATGATGTACTCGGCGAGCATGCCGAAGATCGCGATCCTATTGACAGTGGTCGACGCGGTGGAGAGCGGCACGCTCGAGTGGACCCACGACTTCGACACCCGGCTGCAAGAGATGATCGTCTCGTCGTCGAACGAGGACGCGTCGTGGGGCGCCGACCTCGTCGGGCTGATGGCCATCGAGAAGACGATGCGCGATCCAAGGTACTGTCTCTACGACGACCAATACGGCGGCCTCTGGGTGGGCCGGGCCTATCGCTCCGGCGGCGCCACCAACCGCGATCCAAAGCGTGACCTGTCGCACGGCGCCACCGCCCGCCAGGCGGCGCGCTTCTACACCATGCTCGACTCCGGCCTGTTGGTCTCCAAGCACTGGAGCTTCCGGATGCTCGGCCTGATGTCGCCGCCCAAGCACTTTCACAAGTTCGTCGGCGCGCTCTCCGACCGCCAGGGGGTGGTCTTCATGGCGCGCAAGAGCGGCACCTGGCGCACCTACCACGCCGACAGCGCCCTGATTCAGCACTTCGGGTCGCGTTACGTGTTGGTCGGCATCGCCGAGCTCAAGGACGGCGAGCAGGTGATGCGCGAGCTCGCGAAGATGGTCGATGACTTGATCATGCAGGGCGCGCACCGCAAAGCCCCGAAGAGCAGCCGCCACGTGCGGCGCTGAGCCGGTACTCACCAGCTCCACTCTTCCGACTTCTTGCCGAGCGACACCCGATCGAGCTGGTTGCGGATCGAGGAGGTCAGCGCCCTAAAGACGCTGTGCATCAAGAGCGGCCGGTCGGCCAAGATCTGCATCAGGTCGTCGGATCGTATCACCAGCAGCGCCGCGTCGGTCGACACCGTCGCAGTGAGCTCGCGCGGCAGCTGGTCCAACACCGAGACGATGCCGCACGCCTCGCCGGCGCCGACGTGATCGACGATCTTGCCGGCGCGCGACAACGTCACCTCGCCGCTCTTCACCAGGAACATCGAGTCGCCGGGCTCGCCCTCGCGAAACAACACCGTGCCGCGCGGCGCCCGCCTCGAGGTGACCAGGGTCGCGACCTCGGCCAGATCTTCGGCGGTGGTCTGCGCGAACAGCGACAACGCCTGCAGCTCGAGGATCTGACCGACGAGGCTCTGATTCATGGCTTCTCCTGTGCGCGGCCGACGCGGCCGGCCGGCGAGGGTCGCGAGATCGTCGAGGGCAGCGCGACTCAGGCTCGCGAGGAACGAGTCGTCGCCGTCGACGAACTGATGCAAGGTCCGCGACACCTCGCTCTTGGTGCGCTCTTTGGTGCGCACCCCCCCCAGCGCCTCGGCGAGCGCTTCCTTGAGGCGCTTGTCGAGCACGGCGTCGAGGAGCTCGAACGCGATCTGGCGCTTGCGCTGATCACTGGAGCTGAACGCCTGGAAGGCGCCCTGCATCGCGTCTTCCGGGTAGTACAGCGACAACATCCGGAACAGGGTCTCGAGGCTGGACTGCGCCCGCTGCTTGAACGAGCGCAACAGCAGGGTGCACGACGGGGTGCCGGGCAGAGGGGCGCGCGCCGCCAGGCGCATCAGGCCGTAGAACGCGATCTCGCGCATCGCGCAGGCCTCGATCTCGGGGTGCGGCAACGGGTGGCTCGGCTGCCGGCGGTGCAGGCTCGAGAGCGCCACCGCGGCGCCCAGGCGCACCTGGACGATCGGCGCGGCCAGCGCCCGCGCCAGCGCCGGGATGCCGGCGGCGGCGCCGATCCGACCGAGTGACCACGTCAACGCGTTCGCGACCGCCGGGTCCTTCGCGTGCCGGTCGAGCTCGGCGGCGAGCTGCGCTACCACCGGGGGACCCATCTCCGCCAGCGCCCGCATGCTGGCGCCGCGGACGTCGCGGCGCTTCAACGCTCCGAGCGCGACCTCGGACGAGCCTTGGGTGGGGTGGCGGCCGATGGCGGCGAGGGCGAGCCGTGCGATCTCGCTGTCGTCGTCGCGCACCAGGTCGACGAGGAGCTCGCCGACTTCGGACGGTGCCCCGGCGTCGGCGCGGCCGAGCGCCCGACAGACCGCGAGCCGCGTCGCGCGCTCCGCCGACAGCACCAGCCGCTGGCAGAGCTTGACCGCGGTCTTGTCGACCGCGACCAACAGCCCGGCGGCGGTCGCGGCGACCGGCTCCGGGACCCGCTCGGCGGCGAGCACCTGGCGGCAGCGGGTGGTGCAGATCTGGGGCGCGAGGTCGGCGAGCGCCAACAGCGCCGCCGCGGCCAGCTGCGGGTGCGGGCTCTTCGCCAGCTCGAGGAGCGCCTTGGTGTCGCCGAGGCTGGCGACGTGCTCCACGACCCGAAACGCGCCCTTGCCCTCGGGGTCGGCGTCGACCAGGCGTTTGAGCAGGTGCTCCGGGGCGTGGTGCTCGGCCTTCTCCAGCAGGTCGAGGATGACCGCGGCGCGCTCCGGGGTGGACTTGCCGAGCTCGGTCTCCAAGAGGCGCAGGGTCGCGCCGTCGAGCGCCTCGATCTCCGGCTGCGCCACCGGCGGCGCGCCGAGCATGTCGGTGAGCAGCACCACGTAGCGCGAGCGGGTGACCGCGGTCGCCACGATCCACAGCCCGCACAAGATCAAGGTCAGCGGCAGCACGCGCGCCGGGCTCCAGGGGAAAAAGGTCAGGAAGAAGCCCATCAACACCTGGCCGCCGCGCTTCGCCAAGCCGTCGATGCGGCCCTGCCACACCGAGCGCGCCCGCGGCGACAGCGGCGCGAGCAGCAGACTGCCGGTCGCCTGCTGCAGCGACATGTTGGCGCCGGAGTCGACGGTCTTGAGGATCGCCAAGGTCGCCACCGCCGGCAGCAGCGCGAAGCCGCCCAGGCACAAGATCAAGAGCGCCGGCATGATCATCGCGGTGCCGAACAGCCCGAGGCGGTCCAGGAAGCGGTCGAGCAGCGTCAGCTGAAAGATCACGGTCGCGATCCCGGCGAGGATGGTCACGAAGCCGAAGAACGCCGTCATCTTGTCGGCGTCGAAGTGCTGCGCGGCCGCGAAGCGGTAGATGTAGTCGATCAGCGTCGTCGCCGCGACCATCAGCATCGTAGTGATCGCCACCGCGCTGCCGTACGGCGCCAGCGAAGGCACGTCGGCGCGCTCGCGCTGCAGCATCAACCGGGCGCTCGTCATCCGCCGGCTCGGTCCGCTCGCCGGCTGCGGCATGAAGAACACCGGCGCCAGCGCGAAGCCGGCCGCCACCAGATACAGGGTGCGGCTGCCGACGATGAGGGCGCCGGCGCTCAAGACCGCGCCGGCGACCAGGCCGCCGACGACGCCGCCGGCCCCGATCCGCGCCGCGATCTTGCGGGCCTCGCGCGGCCCCAACGACGCGCCCATCGTCAGGCCGAAGGCGAGCAGGGTGGCGGCGAAGCACATCTCCATCACCACGTAGCGGACGATCGCGACCTCGGGCCGGAACGGCGGCGCGATGAACGCCAACGCCATCAACGCCGCGACCGTGCCGTGCACCAGGCGGGTGACGCGGCGAGTGTCGAGGTTCTGCCCCATCCAGCCGACCACCGCGACCGTGACTCCGGCGATCACCGCCACCGTCACGTAGAGCTTGCCGAGGACCTTCGGCCCCGAGGCCTCCAAGATCTGCTGATTGGCGACGTTGCGACTGATGACCGAGGCGGCGATGACGCAGAACAGGTGCAGGCCGTGCTTCAGCTGCACCGGCCACTCGAGCACCATCGTCTGCCGCATCGTCGCGGTGTACTTGCGCCGCATCACCAGCGGCCGACTGTCAAAGCGCGGGCGCACTGCGGGTCATCCTATCAGCGGACCGACATCGTCGCCGAAGGTTTTTGCGCCCGGCGGTCGCGTCTCAGCCCGGCGTCGCTTTCGGATCTTCGGGAGCTGTCGGCGGCGCCGGGCTCCACGCCGCGCCCGGCGTCAGGTTGTAGGTCAGGCCGAGGGTGCCGCTGCCGCGCCGCCGCAGCGCCTCGAGGTCGGCGACCACGTAGCGGCCGTCGCTCTTGGTCGCGAGCCCGAGCTCGTCGAGCTTGGCGAGGCTGCGCACCAACGACTTGCGGCTCACCGCCAGGTCCTTCGCCATCGATTCGCCGGTGAGCGGCACGCTGATGCGGATCCCGCCTTCGGCGCGGGGCTCGCCGGCGAGCTCGGCGTAGTCGACGAGCAGGTTCGCGAGTCGGGTGTCGACGTCACAGAAGGCCAGGGCGCGCTCGTTGTGGGTGGCGATGCACAGGCGCAGCGACAGATCGACCGCCATCGCCTCGGCGAACGACCGCTGCGTCTTCACCAGCTTCAACAGCACCGCCGCCGGCACCAGCAGGATGTCGGCGGGCTCGAGGGTCGTGACGTACTCCATGAACGGCCGCCCCGCGAGCACCTCCATCTCGCCGAACAGCGCCGGCGCCCGAAACAGCTTCACCGTGACCTCGTTGCCTTCGGCGCTGCGGTGAAAGACGCGCACCGCGCCCGAGAGCAGGCAGAACGCCTGTTGCGGTGGGTCGCCCTCCTTCAAGATCGTGCGGCGGGCGCGAAAGCTGATGAGCTTGCTGGCGCGCACCACGGCGCCGAGGATGTCGGCCTCGAGCACCGCGAGCAACGGGTGCAATGCGGCCTTGGCGGTGATCTCCTTCGCTTCCATCGGCGCGCCTACTCCAGCATCAACGTCTGGCTCTGGCCGGCAGTCAAGGTGAACGAGCGCACCGCGACGCTGCCGTCTTGACGCCGATATTCGACCGAGTGCGGTCCGGCGTCGAGCGGTTGTCGCCACCACGGCGTCGCGAGAGGCAGACCGGCGTCGATGCGCACGGAATCCCAGCGCGGCGCGACGATCGACACCGTGGCGTTGCCGGAGGCCTTCGGCGGCAGCTCGTAGGTGCGCGTCGGGCGGGGCTTGGTGCACAGGGTGAAGAAGGCCTTCTCGCGCTCGGCGGTCGCGGTGTCACCGGCGGCTTCGTAGAGCTTGGCGAGCACCGCGTGGATCTCGGGGTTGAAGGGGTTCATGAACCGCACCGCCTCGTAGTGCCGTCGCGCCACCGCGGCGTCGTGCTTGTCGTAGGCGATGCGGCCGGCGAGCAGGTGGGCGTCGGCGTCATCGGGCTGCGCGCCGAGCAAGGCGTCGAGGACCTTCAGGCCGGCGTCGGCGCGGCCCACCGTCACGTAGGCGCGCGCCAGCTTGTTGACCAGCGTGCCGTAGCGCACCCCGGCGCGGGCATAGGCCTTCTCGTACTCGACGATCGCCGCCTGGTGCTGGTTGCGCAGCTGCAAGAGCTCGCCCAGGCGCGCGAAGTCGTGGGCCGGCTTGTCCTCCATCTCCTCGATCGGGGCCTCGGCCTGGGCCTCGGTCTCGTTCGCCGCCAGGCGGATCTTGTGCGGCGCCGCCCCCGGCACGTCCTTGAACTTGCGAGCGCCGAGGTACTTGTGCCACGCGGCTTCGATGCCCTTGAGCGGCATGCCGTAGACCTGATGCAGCGCCGCCTCGACCTCGACGCCCTGCGCCGCGAGCTCCAGCACCTTGGGGATGCTCTTCGCGCCGAGCTTGCCGGTGAGAAACTCGATGACCGTGAACACCTCGGCGAACGCCAGCGCCGCGTCCTCCTGCGAGCTGAGCTTGGCCATCGACGGGTGCATCTCGTCGAAGGTGATGAACTTCTTGGTGCGCACCGCGTTCGCCAGCAGCTTCTCGCCATAGGGGCTGAGCGCCTCGCCGAGCTTCCCCTTCCAGCGTGACTCGTAGAACTTCGCGATCCCCTCGTGCAGCCAGATCGGGATGGTGTTCTTCGACTTCTTCGAGATCACCAGGTGGGTGAACTCGTGGGCGACGGTGTCGGCCCAGTCGTAACCGCTCGCGGTCGCGAGCGGCGAGGTGATCATCAAGCGATGGAACTTGCACACCGCGATGGTGCCGGAGGTCTCGATCTCCTTGAGGGTCAGGCCGGTGGCGGCCGCGAGGCCGCGGGCGTCGGGATAGATCTCGACCACGATCTTCTCGCCGCGCTCCGCCGGCAGAAACGCCAGGTCGCCGGCGATGTTGCGGTAGCTGGCCTCGAGCACCGCCTTGGCGTAGTCGGCGACGATCTCGTCCTTGTTCAGGTAGCGCACCTTGAAGTGCGCGGTCTCCACGGTCTCGAAGGCCGACTGATAGCGGGCCGAGCCCTCGACCAGCGCCGCCAAGGGCACCGGGAGCTCGGCGCCGGCCTGGTTCGCGGCGTCGAACAGCGCCAGCGCCCCGAGGTGCTCGCCGCGTTGATGTAGGACCTCGGCCGCGAGCACCCAGGTCTGCGGGTCTTCGGGGCGGGCCGCGAGCGCCTTCTCGGCCAGCGCCAACGCGTCCTCGAGCTGCCAGGCGTCGAGCAGCGTCCGCGCTTCGTCGAGCGCTGCCGCGCTGCTGCCGGCGACGAGGCCGGCGGCGAGCAGGCACAGCGGCATCATCGGATCAGCTCCTGGTAGTACCTGCGCACCGCCTCCTCGTAGCGATCCGGCGCCGGCTGCTTCGCGGTGTCCATCAGCTCTTTGCGGTAGCGCGGGTTGGCGCGGTTCTTGTCCTCCGCGGGGATCTGGACCTCCTCGCGGCTCATCTCGGTGCCGTCGCCGCTGCGATTGCCGCGGCTCATGCCGAGCGGCAGCGGCAGGCCCTTGCCGCCCTTCTTCGACGATTGCTCCAGCGCCTTGCGGATCTTGCCGAGCTCGTCCGCGGCGCGGCGCTTGTGCTCCGACGCTTGCGGCAGCTCGCCGTCGCGCATCGCCTCCACCGCCTGGCCCATCTCGTTCTCGGCGCCCTCGAGCGCCGCCTTCGGCTCGCCGCCGAACAGCGGCAGCTCGCCGGAGAGCTCGTCCATCTTGGCGCCGAGCTCCTGGGCGCGCTTCGCCAACGCCTCCTGTTTGCGGCTCATCCGCGCCATCTCCTCGAGCTCGTCCTTGCGCATCACCGCGCTCGGCTCCGGGAACAGCCGGTCGAGCATCTCGTTGACCTCGTGCACCTGCCGCGCCGCCTCTTCGCTCGCTTTTGCCTTGGCGCCCGCGTCGCTCTTCTGCTTGCCGCGGTCCCAGGCGGCGCTCTGGCGCAACAGATCGGAGATCGCGTTGGTCTCGTCCTCGGCCTCGCCGCCGACCTCGCGCGCCTCGGCGAGGTTCTTGTTGGCGAGCAGGGCGTCGAGGTCGGCCAAGCGCTCGCGCGCCGTCGCCACCTGCTTCTCGAGCGACGGGAACGCGCCCGGGGCAAAGGCGAGCTCGTCGAGCGCCAGGAGCGCCTCGGCGGTCTTCTTGCGCGCCCGCTTGATGAGGTCGTCCAACGACTTCGCGGCCTTGTCGACCGAGCGCTTGCGGTAGGTGGCGGCGAGCTCGCGGGCGCGGCCGGCCATCGTCTGCTGCTCACCCTCGAGCTCGCGGAAGCTCTGGGCGAAGTCGGCGAGCTTTTGCCGCAGCTCGGCGTAACGCTCGCCGCCGTATTCTTCTTCGGCCTGGTCGATGGACTTGACCATGTTGTCGACCATGTTGGCGAGCTGCTCGAGCTCGGCGGCGGCGGCGTCCAGATCTCCGGCCTGCAGCAGCTTCTCGAGGCGGTCGAGCTGGTCGTCGAGCTTCAGCATCGTCGCTGCTTCCATGTTGCGATACTCGCCCGGCAGCGTCTGCTTGATGCTCGCCATCTTCTGCAAGAGCTCGAGCATCTGGGTGCGCAGCTCTCGGATCTGCTGCTCGAGCATCGCCTTCAGCGCCGGATCTTGAGTCTCCTTGAACTTCTGCAGCAGCGCCGCGAGCTCGCGCTGCGCCGCGAGCAGGTCCTTGGCGGTCGCCTTGAGCTCCTCGATCTTCTGCAGCGCCAACAGGTCGTCGAAGTAGATGATGTCCTTCTCCAGCTGCACCACCTGGGCGCGCTGCAGCGCCGCGAGCCGCGCCCCGGCCTCGGCGCCGCCGCTGAGCGCCGCGAAGGCGCGGGAGCGCTCGAACACCGCGCGGTGCAGCCGCTCGTAGAGGTTCTTGAACGCGGACGCGATCTCGGGGCTCGTCAGCTTGTCCGCCTGCACCAGCGCCACGACCGCCTTGAGCTCGTCCTCCAGCCGTTGCATCCGGCCGACGATGAGCTTGTGCTTCTCGCGCTGCAGGGCGTCGTGGCTCCGGTCCGGAAACGGCGCGGTGAGCTCGGCGCCCAGCCAGTCGACCATGGCGTCGACGAGCGCGCGCTCGCGCGCCAACAGGTCTTCGTGCGCCTTACGGGCCGAGAACATCGACACCCGGCGGGTGGCCGAGACCGCGCGCTTCGGGCCGTTGACGCTGTCGTTGTCCCGGACCTCGAGGAAGAAGGACGCCGCGGCGCCGGCGCTGATGCCGAGCTCGGCGGCGCCCAGGCGATATTGACCGTCGCGTTTGGGTTGTGGGGTGGGGTCGTTCGGGAGCTTCACCCGTTCGGGCTCGGCGCGGCCTTCCTTCTGCAGCACCAGGTTGATCTCGCTGATGCCGAAGTCGTCTTTGGCGTGCCAGAGGATCAAGACCTCGTCTTTGTCCTTGAGCTCGAGGTCGGCCGCCGGGGCGTCGAGGCTCACCTCGGGGAACTGGTCGGGCTCGACGTGGATCGGACGGGCGCGACGCTCTTCGACGCGCTCCCCGTCCGCGTCGACGATCGCGAACCGGTAGCGGGCCTCCCGGTTGACGCTCAGCCGCCCCTTGAGCTTGCGCCCGCCCGTGACCACGAGGGGCACGTCGAGGACGGTCGCGCCGTCCGGGTCGACGACGCGGATCGAGGCGCTCTGCACCTCCCGGTCCGACGTAGCAGCCACGTCCACGTCGCTGCCGACGACCGCGCTGATGCTGCCGTCGCCGCCCGGGACCACGCGCGGCGGCAACCGGGTGTACGCCGGAGAGTGGTACGTGAGCTCGATGTCGCCGACGAGGGGCAGGTCCGACTGTAGGGCGCCGGTCGGATCGAACAACAACGCTCCGAGACGGGCGCGGCCGGTGTTGAGCACCAGCGCCAAGAGCACCGTGATGCCGGCGATGGTGAGGACCAGCGCCAGGCCGCGACGCTTGAGCTCTCGGTGCGAGGTGCGCAGGCGGGCGTCGAGGTCCAACCCCTGCAGTCGCCCCGCGGTCCGGTCCAGGTGCAGCTCCGCCAGGTCGCGGGAGAAGTCGACCTGGCCGCGCTCCAGCAACCGCGCCAGCTCCACCGCGGAGCTCACCGCCGTCCCCAGCTCCGGCGCCAACCGCTCCGCCAACCCCGCCATCGCCAACCCGGCTGTTCCCGGATGGTAACGGCGCCAGCGCAGCACCGCCGCGCCCACGCCCGCGGCGGCGGCGGCCAACAGCAACATTAGAGCGACGCGCGGCAAACCCACCTGCGCGAGCACCAGCGCCACACACCCCGCCGCCAACAACGCGCCGACCAAGCCTCCGACCGACAGGACCGCGAGCTCGCGCCGCGCCGCCCGACGCAACGCCTCCAACCCGTCCGCGATCAAACGCGCCGCACCCACACGCGCCTCCTGGCAGCAGGGCGATAATATGCGCTATTGCCGCCCAGGCGCAAAGACCCCCGCGCCGGCCGACCTGCCCCCGCGATCTCCCCCACCCAGCGATAAAACCATATATAACAGATATGAAAACAGCAAATCTAACCACCGATTAGAAAAGGGATTTGCTGGCAGTGATGTAGCACGCTGATTCTTTTCGCAAATCGCTGGCCGATTTCTTGCCTTTGGCGTCAGTATCGAAGATAAGGGGGTGGACGGATCGAGGGAGACGAGCGAGTCGGATGGCTTTTCATTTTTTGGCCCCGCCTGCGGGCTTCGTGGGACGTGACGAGTACGTTGCGCGGTTCAAGGCGCGGGTCGAGCATTTCGGTTTCTTCATTTACGGCGGCATCTCCGGGATTGGCAAGACGGCGCTGCTGTTGCGTCTGGCGCGCGAGACCAAGAGTGTTGGTTTGCGCGGCGTGTGTTACCTCGGGATCTATCCCGGCGAGAGCATCGCGTCGATGTTGGCGCGCCTCGAGGCGCGTTGTGGCAGTGGGCGGGGGGCGGAGTCCGACCGCCAGGGCGACCGCTACGCGCGGCTGATCGAGCTGCTCGAGACCCGCAAGCTGGCGTTGGTCCTCGACGACGTGCACTTCATGAAGCGCGAGGAGCTGTTGTCGCTCATTCGCGCGGTGCGGTCGCGGCGCGGGACGTATCGGGTGTTGGCGGCGGGGCGGGGCGAGCAGGAGCTGCCGGCGATCGACTCGGTCGAGATTCACAGTGAGCGCGTCGGGCCGCTGTCGGCGGACGAGGTGCGGCACGTCGTCAACAGCGCCGGGGTCAAGGGTGAGCCGGCGGAGCGCCTGGTCGCGGACGCGGCGCGGGGCGGCTGTGCCGGGCATCCGCTGACGTTGCGCTACCTGCTGTCGTTGTGTGGCTCCGAGCCGCCGGGCGAGGCGTTCTTCGCCGGCCAGTCGTCGCGCTCGACGAACGCCTTCAAGCTGCTCTTGGAGCAGTTCAGTGCCCGGCTAGATCCAAAGGAGCTCGAGGCGCTCAAGGGCTTGGCCAAGATCGCGCTGCCGGTGTCGCGCCGCGTCGGCGTCCGGGCGTTCGGGGTGGCCGTCGACCGGCTCGTGAAGCGCGGCCTGGTCGCCGGCATCGACGACGAGGTCTACGTGCACGACCTCGTCGGGCTGATGCTGTTGCCGGCCGACTTCGCGCTCGCGGACGGCGTCGCCAAGATCGTGGCCAAGGACTTCCAAGAGCGGGGCATCGACGACGCCGAGCCGCTGCGGGTGATCCGCGCCGCCGAGCTGTTGGCCGGCACCGGCGCCACCGCGGAGGCGGTGAACAGCCTGACCTCCGGTTGGGAGTCGGCGAAGGAGTTCCCGTTCGTCGAGGCGTTCCTGAAGACGGTGTCGTCGATCGCCGCGACCCCGTCTCTGGAGCGGCGCCTGCGGCTGCTCGCGGCGCGGGCGCGGATGCGGCAGGGCAGCCTCGGCAATGTTCGTGACGAGCTCGAGGCGCTGGCTCGGGAGCGGGACACCTGGACCCAGTCGCGGGCGCTGGCGGCGTTGACCCAGGTCTACGCCGAGGCCGGCGATCACCCGAAGGTGGTGCGCTCGTTCGGGCAGCTGAAGGCGGCGGTGGTCGGCGCAGATCTCTACGTGATGGCCGGGACCCTGGCCGCCGGCTCGATGGTGCGCTTCGGCAAGATCGACGACGCCGAGAAGCTGTCGCGGGCGCTGCTCGCGCGCATCAAAGGCGACAAGCGCTTCCTCGACCGCGAGGGCGAGCTGCGCCGGCTGTTGGCGCGGGTCTACGTGCAGACCGGGCAGCTGGACGAGGCGGTCAAGGAGGCCGAGCTCGCGGCCAAGGCGTTCGAGGCCTGCGGCGACCTCTACCACGCGGCGACCGCGCAAGGCTTCATCGGCGACGTCTACCGCGAGACCGGCGACTTCGAGCTGGCGCGCGGCGCGTTCATCGCCTTCCACCAGCTGGCGTTGAAGTGGGGCGACCGCGACCTGGTGCAGGTGGCGGAGCTCGCCAACGCCTGGGTGTCGCTCGACATCGGGGACCTGACGCACGCGGCCCGTCAGATCGCGGCGGTGGAGAAAGAGCTCTCCGCCGCCCCCAGCCGCCGTCTGAAGCGCTACCTGGCGGCGGCGCGGGCGCTGCTCGACGCCGGCCGCGGCAAGCACCTCGCGGCCGCGGAGCAGCTGGCGCGGGTGATCGAGGTCTGGGACTCGTCGGCGCAACGCGGCGTCGCCGACATCTTGCGGGCGCAGGAGGTGCGCTCGCTGATCGCCGCCAACGAGCTCGACCGCGCCCGGACCCTCGTGGACGCGGCGCTGAAGCGCCTCGACGTCAAGACCCAGGCGCCGCGGGTCGCGATCTTCCTGCGCGAGAGCGCCCTCATCCGCCTGCGCCGCAAGGACGTCCGCCACGCGATGGCGGAGCTCGCCGAGGCGCGCAAGCTGTTCGCCAAGGGCGGCAACCGCCGCGAAGAGGCGCTGACCCTGTATCGCATCGCGCACGCCGCGCTCGAAGAAGGCGACGTGCCCTTGGCCGACGCCCGCGCCGCCGAGGCGATGGCGCTGGCGAAGAAGATCAAGCACACCCGCGTCATCGCCCAATGCCTCGACTTGCAGGGCCGCCTGGCGCTGGTGCACGACGACGCCAAGACCGCGGTATCGCTCGGCAAACTGTCGTTGCAGTCGCTGCGCAAGCTCGGCGACGAGATGGGGATGTTGCACGTCTCGGAGGCGTTGCTCAGGGCGTCGGTCGTGGCCGGCGACGTCGCGGGCGCGATCCGGCTCGGGCCGAAGGTCAGCGAGCAGGCCGAGAAGCTCGAGATCCGCGAAGTGCGCGTCCGCGCCATCATCTTGACCGGCATGGCGCTGTTGCGCCGCGGCCGCATCGAGCCGGCGACCCGGTGTTTCCGCGAGATCCCCGAGTTGGTGCTGTCGCCGCTCACCAGCGCCTTGATGTGGCGCTTCGGTGAGGCGTTGGCGTCGGTGACCGGGCTCGGGGCCGAGGTGTTGTCGCGTCGCGCCCAGTGGGTCACCGCGGTGAAGCGCATGCCGGAGCCGCAGCAGCAGCTGACCCGGCACCTGATGGCGCAGCTGGACTTGCCGCCGCGCGAGCGCTGTCTGTTGAAGGAGCGCAGCACGGTGTCGTTGGTGAACACCGAGGAGATCGCCTGGATCGACAGCAGCGGCTTCGATCTCTTCGTCGACCTGCCGCACCGCCGCCTGTTGACCCGTGGCCAGACCCTCGACGGCCTGACCCCGGAGCTGGTGCGGGTGTTGGCGCGCCTGGCGGTGAACTCGCCGAAGGTGGTGCCGCACGCCGAGATCTACCGGGCGTTCTACGGCGAAGACGCGGCCGCGAAGCCGGAGAAGAAGCTGAAGACGCCGCTCAACCAGCTCAACAAGATCTTGAAGAACGTCGTCGGCGCCAAGGTCGCCAGCGACAAGCTCGGCGTCAGCCTGACGATGCCGAAGCGCTACGCGATCCTGGTGCCGCGTCACCTCGGGGTGCAGGGGCTGGACACCAGCCACCGCAAGATCCTGCGGCAGCTGCGCCGCTTCGGCACCCTGCCGATCTCGGCGATGCAGAGCGAGCTGAAGCTCAACCGCGCCGCGACCCGGCGCGAGCTCGGCGCCCTGGTGAAGCTCGACCTCATCGAGCCGGTGCGCGACGGCCGCGGCCAGGCGTTCCGGCTGCTGTAGGGTGACGTCCTTTACCTTGACCGTGTTTCGTTCGCGGCTGTAGAACCGCCGTCCCTGACGAGGAGCCGGCATGAGCGCACGAGTCCCGACGCTTGCGGAGTTGGACGCCACCGCGGACAAGGCCGGCGGCGCCGACCGGATCGCGAAGCAGCACGAGCAGGGTAAGCTGACGGCGCGCGAGCGCATCGAGGCGCTGCTCGACCCGCAGAGCTTCGTCGAGCTCGACAAGTTCAAGACCCACCGCGCCACCGACTTCGGGCTCGCCGAGAAGAGGCCGCTCGGCGACGGCGTCGTGACCGGCTACGGGCTGGTCGACGGGCGCCAGGTGTTCGTCTACGCTCAGGATTTCACCGTGTTCGGCGGCTCGCTCGGGAACGCGCACGCCGAGAAGATCTGCAAGGTGATGGACATGGCGACCCGCGTCGGGGCGCCGGTCATCGGGCTCGCGGACTCGGGCGGCGCCCGCATTCAGGAGGGGGTCGCGTCGCTGGCGGGCTACGCCGACATCTTCTTGCGCAACACCTTGGCGTCGGGGGTGGTGCCGCAGATCTCGTGCATCCTGGGCCCGTGCGCCGGCGGCGCGGTGTACTCGCCTGCGATCACCGACTTCGTCTTCATGGTGCAGAACACCAGCTACATGTTCATCACCGGGCCGGACGTCATCCGCGCCGTGACCCACGAGGAGGTCAGCAAAGAGGATCTCGGCGGCGCCAAGACCCACAACGAGAGGAGCGGCGTCGCCCACTTCTTCACCGCCGACGACGTTTCGTGTTTGGCGAACGTCCGCGAGCTGTTGTCGTACTTGCCGTCGAACAACGCCGAGGATCCGCCGCCGAAGGCCTCGAGCGACGACCGGCTGCGCGCGGTGCCGGAGATCAAGGACGTGGTGCCGCAAAACCCCAACAAGCCGTACGACGTCAAGCAGATCATTCTGCCGGTGGTGGACGACAAGCGCTTCTTCGAGGTGCACGCCCACTTCGCGCGCAACATGGTGGTCGGCTTCGCCCGCATCGGCGGCCGGTCGGTGGGCATCGTCGCCAACCAGCCGCAGCACCTCGCCGGTTGTCTCGACATCCACGCCTCGGTGAAGGCGGCGCGCTTCGTGCGCTTCTGCGACTGCTTCAACATCCCCATCGTGACCCTCGTCGACGTGCCCGGCTTCTTGCCCGGCACCGACCAGGAGTACGGCGGCATCATCAAGCACGGCGCCAAGCTGCTGTACGCCTTCGCCGAGGCGACGGTGCCCAAGGTGACCGTCATCACCCGCAAGGCGTATGGCGGGGCGTACGACGTGATGGCGTCGAAGCACATCCGCGCCGACATCAACCTGGCGTTTCCGACCGCCGAGATCGCGGTGATGGGGCCGGACGGCGCGGTGAACATCATCTTCAAGAACGAGATCGCGGCGGCCAAGGACCACGAGAGCGCGCGCCAGCAGTTCATCGACGACTATCGGGCGACCTTCGCCAATCCCTACAAGGCGGCGCAGCTCGGCTTCATCGACGAGGTCATCGCCCCCGAGAACCTCCGCGCCCGGCTGTCGCGGTCGCTGGACATGCTGAAGGACAAGCGGCAGTCGAACCCGCCGCGCAAGCACGGCAACATTCCTCTCTAGGACAGGAGCCCGACCGATGGCCAAGACCGCGAAGATCAAGCGCGTCCTCGTCGCCAACCGCGGCGAGATCGCGGTGCGCGTGGCGCGGACGCTGCGCGACATGGGCATTCAGACGGTGGCGGTCTACTCCGAGGTCGATCGGATCGCGCCGCACGTGCGCTACGCCGACCAGGCCTACCTCATCGGGCCGCCGCCGGCGCCCGAGAGCTACCTGAAGGGCGACCTGATCATCGAGGTCGCGAAGCGCGCGGGCGTCGACGCCATCCACCCCGGCTACGGCTTTCTCTCCGAGAACGCGGCGTTCGCCGACGCGGTCGTCGCGGCCGGTTTGATCTTCATCGGCCCGCCCGGCAAGGCGATGCGGGCGATGGGCAGCAAGACCGCGGCGCGCGAGGCGATGCTCAAGGCCAAGGTGCCGGTGGTGCCCGGCAGCGACGGGCCGCTCGTCGCCCTCGATGACGCCCGCAAGGTCGCGAAGAAGCTCGGCTACCCGGTGCTGCTCAAGGCCGCGGCCGGCGGCGGCGGCAAGGGGATGCGCGTCGTCCACGCCGAGGCCGAGCTCGAGAGCGGTCTCCGGGCGGCGCGCTCGGAGGCCAAGAACGCCTTCGGTGACGACACCGTCTACATGGAGAAGGCGATCATCAATCCGCGCCACATCGAGATTCAGATCATGAGCGGCCCGGACTCGAAGACCGTCTGGCTGGGCGAGCGCGAGTGCTCGATGCAGCGCCGCCACCAGAAGATCATCGAGGAGACCCCGTCGCCGGCGATCGACGACGCGCTGCGCGCCCGGATGGGCGAGGTCGCCTGTCGCGCCGCCGAGACCGTGGGCTACATCGGCGCCGGCACCGTCGAGTTCCTGGTCGATCAAGAGCACGACTTCTACTTCTTGGAGATGAACACCCGCCTGCAGGTGGAGCACCCGGTGACCGAGCTCTGTTGCGGGCTCGACCTGGTCGAGGCGCAGGTGCACGTCGCGCAAGGGGAGCCGCTGCCCTTCAAGCAGGCCGACGTCAGGCGCGCCGGGCACGCGATCGAGGCTCGGATCTACGCCGAGGACCCGCGCCACAATTTCATGCCCTGTCCCGGGACCATCGTCGACCTGGTGTTGCCGCAGGGGCCCGGGGTGCGGGTGGACTGCGGCGTCGCCTCGGGCTTCGAGGTGCCGCGGCACTACGATCCGATGATCGCCAAGATCGCGACCTGGGGCCACGACCGCGATCACGCGCGGCGGCGGCTGTCGCGGGCGCTCGGCGAGACCGCGGTCAAGGGGATCACGACCAACACCGCTTTCTTGCGCAACCTCCTCGAGCTGCCGCAGTTCAAGCAGGGCGCCTACCACACCGGCACCGTGGCCGAGGCGCTGGAGAAGCCGCCGCTGAAGCTCCCCGAAGAGATCCTCGACATCGCCATCGCGGCGACCGTCATCAACGCGTTTCGTCGTGACGTGCGCGCCGCGCGCCAGGTCACGAACGCCAACAGCGGTCGCGGCTCCGGCTGGAAGAACGGCGGCCAATGGCGCACGGGAGGTTGAACGATGCACTACGTGGCGTTGACGAAGGGTGAAGAGCGGCAGGTGGAGATCAACGAGGTCGCCCCCGGCCAATTCCAGCTGGTGATGGGGGATCGCACCCTGACGGTCGACTCGCGCGTCGTCTCCGAGACCACGCAGTCGCTGTTGCACGGCGTCGAGTCGTACAACATCGAAGCCGAGCGAAACCCGGACGGCGGCGAGAACGTGCTGGTCCGCGGTCACATCGTCAGCGTCGAGGTCCTCGACCTGCGTACGTTGCGGCTGCGCCAGGCGCAGGCGGTGCTCGCCGGTCCCGACGGGCCGGTGTCGATCACCGCGCCGATGCCCGGCAAGGTCGTGGCGGTGCTGGTGGTCGAGGGCCAAGAGGTGACCGAGGGCCAGGGGCTGTTGGTGGTCGAGGCGATGAAGATGGAGAACGAGCTGAAGTCGCCCCGCGCCGGCAAGGTCAAGAACCTGAAGATCGAAGCCGGGGCCGCGGTCGAGGGCGGCGTCGCGCTCTGCGTCATCGAGTGAGCGACCGACCCGCGGCGCGCGTCTGGCGCGGCGGTGTGGGCGGATGTCGGTGCGAGTGAAGCAATCGGGGAGCGTGGCGTCTGACGGGGACAGAACCTAGGAGATTCGTATGCGCAAGCTGAGCCTGTGGGTTGGCGTATTGCTCTGGGCGCCCGGCGCCTTTGCCATGGACCCGATCCCCGGCGAGGAGCGCTTCGTCGGCAAGATGGGCGAGCCGCAGAACACCGGCGGTGGCGAGCTCGGCTTCGCGAAGATCGACGAGGATTTCTATCTGCAGCTGACGCTGCGCACCGGCTTGAACCTCGGCAAGGTCGGCGTCGGGTTGCAGGTGCCGTTGAACCTGCGGGTCGTCGACAAAGATCCGAAGAACGATCGGGACTACTACGGCCTGGTCCGCTACGAGGACTGGAACGAGCCCGCCAAGTTTCTGAAGGTCATCCGCTACGTGCGCTACGGCTACAAGCACAACGAAGCCGACTACGTCTATGCGCTGGTGGGCGAGCTGGCGGCGCAGCTCGGTCACGGCACGATCATGGACCGCTACATGAACAACCTCGACCCCAACACCTTCCACCTCGGCAGCGCCCTCGACGTCTACACCCCGTATGGCGGCGTCGAGACCGTGGTCAGCAACTACGGCAGCGTCTTCGGCAGCAAGGACGGCTCGCGGATCGTCGGCGGCCGGCTCTACCTCAAGCCGGTGGGCCTCGCCGACTCGGCATCGGCGATGAACATCTTCGCGGTCGGCGCCAGCGTCGTCACCGACTTGAACGCGCCGCGGGCGCTCGCGACCGAGCAAGAGCAGGACGCCAGCGGCAGCCCGGTGGTCGACGCCAACGGCCAACCGGTCACCCATTCGGTCACCGACAAGGACGGCAACCTGGTGGTCGCGAGCGGTGCGGCGCAGACGGTGTGGGGGGTCGACGTCGAGGCCAAGGTCATCAACACCGAGGTCATCCAGGTCACGCCGTACTCCGACCTGAACTTCATCGACGGCGCCGGTTGGGGCTGGCATCTCGGGACCTTGTTGACGCTCAACATGCCGATCGGCTTCGAGCTCTCGATCCCGGTGCGTCTCGAGTATCGCCGCTTCCGCAGCGACTACATCCCGGCCTACTTCTCGACGTTCTACGAGCTGGAGCGCTACGCCTACCCGACCGGCAGCAGCGCCATCGGCCCCAAGGCGGCGGTGGCGCGGGCGCTGTCGTCCGGCAAGGGGCGCAACGGCGTCTATGGCGATCTGGCGTTCAACTTCGCCGGCCTGGTGCAGGTGGGCGGCATCTACGAGTGGTACGACGACATCGATCCGAACTTCGCGCTGTTCGCCAACGTCCCGGCGCTCCAGGTGGTGCAGGCCAAGGCCTACTACACCAAGACCGGGGTGAAGACCGCGAAGGACGCCTTCACCCTCGACGATCGCTCGCTCTTGATCGCCGAGGCCCGCTACGAGGTCGTCACCTACGTCTACGTCGTCGGCCGCTTCACGCGGAAGTGGTCGCTCGACCCCGACCCGGCCTCGGACACCTACAACGACTACGTCGGCAAGAACGACTGGAAGTTCGGCGTCGAGTTCTCGATGACGTTCTAGCGCGCGTCACGCCGACTGTCGCCAGCCGCGGCGTTGCTGATTATAATCTCGATCAGCACCATGGCACGCGAACCGAAACAACCCGATCCTCCCGATGACGTCGGCCTCGATCCCGGCGACGAGGGCCAGGTCGCGACCGAAGAGAAGGTCGACGCGGTGGTGCCGCGCCAGTACCATGTGTTGCTGCACAACGACGACTACACGACGATGGAGTTCGTGGTCATGGTGCTGGTGACGGTGTTTCACCACAGCAACGAGGGCGCGGTGGAGATCATGTTGAACGTTCATCAGAAGGGCGTCGGCGTCGCCGGGACCTACTCCTTCGAGGTGGCCGAGACCAAGGCCGAGAAGGTGATGACGCTGGCCCGCGAGCACGAGTTCCCGCTCAAGGCCAGCGTCGAGCCGGTGTGAGGTGGCGATGATTTCCCGCGAGCTCGAGATGGTCTTCAACCGCGCGGTCGACGAGGCCAAGCGCCGCCGTCACGACATGGTCTGTCTGGAGCACCTGTTGTTGGCGATGGTCCTCGATCCGGCCGCGAGCGCCATCTTGCGCGCCTGCGGCGCCGACCTCGAAGCGCTGGCCGCGGCGTTGCAGAAGCATTTGGCGAGCATGAGCGCGGTGCCCGAGGGCGCCCTGTACGAGCTCGAGCAGACGATGGCGGTGACCCGGGTGCTCCGGCGCGCCGCGATCCACGTGCAGTCGGCCGGCAAGAAGGAGATCGAGCCCGGCGACGTCCTCGCGGCGATGTACCGCGAGCCCGAGTCGCACGCCGTCTACCTCCTGAAGCAGCAGAACATCAGCCGCCTGGACATCCTCGAGTACATCTCGCACGGCGTCGGCAAGATCGGCGGCGACCCCGCGCTGCCCGCGGGCGGCAACGACGACGACGACGAGGCCCCGGCGGGCAGGGGCAAGCCGGCTCGGGAGCCGCTCGAGGCTTACACCACGAACCTCGTGGCGCGGGCGGCCGCGGGCAAGATCGATCCGCTCATCGGCCGCGACGACGAGATCCAGCGCACGCTGCACGTGCTCTGCCGGCGGCGCAAGAACAACCCGATCTTCGTCGGCGAGTCCGGGGTCGGCAAGACCGCGATGGCCGAGGGGTTGGCGCTCGCGATCCACGAGGGCGCGGTGCCGGACCTGTTGAAGGACGCCGAGATCTTCGCGCTCGACATGGGGGCGCTGATCGCCGGCACCAAGTTCCGCGGCGAGTTCGAGGCGCGGCTCAAGGCGGTGGTCACCGCGGTCAGCAAGCGCAAGAACGGCATCCTGTTCATCGACGAGATCCACACCATCGTCGGCGCCGGCGCGGTCAGCGGCGGCACCCTCGACGCCTCGAATCTGTTGAAGCCGGCGCTGGCGGCGGGCGAGCTCAAGTGCATCGGCAGCGCGACCTTCAAGGACTTCCAGAGCGCCTTCGAGCGCGACCGGGCGCTGGCGCGGCGGTTCCAGAAGATCGAGATCAAGGAGCCGTCGGTCGAAGAGACCGTGCTGATCTTGCGCGGCATCAAGAAGCAGTACGAGGACCACCACGGCGTGACGTACTCGCCGCAGGCGATTCGGCTCGCGGCCGAGCTCGCCGGCAAGTACATGACCGACCGTTTCCTGCCCGACAAGGCCATCGACGTCATCGACGAGGCCGGGGCCGCGGCGCGCCTGAAGGGCAAGAAGGGCATGGTGCGCGGCAAGGACATCGAGCAGGTGCTGTCGAAGATGGCGCGGGTGCCGATCCGCACCGTGACCACCTCGGACAAGGAACGGCTGCACACCCTCGAGCGCGATCTGAAGCTCGTCATCTACGGTCAAGACGCGGCGATCGCCACCATCACCGCGGCGATCAAGCTGTCGCGCGCCGGGCTCGGCGCCGCCGAGCGCCCGATCGGGTCGTTCTTGTTCTCCGGCCCCACCGGGGTCGGCAAGACCGAGCTCGCCCGCCAGCTCGCGAAGGTGATGGGCATCGAGTTCATCCGCTTCGACATGTCGGAGTACATGGAGAAGCACACCGTCAGCCGGCTGATCGGCGCGCCGCCGGGCTACATCGGCTTCGATCAGGGCGGCCTGATGACCGACGGCATCATCAAGCATCCGCACGCGGTGTTGCTGCTCGACGAGATCGAGAAGGCGCACTTCGACGTCTACAACATCCTGCTGCAGGTGATGGATCACGCGACCCTCACCGACAACAACGGCCGCAAGGCCGACTTCCGCAACGTCGTCTTGATCATGACCACCAACGCCGGCGCCTTCGACATCGCGACCAAGGCGATGGGGTTCTCGGGCACGAGCCGCAGCAACAGCGGTAAGGAGGCCATCGAGCGCACCTTCTCGCCCGAGTTCCGCAACCGCCTCGACGCCTGGGTGGCCTTCGACCGCCTGAGCCCGGAGGTCGTCGAGCAGGTGGTGGACAAGCTCGTCGACGAGCTCGAGGGCCAGCTCGCGGGCAAGCGCGTCGGCCTGGAGCTCGACGACAGCGCCCGCAAGTGGTTGGCGAAGAACGGCTACGACGAGAAGAACGGCGCCCGGCCGATGGCGCGGCTCATCGATCGCGAGATCCGGCGCAAGCTCGCCGATGAGATCTTGTTCGGCAAGCTCCAGGGCGGCGGCCTTGCCACCGTCACCGCGACCGGCGACGGTCTGAGCATCGGTTGTGAGCCGCGCACCCACCCGCCGCAACCGGCCGAAGAAGAAACGGAAACCGAGACGGTGACGACCGCAAAACCAGGTTAGACATTCTCGGGTAGGTGTTGCAGAATGCAGTTGAAAGTCGTCGCTCGGTGGTTCATTAGGATACTCGGCGCTGGCGCCAACTCTTGGAGCGGAACATGGTGAAGGGCGTCAACCACGAAGGGACCAACTCGGTCACCGCCGCTGCCTCGCAAGACGCCGCCCTCCCGCCTGGCACCACGATCTACACGGTCAAGAAGGACGACACCCTCGGGAAGATCGCGCGCGACCACGGCCTGAGCTTGACGGCGCTGCTCAAGGCCAATCCGCAATTCGCCTTGAAGCTGTTGGACGGCAACGTGACCCGCAACGCCGCCGACCCGGACTACATCGTCCCCGGGCAGAAGATCAACGTCCCGCCGAGCACCAAGAAGACCGGCAAAGGCCAGGCAGGCGGCGGCGAGGCTCCGGTCGACACCCTCGATGCCAGTGGCGCCGGCGCCGGCAAGACCGAGCCGGGCGGCGACCTGGTGAAGCCGCAGAACGCCCTGGCCCCGGGCAAGGCCCCGGTGGTGGCGCCGGACGGCAAGGCGCCGCCGGCCGCGGAGACGCCGAAGGCTGCCGAGGCCGAGAAGACCGCAAAGGACGCGGCGAAGACCGCGAAGTCGCCCGAGGACGACAACAAGGCCAACAAGGTCTTCGGGTTCCTCGACAAGCTGTTGCGCAATCCGATCTTTCAGTCGGTGATGGCGGTGGTGGCCGCGATCCCCGGCATCGGCGAGATCGCGAGCGGCGTGATGGTGCTGTTGTCGCTGGTGAACATCATCGAACGGTGGATCAGCACCGGCAAGCCACCCGACGTCGGCGCCATCCTCAGCACGCTGTTGTACCTCGGCGGCGTGTTCCAGCCCGGGCTGGGCGCGTTCGGCGGCTTCTCCCGCGTCCTCTATCCGGGCGAGCCGAACGACGGACCGGGGCGCGCCAAGGCGCGCGCCAAGGCGACGACCGACGCCGAGCCGCAACCGCTCGAGCCGTTGTCGAGCGACGCCTACAAGGCCGCGGCGGCGGCGGTGGACGACGGCCTCAAGGACTTCAGCAAGGCCCGCACCGCGGAGCCGTTCGGCAACGGCCTCTTGGAGCTGCGCGGTGAGCTCATCCGGCTGCAGATGAAAGAGAAGCAGCAGGGCGCGGGGCTCGACGCCGAGGAGCACAAGCGCTTGGCCGCGCTCAAGGACGTCTTCACTGTGCAGCTGCCGCAGGCGGTGTACGCCGAGGCGGCGCGGATCGCGTACGGGCTCGAAGGCGCCAACCTCCAAGCGACGCCGACGCCCACCGCCGGGCGCTTCTACGTGGTGCCCGAGGGTGGCAAGCTCGAGGCGCTGGGCGAGATCGAGGGCCTGAGCCCGGCGCCGCCGAATCTCCTCGACGCGGTGCGCGCCTACAACGGCCTCGGGGCGACCGACGTCGTCACGCCGGGCACCCGGCTGTACGTGCCGACCAAGGAGCAGGTGGCGCACAAGCCGCGGCCGGGCGTCGCCAACGAGACCCGGATGGTGACCGCGGACTCGGCGGCGGTGCGGGAGTGGCTGTTGCGCTTGAGCGAGGCGTGGGCGCGCTTCCAGACCGAAGACGCGGCCCGTGCCAACGAGATCCTCAAGGCGCTGCAGGGCATGGGGCCCGCGGTGGTCGCGATGGGCTCGGAGCGTGGCTCTGACGCCGACGGCAAGGGCGCTCCGACTCCGGCTCCCGCCAATCCCTGATGAGCGACGCGGCCGAGAACCCCTTTCGCGGGATCGGCGCACCCCCGCAAGGCACTGATCCCGAGCCCCAGCTCGCCTACCTGCGCCGGGTCGTCGACGCCTTTCATTCCACCGGAAATCCGCGCTTGCGGCCGCTGCGCCAGAAGCTCGACGACGCGCTCGAGGAGCTGGCGCGCGGGGCGGCGAAGAACCTCGATCCCGAGAAGCTCGCCCGCGAGTTCGGCGCCCGAGTCACCGACTTGCGCCTGCAGACCTTCGATCTGCTGCTCACCGTGATCAATCAGGTCCGCGCCACCCTGAGGGTGAAGCTGCAGCGCGGCATGCCGTGGAGCGAGAAGATCGACACCGAGAAGCTGCAGCAAGCCCTGGGGCTGTTCTCTCAAGGCCTGCGCAAGACCCTGGCGGCGGCGCGCAAAGCCGACCCGCAGGCGCACGACGAGGGCAACAAGCTCCTCGAGGAAGCCGGTCGCATGATGGCCGGCGTCGATCGTTCGCAGTCGCCGACGGCATGACCGCCGAGCCGACGCACGAACGCCCCGCGCCGCCGAGCCCGCGCCGCTCGATCCCCGGGCTCGCGGCGCTGGTGCTCGTATTCGCCGGTGGCGCCTGCGTGTCGCCGCGCCGCGGCACCGCCCCCCGGCCGCCGAGCTCGATGCAACGTAGCGTCGTCGGGGCGGCGTGGGATGATCCGCAACGCTGCGTGACGGCGGTCAACGCCGGCGCCCGGTTCTCACGGGCCCACTTTCGCGCCCGCGTCGTCACCTGGGCCCTGGACGCGTTTCCGGACGGCCCGGCGGGCGACGGCACCAGCCTCGAGTGGCTCGCGTGCGCGCTCACCTGGCTCGATGCCGACGTCGTCGCGCTGCAACGCCTGCGGCTCGATGGCGCGGCCGGCGACGCGCTGCGCGAGGTCGTGCGCCGTCTGAACGACGGCACCCACGCCGGCTGGCAATGGCAGTCCGACCTCTGTCCGGGCGCGGGCCGGTTGCACGTGGTGTTCCTGTGGCGCAGCGATCGGGTCAACGTCACCCTGGTCGCCACCCATCCGGAGGCCGACACCTCGCCGCACCTGGACATCGCCCACCCGGACTGCCCCGGAACGCTGACCCCGGCGCTCGCGGCCCATGTCGAGATGCGGGCCGGCGGCTTGGACTTTCATCTGCTCACCACCGAGCTCGCGCCCGGCGATGCGGTCGAGGCGCTGCGGCGGCGCAGCGACGCGTGGCGCGCGTTGGCGACGGTGGCCAGGGCGAGACAGGCGCTGCGCCCGGACCCCGACGTGCTCGTCGCCGCGGCGTTCAACGCCGTCGGCGCCGTCGGCACCAACCCGACGAGCGCCATCCGAGAGCGCCAGGCGTTGGCGACCACCCTGGCCACGCTCAGTCCGGCCTTTGGGCTGTACGAGCCCGCCGACGGTTGCACGGAATACGCCGGCGCGACGGCGCGGCAGACCGACTTCTTCGTGGCGAGCGCGGGCATGGAGGAGGTCAAGGGCCTGACCCCGCGGGTCGCCGGCGTGTGCGGCGCGATGCGCTGCCGCGAGATCGATCCCTCGGCCTACGCCGCCCTCCGTCAGCTGTCGCGTCACTGCCCGGTGGTCTTCGACCTCAACGATCGCGACGTGGACGGCTGACCGCCCCCCCGGCCGGGCGAGCGCTTCGCCGCCGCCGCCCGCGCCCGTGGCGAGGCTTTGCTTGCCGACTGGGGCGCAAAGGCCCGGAACGCCGAGGGGCAGAGCTGCGACAGGACGCAGCGCTCGCACCGCGGCCGGCGCGCGATGCAGGTTTGTCGGCCGTGGAGGATGAGGGCGTGGCTGAAGAAGATCCAGGCCGATCGTGGGATCTTGGCCATCAGGTCGCGCTCGATCTTCTCGGGCTCGTCGTGCCGGCTGAGACCCAAGAGCCGGCTCAGGCGGATGACGTGGGTGTCGACGACGACGCCGGCGGCGATGCCGAAGGCGCTGCCCAAGACGACGTTCGCGGTCTTGCGGGCGACGCCCGGCAGGGTCAAGAGCTCGTCCATCGTCCGCGGCACCTCGCCGCCAAAGCGGGTCACGAGTCCGGTGGCCATGCCGACGAGGTTCTTGGCCTTGTTGCGGTAGAAGCCGGTGGAGTGAATGATGCTCTCGACGTCGGTGAGGTTGGCGCTCGCGAGGGCTGCTGGATCTTTGTAGGCGGCGAACAGCACCGGGGTGACCTTGTTGACGCGCAGGTCGGTGCACTGCGCCGAGAGGATGGTGGCGGCGAGGAGCTCGAAGGGGCTCGTGTGGCTGAGCGCGGTGGTGGCGGCGGCGTGCTCGCGGCGCAGCAGGGCGAGGAGGTCGTGGATTTGGTGGTCGTTCAAGAGGCGGACCGGCATGGCGTGAAGCTAGCCCACAGGGCGCGCGGAAGTCACGGACCGGGCGCGGCGGGCGCTTGACTTGAGGGGCAGAGCCTAGGTACTCCTCTCGCCTTGTTTCAGGTCGTGCCCAGGTAGCTCAGTTGGTAGAGCAGCGGACTGAAAATCCGCGTGTCGGTGGTTCAATTCCGCCCCTGGGCACCACCCCTGGTTGCCCTCACCCGCGCACTGGCCGAAAGCACGCCGGAGGCTGACGATGAGCGGACCCAAGATCATCAAGCGTTACGCCAATCGCAAGCTCTACGACACCGAGCGCAGCTGCTACGTCACGCTGGAAGACATCGGCGCGATGATCAAGGCCGGGGACGAGGTCCGGGTGGTCGACAACAAGAGCGGCGAAGATCTGACCACGGTGACCTTCGCGCAGATCATCTTCGAGACCGAGAAGAAGGCGAGCTTCATGCCGATGGGGCTGTTGCGCGATCTGATCCGCGACAGCGGCGAGACCCTGAGCAGCTTCGCGCGCGAGCAGGCCGACAAGGTCCAGGCCAAGGCGAGCGAGATCAAAGAGACCGCCGACAAGCTGCGCAAGGACACCGCCGAGAAGCTGCACACCTTCGAAGAGAAGGTCGGCGGCATCATCAGCCGGCGCGCCGACGGCAGCGAGGAGCCGGCCAAGCCCAAGATCCTGGGCGACCTGGTGAAGAGCTCGCAGAAGGCCTTCGACGAGCTGCAAAAGGGCGTGCAACAGCGGGTCAAGGACGTGACCCGCTACACCCACCTGGATCAGGAGATGGACGAGATCAGCAAGCGCCTGGCGGCTTTGGAGAAGCGCCTGGAGAAGATGCCGTAAGCGTGCGCCGTCTGCTCGGCCTCGACGTGGGCACGGTGCGCATCGGCGTCGCGCTCTCCGACCCGCTCGGCATCGCCGCGCACCCCTACGAGGTCATCGACCGCCGCAGCGTCGACCCGGTGAAGCGCATCGTCGCCATCATCGACGCGCAAGACGTCGAGCGGCTGATCGTCGGCCGGCCGCTGCGCCTCTCGGGCGAGGCGGGGCCGGCGGTGGCCGCGGTGGAGGCCTTCGTCGCCGAGCTCGCGAAGGCGGTGACGCTGCCGATCGAGCTCTGGGACGAGCGCCTGAGCACCGCCCAGGCCCAGCGGGAGATGATCGCCGGCGGCGCGCGCCGCGAGCATCGACGGCAGAGCATCGACAAGATCGCGGCGGCCCTGATCCTTCAGAGCTACCTCGACGCCAAGAGCAGCCAGCTCTGAGGAGAGCGCCCCATGAAGCGAGTCGTGCGGCTGACGGTCGGCCTGGTGTTGATGGCGGCGCTGTTTGTTGGCGGCGTCTATCTCCAGCTGTCGCACTACCTCGAGACGTCGCGCGGCGGCGAGTTCTCGACCACGACCATCGTCAGCCGGGGCACGACGCTCAAGCCGCTGCTCGAAGACCTCGCGGCGCGCGCCATCCTCGACAAGCCGCGCTGGCTCTACTACTACGCCCGGGCGACCGGCCAGACCGAGATCCGCGCCGGCGAGTACGAGCTCAAGTCCAGCCAGACGCCGACGGACATCCTCGCGACGTTGCGCGAAGGCCGGGTCAAGCTCGAGACCTTCACGATCGCCGAGGGCCTGAACCGCTGGCAGGTTCGGGACTTGTTGGCCAAGGAGCGTTGGCTCCCGGCCGCGAGCTTCGACAAGCTGTGTGACGACGTGAAGTTCCTCGAGGCCTACGCCATCCCCGGGCCGACCTGCGAGGGTTATCTGTTCCCCGAGACCTATACGTTCGCGCGCGGGGTCACGCCGGAGAAGGTGTTCGCGGCGTTGTTCGCGGGCTTTCAGCGCGCCTTCGACTCCGAGACCAAGGCCGGCAAGGGGCCGCTCGATCTCGCGGCGCGCGAGCTGGTGACGTTGGCGTCGATCGTCGAGAAGGAGACCGGCGCCGCCGACGAGCGCCCGCACATCGCCTGCGTGTTCTACAACCGCTTGCGAGCCAAGCCGCGCTGGCGCCTCGACACCGACCCGACGGTCATCTACGCCGCGACCCTCTCCGACCCGACCTTCGACGGTAACCTCAGGGCCTATCACTTGCGGCAGATGGAGCACCCGTACAACACCTACAAGATCTACGGGCTCCCCCCGGGGCCAATCGCCAACCCCGGCAACGCGGCGCTGGCCGCCGTGGTCTCGCCGGCGGCGTGCGACGACTACTTCTTCGTGTCGATGAACAACGGCCGCCACGAGTTCTGCAAGACCCTCGACTGCCACAACCGCGCCGTCGAGCGCTGGCAGAAGAGCCACGGCGCGCCGCGGTAGACCACCCGTCACCTTGACTTGATTCCCGCGCGTCCGCGGCGGCCGCGCTCCCCACCCCACCCCCGCCCTCGACGTCATCGTTCGCCAAGGTCCCCCGCCCCGAGTGGGCGGGGCGACGATCGCGCCAGCGCGAATCAGCCGAGACCGGTCTCGGCTCCGGACTCGTTCTGCGATCGGGGCTTACTTCGCGGTGGCAGCGACGGCTTCTTCGAGGTTCTTGGCCGGCGGCTTGAGGTTCTTCTGCGGCGGTTTGTCGCCCAGCCGCTCGATCATGCCGCGCACCAGGAAGGGCCAGGCGATGGTGGCGTCGGCGAGGATCTCGCTGAAGCGCCCACCGTCGTGCGGGGCGACGAACTTGCCCCACGAGACGCCCTCGGAGTAGGTGCAGCCCGACAGCCCGCCCCAGTGCACCGGCTCCGGACAGACGCGGACACCGTAGCGGAAGCGGAAGCCCTTGGGCGGCATGCCGAGGCGCTTCTCCATGATGTCGACGAAGGGGCCGAGCTGTTGCGCCCAGTTGCGCGGCACACCGCCGCCGATGGTGAAGATGCCGGTGTGTTTCTGCACCGCGACCAGCTGGGTGTATTGCTCGAGGTCGAAGAACGGGTCGTAGGTGCGGCGCTCTTTGCCTTCGCGCAGGCGGATGCGGTTGTGCAGCGCGACGTCGAGGCCGAGCTCGGAGTCGGTGAACGCCGGCACGAACACCGGCACGTTCATCTTGTAGGCGCTCTTGAGGATGGCGCGGGCGTCATGCGGCGTGGTCTCGGCGAGGTACTTGCCGATGGCCTTGAAGATCAGGGCCGAGTGCAGGGTCGTCCCCTCGGGGAGACTGTTCAATACCTCGCGGACGATGAGCTCGGTGTCGTCGAGGTTCTTCTCGAGCTCGAGGGTGTCGTACACCCGGTCGTAGCCCTTGTCGTAGAGCTCCTTGTCGGTGAAGCGGCCGTCGTACTTGAAGTGGGTCATGCCGGCGGCCTCGACCAGGCCGTGCGCCATCAGCGCGCCGGTCGAGATGATCGCCTGGATCCAACCGCGCTCCAGCATCTCGCAGACCAAGAGCCCCTGCTTGGCGACGGTCATCGCGCCGGAGAGGGTCATGACCACGAGGCACTCGGGGTCGCGGATCATGGCCTCGAGGGTGTCGGCGCCCTCGCCGAGGCAGCGGCCGCCGAACGCGGTGTGCGACAGCTCCTTGAGCATCTCGGACACCGAGCCGTGGCGGGCGACGTCGATCGACGTGACCGGCGCCAGGCCGTCGGAGAAGCCGGTGGCGTACTTCTTCGGATCGCTGACAGTCATGCGTTCGTCCTCACCCGAAAGTGCGGTGTGGTCTATGGCTTGTTCGACGCCTGTTGGTCAAGCAGCGATTGCAGGGCCCAGAACAGCTCTTGCGCCGAGTTCTGGTAGTCGCCGGAGCCGAGCACGTAGCGCACCAGCCCCTGGGTGTCGACGACCGCCACCGTGGGCAGCGCCGGCTTCAGGCCCTGGTGCTTGCAGAACGACGCGAACGCGAGCGACATCGTCGGGTCGGTCCAGATCGGAAAGGCCGGCTGCAGGCGGGCGATGAAGGCCTCGTAGGGCTCGGCCTCGCGCTCGATCGAGGTCCGGACCCCCAAGATCCTCACCTTGCCGTTCAGCCTCGCGTCACGACCGACCGTGGCCACGAGCTGGTTGATGCGCGGCAGCTCCTTGTTGCAGTGCGGACACCAGGTCGAGAAGAACACCGCGACCGTGAGGCGGTCCGGGTCCTTGAGCTCGAGGTCCACCACCTCGCGGGCGTCGGTCTCGAGCGCCAAGGCCTTGGCCGGCTCACCGCCGTCGCGGCGGCCGGCGAGGAGGCGGGCTTTGCGCCCGGTGTCGATCTCCGCGATCACGGTGTCGACGCTTTGGCCGCTCTTGGCGCAAGCGCTCAACGACGCCCGGGCGCCGGGGAGCAGCGGGTGCTCGGCGTACAGCCTTCTTGCCCGCGGACAAGCGTCCGCGGCGCTGCCGGTTGCGATCAGCGCCGTGACCAGGCGCAAGTGCAGGTTTGGATCGTCCGCCAGGTCGAACGCCGCCCCGGCTCTGCGCAAGTCCTCGAGCGATCCCGCGACGTCGCCCTTCAGGCTCTTGACCGTGCCCTGAAGACGGGCGAAGGCCGCGGCCTCTGGAGGTGCCAGCCCCGGGTTCGCGTGGGTGACCAACGCCAGACACTTGTCGACGAATGACAGCAACGACCCCGCAGACGCCAGGCGGTAGGCGGCGGTGACCACCGCGGTCTTGTCGGCGATCTCGAGCGCCTGCGGGCCGCAGAGCGCGGCCTCGACCTCGGCGTCGCTCGCGGCGCCACCGGCGACCGCGGCGGCGTAGGCGCGGCCCAACAGGCCGTAGACCGCGGGGCGCTCTTTGACGGCGAGGACCGTCGGCAGGAAGCGCGCCAGGCCGTTGGCGACCGCGGCGTCGGTGCCGGGTTGGGCGATCAGGTTCTGGAGCCGCTCTCGATCCGACTGCGCCTTGAGCTCCTCGGTCGCCGGGAGCGGGCTCGGCAGCGGCGGGATCGTCAGGGCGGCGGCGCGTGGGCCGCGCGACGGCTGCAGGGCGCCGGGGCCGGCGCAGGCGCAGAACAGGAGCATCGCGACCGCGAACCCTTTGCGGCGCGCGACAAAAGGGTTATCCGTAATCCTCATGCTGCGTCCATCGTTCCTTGCGGGCCTCTGGTATCCGGCTACCGACAGCGCCTGCCGCAAGGCTATCGCCGCTCATGCCGCAGATGCCGAGCCAGAGCAAGGCCCGTACACCGGCCTCGTCGGCCCGCACGCCGGCTGGTCCTATTCCGGCGACGCCGCCGCCGAAGGCTACGCTTGGCTGAGCGCTGCCGTGCCCCACCCAGATCTGGTGGTGGTGTTCGGCTCGCACCGCGGCCCGCACGGCCCCAACACCATCTTCTGCGCCGACGGCTGGTCCACGCCGCTCGGCCCGCTCGCGACCGCGCGTGACCTGGCGATCCGCTTGCGCGACGAGCTCCGCCTCGGCGAAGAGCCGGTGCAACCCGGTCATCCCGACAACGCCGTCGAGCTGCACCTGCCGTTCGTGCGCTACTTCTTCCCGAAGGCCGAGCTCCTGATGCTCGGGGTCGGGGCCGCCAAAGAGGCGCTCGCGATCGGCGCCGCGGTTGCGAAGCGAGTCCAGGAAACCAAGCGCCGCGCGGTGTTCATCGGCTCGACCGACCTGACCCACTACGGCCCGAACTACGACTTCGAGCCGCAGGGCCGGGGCGACCAGGCGGTGCGCTGGGTGCGGGAACAAAACGACCGCGGCTTCATCGACGCCATCCTCGCTAAGGAGCCGGAGACCGTGGTGTTGCACGGCACCGAGGAGCACAGCGCCTGCTGCCCCGGCGCGGTCGCGGCGGCGATGAGCGCGGTGCAGGCGGCGTCCGGGGCGCTGCATCCCAAGGTGGTGTCGCACTATTTGAGCTACGACGTGCAGCCGAACGACAGCTTCGTCGGCTATGCGGGCGTGTTGTTGTGAGCGCGGCCGCGGTGCGTTTCGGCAATCGGCGCGGGCAGACGCTCGCCGGGATCTTGCACGGCGAGCCCAACGACGCCGTCGTCATCAGCTGCCACGGCATGCTCTCCGACAAGAACGGCAGCAAGCATCAACGCTTGGCCGCCGACTTGGAGGCTCTTCAACTCCCCTGCCTGCGCTTCGACTTTGCCGGGCGCGGCGAGTCGGAGGGGCGGTTGTTCGATCTGTCGTTCACCCACGAGGTCGAAGATCTGGACGCCGCCATCACCTACCTCGCGAGTCGGGGCGCCACTCGCTTCGGCCTGTTCGGGTCGAGCATGGGCGGCGCGGTGGCGCTGCTGGCGGCGGCGCGCGACGAACGGGTGCGGGCGGTCGCGACGTTGGCGGCGGTCGGCTACCCCGGCGATATCGCCGGGCGCCATCCCGACGAGGCGCGAGCCTTTCTGGAGCGGGGGCAGCTGGAGACGGTGGCGGGGCCGATCGGACGCGGCTTCTACGACGACGCCAAAGCCCACGACGTCATCGGGGCGGTGCGAGCGCTCCACATCCCGCTGTTGGTGTTGCACGGCGAGGAGGACGACGTGGTCCCGGTGTCCGACGCCCACGACATCGCCACCGAGGCGCGGCACGTGACCCTCGAGATCGTGCCCGGCGCCGACCATCGGTTCTCGAACCCTGTGCACCTGAAGCCCGCGATGCGGCTCGCGGTCGAGTTCTTCGCTCGTCACCTCGCCCCCGTCTGACGGCCGCGACGCTTGCGCCGGCCCTACGCCTCGCACTACTTTAGCCGCGCATGTTGAGGTTTGAGCCGTTCTATCAGCCGGCGCCCTGGGGCGGCCGGCGGTTCGACAACGAGCTCGGGCGCAAGATCCCAGACGGCCCGGTGGGCGAGGCGTGGGAGCTCGTCGACCTCGGCGACCGGCAGAGCCGGGTGGCGGCCGGAGCGCACGCCGGGAAGACCTTGGGCGAGCTGTGGCGCGCCGGCGCGCTCGGGGGCTCGGCGCAGGGACCGTTCCCGTTTCTCGTCAAGTGGCTGGACACCGAGGACAAGACCTCGGTGCAGGTGCACCCGAGCCGTGCCGCCTGTGACAAGCTCGGCCACGGGCTGCCGAAGAGCGAGGTGTGGTACGTCGCCAACGCCGACCCCGGCGCGGTGATCCTCGCCGGCCACTATCCTGGGCTCGACCCGGCGACCCTGCGGCAAGCGGCGCAAGGCGGCACGATCCCCAAGTGGCTCTACGAGGTGGTGCCGAAGGTCGGCGACTTGATCCCCATCCCCGCCGGCACCCTGCACGCGATCGGGGCGGGCTTCCTGCTGCTCGAGGTGCAAGAGCCGTCCGACACCACGTTTCGCGTCTACGACTGGAAGCGGGTCGGCCTCGACGGTCGGGCCCGTGAGCTGCACTTGGAACAAGCGTATCAGGCGGTCGACTTTGCCAAGAGCGGGCCGCCGAAGACCCAGCGCGGCGAGGCGGTCGGGCCGTCGTTCCGGCTGCGGGTGTTGCAGGTGGGCGCCGAGCTCGCGGCTCCCGAGCTGCGGGTCATCGTTGCCGAGGCGGAGCGCACCAAGCTCCGGACGGACGGGGGGGAGATGATCTTGAAGTATGGCGATCTGGTGGTCCTCGAGCCCAACGACGGCCGCGCCCTCCTCCTGGGCGGCTCGGCGGCGCTCATCACCGAAGCACCGAAGTCCAAGCCCGCGTGACCGCTCGGCGTGCCCACCACCGGCCGGGCCTGTTGCTGGCCGCGGCCACCCTGTGCGCCGCCCTGCCGTGGAGCGGCCCGGCGCGCGCCTCGTTCGATGTCGTCGGCGTCTACCACGAGAAGGTGAAACAGTTCGAAGCGGTCTACTTTCTGCAGAAGGACGCCGAGTGGCACCGCGACCGCCGGATCTTCGAGCTCTTCGGCGAGGGCGACTGGCTGCGCTACGACAACCCCGCGCTCGCGCCCTTCGACACCGCCGACGACAAGGGCACCACCGCGACCATCTTCAGCGGCTCGGCGGGGATGTTGATCAACGTCCGTCCCGACAACAAGAGCAAGGTGCAGCTGTCGCTCTTCAACATCTTCAGCAACACCACCAAACCGCTGCCGGCCACGGCCTTCGACGGCGCGACGGCCAGACCCGAGGGTTCCGGCGGTGCGGTGCAGGAGGCGCTGCACGGCGCCCGGCTGACCTTGGGGGATGTGGCCGAGGCGTCGCTCGGGGCGTATTGGCTCACCAACACCCTCGAGACCTGGCAAGCGGGCGTCAAGGCCGGCGAGAGCAGAGCGTCGCAGGGCTCGTTCTTCTTCGAGCTGAACTCGCCGTTCCTGTTTTCCAAGTCCAGCTATGTGGTCGGCAAGGATCTGTCGGGGCGCGACAACGAGGTCAAGCGCTTCGACCTGCGCCTGGCGTACGACCAGCTGTTGTTCGTCGAGAACCTCGAGGCCGGCTTCATTCGTTACAACTTCACCGACCAGCCCAACTGGATGGCCGCGGCGAGCATCACCCGCATCGGCGCGCCGCAGTTCAAGTTCCTGTCGGCGGAGGTGCGCTACTCGCTGACCGACCACGAGCTCGGGTGGTTCCGGGGCGGTCTCGACATCCTGCTGCAGGCCGACGACGACTTCAACTTGACCCGCCGTGGCCACTTCGGGACCAGCTTCGGCGCCAAGGCCTTTTATACCCGGGCGACGACCAGCACCTTTCAGATCTTCAACACCGTGACCCCGCACGCCGAGACCGTGACCGGCTACGAGCTCACCGCTTATTGTCAGATCCCGGCGAAGTGGTTCTGGACCGCGGTCATGCTGTTCGGCGCCGCCGCGGCCCAGTCGAGCGACTCGTTCACCGACGCGCAGAAGCAACAGATGATGGACACCGCCACGCAGATGCTCGCCGACACCATCGAGGAGCCGCGCGACATCATGTTTACCCGGATCACGTTCACGATGAGCAAGAACGCGCCCGAGACCTACGCGATCCTCGGGGAGCCCGAAGACCGGACGCGCTACTTCGCGTCGCTGTCGTTCATCTACTAGAGGGACCGTCATGACGACGACGCCAACCCGGAGGATGATCGCCGCGACCCTGTTCGCGAGCCTCGCGCCACTCCAGGCGCAGGCGGCGCTGCCGCGCAATCCGATCGGGGCCGGCAGCCTCGTCGAAGAAGACGAGAACAGCGACGACACCCTGCTCTTTGCCTACACCAGCCGCGGGCCCTCCGACGCGCCGACCCTCGAGACCGCCGGCGCCTGGCTGCAGTCGCGGTTCGACTCCGGGGTGATCCTCGAGCTCGGCGCCTATCCCGCGCACCGCAACGCCGCCCTGACCGTCGCCGACTTTGGCTTCGGTGGTCACGCCGGCATGGGCTTCGGCACCCGCGTCGTCAGCTTCGAGGTCACGAGCGAGCCGGCGTTGAGTCTCGCGCTCGGCCTGCACCTGCAGGCGTTCGCCGACTATCTGCGCATTGGTGGCGCGGGCGAGGGCGCGGGGGCGTTGAGCGCCGGCGGCATCTTCGGCCTGGCGATCGAGCTCTACGGCCGGTCGTTCAAAGAGGTCGACTTCCGCACCCAGTTCTCGGTGGACGGCGTGGCGCCGAACTACCTGTTGATGAAGGTCCCGCTCGGTCAGGAGCGCAAGCGCGACGATTGGTTGGTGCGCGTCGGTGTGCACGCGTATTTCAACTGGAGCAAGGCCAACCCGACGCCGCTCGTGATCAGTGTCTCGGCGACCCAAGACCCGCGCAACCGCGACCTCGGCTTCATCGACCGCAGCATCGCGCTCGGCGTTGGGTTCTAGGTCAAAACTCAAATCGGGCGGCGACGCCGCGGCCGTGCTCGGGCATCGTGACGACGTCGACGCTTCGCAGGCGCAGCACAGCGCTGCCGTACGCGACCTCGTCGTTTCCGGAGGCTGGCGCCATCGCGACGCTGGTCGTCGGCCAGAGGCTGGTGAGGACCCCGAGCGCCACCCAGCCGGCGCCGATGGTGACGAGCGCCGGGCCGAGGATCGGAGGCTGCTCCTTCCACAACAACACGCCCACCGCCGCCGAGCCGCCACCGGCGCCCAGCATCCACAGCAGCTGCCCGAGCTTGAACGGGGGCTTGGGCGGCGAGGTCTCCACCGCGGCGGACGGGTAGGTCGGCGCGGCGTCGTAGCTCGGGGCCGCGGCCGCCGGTTCGGTGGGTACGACGAGCGGGACCGCGGGCGGCGGTGCGGTCGGGGTCGGCGCCGGGGTTGGGATTGGGGCCGGGGCAGCGACGGCGGTCGGTGGCGTTGGCGTCGCGATCGGTGCCACGAACACCGGCGGGGTGGCTGCGGCGGCGTCCGGGCGTGCGCCGGCGGTAATCGCCAGGTAGCGCTGTTCCTGGCGTCTCTTGACGAGCAGGGTCAGCACCGCGCCGACGTCGAGGCCGCGTGCTACCTGTGCGAAGCGTTCCGGCGAATCGATGCGGACGCCGTTGGCCTCGAGGATCACATCACCGAGCAGCACCCCGGCGACGTCGGCAGGTCCGCCGCCGCTCACCGCCGCGACCGCGGTGCCGATGCCTTCGCTCAGGCCGGCTCGTTCCCGGTCTTCGCGGCTCAACGGGCGGTGCTTCAGCCCGATCCACCCGGCCTTCGCCGGCGCCGCCGGCTCTGAAGGGGCCGCGGCCGGCGGCGGCGCTTGTGCTTCGGGAGCGCCCGGGGCGGCGAGGGTCTCGGTGTCGTGAAGCTCGGTCACCGTTGGCGCGGGGCCCGTCGCGACCGGTTGCGGCGTCGGGGTCGGCGTCGGGGTCGGCACCGGAAGCTCGCGCGCGATTGGGATCGGGGGTACGGCAACGGCGGGAGGTGTCACCGCCGGCTCTGCGGCGGCGGCCGGCGCCGGCTCGGGCGGGGAGGCGCCGGGCTCGAGGGCGGGCAGGCGGTCCAAGATCTTGGCGGTCATCTCGCGGGCGGCCTCGAGGTAGGTGTCCGCGTCGCCGCGTGCCGTGACCTTGAACAGGGCGACGACCTGTACCGCGGCGAGGTCGATGACCTGACCGGCGAAGTTGGCGCCGGCGCCGGCGCGGGTGGCCTTGACCGCGAGCATGTACTTGACGCCGAGCGCCTTGCCGACCTTCGCGAAGCAGGGGGCGGTGTCACAGCCGGCGGCGTCTTTGAGGGCGGCGCCGCCGACGGTGTCGCGGGCTTCGGCTGACTTGATGATCTTGCCGCCGAAGGTCTCGGCCGCGGCCTGGTCGAACGCCGCGTCGATGCGGCCGCGGGAGTCGGGTGGCATGCCCACGGCACGCGCCGGCAGGACGGCGAGCCCCACCTCCCGCGTCGGCGGTGCGGCACCGACAACGAGCGTGGTCACGAACAAAGCGAGCACCAGCATGGGTTGCGCGAGCTCCGCGCGGCATGGCCGCAGAGCTACAGTGCCCGCGGGGTGGTGTGGGGTCAATCCCCGGCGCCGAGCCGGACCATCATGATCCAGGACCCGACGCGACAACCGCTTGAGTCACCTCGAGGTCTTCCGATACCTTCGAAGATCATCGGGCCGACGCTCTGGTCGCGCTCCGAATCCGGGGGAGCTGAATGTCCAACACGCCGCAGGCCCGGGCCCATCGCCGCCGTCGCACCGCAATCTGGTCCGCGCTGCTTCTGTGTGGTCTCACCGCGTGTCCGGCGGGGAAGCCCGCGGACGGTCCGGAGTGCAGCACCATCGACAACATCCCGTGTCCGCCGGGGAAGTTCTGCGTCGACTTTGTTTGCCTCTCGGTGTGTGACACGAGCGCCGACTGTGGCCCGGCCGAGGCTTGTCTGGAGGCCACCTGCAAGCCGTACGCGCAGGCCTGCACCGAGCACGGCGATTGTGTCGTCGACTGGTACTGCACCAACCACGCGTGCGCCAAGAAGCTGCCGCCGGGCAGTCCGTGCGGGACGATGGCGGTGGCGTGCGCCACCGGTTTCTGCGTCGACGGGGTTTGCTGTGACGCGGCCTGCACCGGGGGCTGCGAGACCTGCGTGGTGGGCTCCGACGTGGGCGACGGCGACGACGGCCATTGCGTGAGTGTCCCGGCCGGTGACGACCCGCGGGAGTTCTGCGACGGTCCGACGGCGTGCGATGGGCTTGGCGCTTGCTTCGACAAGGCTCAGGGCGAGGCTTGCGAGAACGGCTACGAGTGTCCGACCGGTGCGTGTGAGGACGGGGTGTGCTGCAACGGGCGCTGTGACGGGGTGTGCGAGACGTGCGCGAGCGGCACCTGCGAGCCGATCTCGGAGGCGGCGGACCCCGCCGACGAATGCCCCGGCGAGGCCAAGTGCACAGGCGCCCGCTCGTGTTACGACGGCATGCTCGGCGACGCTTGTGGCACGGCGGCCGAGGGCTATCGCTGTCAGAGCGGGATGTGCGTGGACGGCGTGTGCTGTGATGCGCCGTGTGACGGCGTCTGTCTGTCGTGCGCCGACCTCACGGCGCCCGGGATTTGTGCCGCGGTCCTCGACACCAGCGACGTGGGGACCTGTGATGCGGGTGGGGCCGGCAGTTGCGGCACCGCCATCTGCACCTGCGACGCGACCGGTGTTTGCCGTGGTGGTGTGGGACAGACCTGCACCGAGGACATAGGCTGCGCCTCGGGGGTGTGTCGCGGCGGGGTGTGTTGTGACGGAGCCTGCGGCGTGACTTGTTGGTCGTGCAACCCAGATCAGACGGGCGCCGCGGTGGGCCTCTGCGCCCCGATCCCCGGCGGCAACGACCCCCTCGACCAGTGCAACGGCACCCAGGCCACGGCGTGCAACGGCGCCGGCGGCTGCTACGCGGTCGCGGATGGGCAACCGTGCTCGTTCGCTTTTGAGTGTGGGAGTGGGTACTGCGTTCAGGGGGTCTGCTGCTCTGCGGCGTGCACGCAGAACTGTTACTCCTGCGGCGGCGTCGACACGGTAGTGGCACAGGCAGGTGTTTGTTCGATCGTGTTGGACGGCAAGGATCCCGACAACGAGTGCGCCGGGGGCGCTGCGTGCGACGTGGGTGGAGCGTGTTATGCGCGGGCGTTCGGCGCTGATTGCACCTACGGCTATCAATGTGCTGGCGGCGATTGTTGCGGGGGAAAGTGCACGCGAGGCTGGGAGAAGATGACAGTCCCCACCACAGTCAACCTCTATGGAGTGTCGGGCACCGCGACGGATGACGTCTGCGTGGTGGGTGCCGCGGGAACGATGCTCAGTTGGGCTGGGACGACTTGGAGTGTCGTCGACCATGGACTTACGACTGCCAATCTGCGCGCGGTGCAAGGCACCAGCAGGTCAGCGGCCGTGGCTGTGGGAGATCTCGGCACGGCCATAGCGGTATCCGGTGCCACCGGCGCTCTCCTCGATACCAAGACCGCCTCGCGCCTCTATGACGTGTGGGTTCAAGCTGGAACTCCGACCAAGATCACGGCGGTTGGGCAAGGGGGGACTATCACCGTTTCATCCGGAACCACGTTCGCTCTCGCGACGTCGGGGACAGCCACCGACCTGTTTGACTACTGGGAGGGTGGTGCCGGGACCTTCGCCGTGGGCGGTAGGACCACGTTCTCACCGATTACCGACTACTCCGCGGCGCGGGAGCGCTTCAGCATAGGCGGTTGGCGACAACTCACAGGCTGGTCTGCCCCCGGGAGATTGTCGAGCATTGTTGGGTTTGGCGCCGACACCCTGTACCTGAGTCGGGGTCAAACGGGGGTGGGGGAGTTCGTAGATCGCCGGATCGGCACGATTTGGACCTACTCCGTGTATTCCCCCGCAGCGCCCATACTCCACTTTGCGGCAACCGGGACCGTGCTATTCGGCGTGAGCGGCACCAGCATCGTCCAGTTCGACGGATCTACGTGGAGCACCTCGTCCACGGCGTCGACGCTAACGCTGAACAACATCTGGGCCGCAGACGAATGCCACGTGTTCGCCGTCGGTGACGGCGGCACGATCATTCGACGGTGACGGGCGACGCCGGTTACGTCAAACGCCGCCGCCGGCGAATGAACAACGCGCTGCCGAACATGAACACCGTGGTGATGATGGAGTGCATCGTGTTGTTGATGCCGCCGCAGTCCTCGTTCGGGGCGGACGGCGGGACCGAGCAGACGTAGTTCGCACTGCCGGTCACGTTCTGCGCGTAGCCGTCGGCGCACGCCCGGGCTGGCATGCCGGGATTCGGGTATGCATCGTTGTAGCCCATATCTGCGGCCGTTGCTGCGCCCTCTTGGTCCTCAGGAACGCAGGGACTTCCGGTCGGGAGCGGCGCAACACAAGATCCTTCGCCCGTGGCGTTTGTGCTCGCGCAGTATGTGCTGCCGTCGAGGGCGCACAGGGCGGTGTTGCAGCTGGCGAGGTTGGAGTTGAAGCGGGCGCAGTCTTCGGTGCCGCGGCAGCCGTGATCCGGCGTTCCGGGAGAATAAACGCACCCCGGATACCGGCCGCACTCCGTCGCGTCGTTCTGAGAGGTCGGTGCCTTGCATCGATACCAGCAATACTGGCCGTCCCAGTGGCAGTTGGTGTTTCCCGTACAGCCTGCCATGTTTCCGTCGAATTCCCAGCAGCGCGGGTAGCAGCCTGGACCCTCACTATAATCCGCCAACCATTGGCATCCGGGTGCTGTGCACGTGCCTTCGGCCGTGAATGCTTCGCAAGCGGGTTCCTTGCACGTGCCCACCGGCAACCAGCCACACCGTTGGGTGGTGTCGGCGCCGCAAGTCGTGCTGTCGGTGTGCGTGGCGCAGGTGTCGTCCCGTTCGCAGGTTCCCTCGATGGTCCAGGAGCATTCGCTGTCGAGACCACAGGTCGCCGGAGTGGTGAACTTGAAGCACTGAGCGCCCTGGATGTCACACCAGTTTGGCGGGGCGCATTCGCTGCTACTCGCGCACGTCGTTGATGCGAACGGTACACATTCGTCCTCGTCGTCACCGTTCGCGTCGCCGCAGTAGCTACCAGCCGGGCAGTCCTCGTTGTACTCGCACACGTGGCCGCAGGTGCCCGCCAGGGTGCAGGTGAACCCGACGTCTTCGTTGCACGGCGTGACGTCGTCGCAGCTCGCACCCTCTCTTCCGAAGGGCACGCAGGCGCTCGCCCCGTTGCAGTAGGACCCAGGTGCGCAGTAGCCGAGCCCGTAGCAGGCGCCACTCGTCGCGAGAGCGTCCTTGGCCACGCATTGCCCGCCGCCGGCGGTGCAAGCCTCGCCGTCCCAGTAGCACAAGGGGGAGCCACCGCAAGCGCTGGACGTCGTGAAGGATTCGCAGTCGACGGTTTGCAGGCAGTAGGCGGCGGTCGGATCGCACATCGCCTGGAGACTCGTTACCTCCGCGCAGACTTCGGCGTCAACGCAACACGCTTGGCCGATGCTGGCCAAGCCACAGACGTGGTTGACGCAGCCGAGGTCCAGCGCGCAGTCGTTCCAATCGGCGCAATAGTCGCCGACCTTGCCAATCATCTGGCATGTGGTCCGCGCCCCCGTCGACGCCTGCCGGCAAATCGAGCAATCGGCGCTGTTGCATTCGGTCGAGGCACTGCAGTTCTCCCCGCGGGCTTTGGTCGGCGGTATCGTCGGGCTCGTACACCTGCCGTTGGTGCCGCACGTCAGCTTCGCATCACACGGGCGGAACTCGTCGCACGCATCATTCACGCCGCCACCCGCCATGCACTGCCGGCTGCCGCCGATGGTCGGAGTCGTCGTGTAACAGCCTAGGCCTTCCGGGCAGTCCCAGTCCTCCACGCAGGTCGCACTTTGCGCCAGCTTGCCGGTGTGGAACGTCTTGCAGATCCCATCGCGAGCAGCGGCCCATTCGGGACCGTTCGCCATGTCGAGTCCGGGCACCGCCATGCGCAGATAGCGGGTCTGATCGAGGCACTGCTTCGCCAACGTCCAGTCGACGCTGACACGATTCTCGGCGACGGCGGCGAGCAGCTTGTGGGCCCAGCTGCGCCCTTCGGTTCCTGGGCGGCATGCATAGGCGGTTTGCTCGGGGTTGAAATCGGCTGCCGACAGCACCGGCTGCGTGGTGCACGGCGAGCTGTCGCCCGCCGCAGCCGTCATGATGTAAAGAGCGCAGAGCTGGACCTCGGTGAGGGGCGTGGCGCTCGCGTCGCAGGTCCCGTTCGTACAGATCCCCACGTAGCAGTCCAGGTCCCGCTGACAGGCTCCGTTCAGCCGGCACGCGCCGCAAAGGAGGCCGCCGCAGTCTACCCCGGTCTCGTCTTGGTTCTTCTGGCCGTCCTTGCAGCTCGGCGCGGCGTCGAGCTTGTCTTCCTTGCACCCACCGGCGCCGGCCAGGATGGCGGTCAGAACCAACGGCAACAGCTTCATCGTCTTCATCGTGAGTACTCCATGACGCCAACCCGTGAGACCGGCCTGGCGCGAAAATTCGGCGGCGACAATGCCTCAGCGTGCGGGCTTCCACAACGAAAAAGTGATCGCGGGCCCTATCGGACGGCCTCGGCTCGGCCTCTCGTTGTCGCGGCACTTGACAGTTGACGGCAGATCTCCTACTTACCCCCGTTCTCACGCGAGGTCGGTCATGAAGGAAGACATCCATCCAGATTTGAAGCCGGCGCGCATCGCTTGCGCGTGCGGCAACGTCATCGAGACCCGGTCGGTGCGCGGCGACTTCAAGGTCGACATCTGCGCCGCATGCCACCCCTTCTTCACCGGCAAGCAAAAGCTCGTCGATGCCGAAGGCCGCGTGCAACGGTTCAACCGCAAGTACAAGCGCGCCTCCTAAGGCCGCGGCGGGACGCCCGGTCTCGCTCGCTTCGAGTCTCATGCCCGCCCCTCTGAAAAACGTCGGTGGCCAAGCAGTCATCGAAGGCGTCATGATGCGCGCCGCCGCCGGGCTCTCGGTCGCGGTGCGCCGCGCCTCCGGTGAGATCGTCGTCCGCGAGCAGCTCGTCCACCCCGCCGGCGAACGTCACCCCACCCTCAAGCTGCCGCTCTTGCGCGGCATCGTCGTCCTCTTCGAAACCGTCGCCGCCGGCTTCGACGCCCTCGACTTCTCCGCCAAACAAACCGAAGTCCGACCACCAACCACCGACGCCAAGAGCGCTCCGGAACAGACCCCGACCACCGCGCCCGCGGCTGCTGCCGCCGCCGGCAACGCCGCGTCCGCGCCAACCACCGAGGCCGCGCCCGCGAGCACCTGGGGCACGACGCTGACCTTCGTCGTCGCGATCGGCTTGGGCCTCGGCCTGTTCGTCGCGCTGCCGCACGGCCTTTCGGTGGCGACCGGTAACATGTTCGGCGGCTTCGCGCTCAGCTCGCCGGTGTTCCACCTGGTCGCCGGCTTCTTCAAGCTCGCGATCTTCATCGGCTACCTGTCGCTGTTGTCGCTGCTCCCGGACGTCCGCCGAGTGTTCATGTACCACGGCGCCGAGCACATGGTCATCGCGACGTTCGAGGCCCAAGAGCCCCTCGACGTCGCCCACGCCAGGACCCACACCACCTTCCACGCCCGCTGCGGCACCAGCTTCCTGCTCGTTGTGGTGTTGGCGTCGATCGTCGTGTTCGCCGTCATCCTGCCGCTGGTGCCCGGCCTCGGCGACGGCCTCGGCAGTCACCTCGGGGCGCTGGCAATCAAGATCCCGCTGCTGCTGCCGATCGCCGCGCTCGCCTACGAGGTCAATCGCTACGCTGCGGAGCACCTGCAGAGCCGCGTGGTGCGCGCCCTCGTGACCCCGGGCTTCTGGATGCAGCGGCTCACCACCCGCAAGCCCACCGACGACATGCTCGAGGTCTCGATCGCGTCGCTGAAAGCCGCGCTGCATCGTCAGGCGGCGGGCGCCGGGAGCGCGCCGGCGTCGATCGTCGTCTACCCGGACTTCGGCGCGGTGCTGAGGGCGTTGGCGTGAGCCTCCTGGAAGAGAAGCTCACCGACGTCGAGCGGCGCTTCGAAGAGCTGAACGCGCTGTTGTCCGACCCCAAGGTCGCGTCCAACATGAAGCTCTTGCGCGACTACGGCAAGGAGCGCAACCGCCTCGACAAGATCGTGGCGACCTTTCGCGACCTCAAGAAGCTCAAGAGCGACCTAGCCGGCAACCGCGACCTGCTCGCGACCGAGAAGGACCCCGACCTCATCGCGATGGCGAAAGAGGAGCTCTCGAGCCTGGAGCAGCGCGAGGTCGCGCTCTCCGAGCAGCTGAAGATCATGCTCTTGCCGCCCGATCCGAACGACGGCAAGAACATCATCCTCGAGATCCGCGCCGGCACCGGCGGCGACGAAGCGGCGCTGTTCGCCGGCGACCTGTTCCGCATGTACCTGCGCTTCGCCGAGAGCCACCGCTGGAAGGTCGAGGCGCTGTCGACCTCGGCGGGCGCAAAGGGCGGCTACAAAGAAGTCATCGTCCTCATCGAGGGCGACGACGCCTACTCGCAGCTGAAGTACGAGTCAGGCGTGCACCGGGTGCAGCGCGTCCCGGAGACCGAGGCCCAGGGGCGCATCCACACCTCGGCGGTCTCGGTGGCGGTGCTGCCCGAGGCCGAGGACATCGACATCAAGATCGAAGACAAAGACCTCCGCATCGACGTGTTCCGCTCCGGCGGCCCCGGCGGGCAGTCGGTGAACACCACCGACTCGGCGGTGCGCATCACGCACTTGCCGTCCAACATGGTCGTGATCTGTCAGGACGAGAAGAGTCAGATCAAGAACAAGTCCAAGGCGATGAAGATCTTGCGGGCGCGGCTGATGGAGAAGGCGCAAGAGGAGCAGGACGCCGAGATCTCGGCGGCGCGGCGCGCGATGGTCAAGGGCGGCGACCGGTCCGATAAGATCCGCACCTACAACTTCCCCCAAGACCGCCTCACCGACCACCGCATCGGCTTCACCACCCACAACCTGCCCCGCCTCCTCGACGGCCAGCTCCAAGAGCTCGTCGTCGCGCTGCGCACCCACGTCCAGGCCGAGGCGCTCAAAGGCTCGTCGGTGATGGGCGGGAGCTGAGGCCGAGCCTGACACCGCGAGCGCCGCCTTCGATCGCTTCGGGCCAAACCGACGGCGAAGATTGTCGCTCTTGGCGAACCGCTGGCACGTGCTATGCTGTCTGTCAGCTCCATGGACCTGAAGATGCGACGCACGAGTCTCGCCATCGCCGTGAGCGCGCTCCTGGGCGCGGCGGCCGGCTGTCAGGGAGAGGCCGAGGACGCGCTGTCGGGCAGCATCGCCGCGATCGGATATTCGCTGGACTTCTCGACCATCCGCATCACGCGCAGCGAGACCGAGCTCATCGTCCGCTACGAGAAAGAAGAAGTCCTCCCCGACGGCGCCATCGTCGTCCAACAACAGCCGACCCGCATCGTCGTGCCGCTCGGCGTCGAGACCGTCGAAGCCGACACGCCGCTGACGCTGCCCGGCGCTGCCACCTTCGAGCATAACGTCATCCGCCTGGACCCGAGCGGCAACAAGACCGACGAGCCCCAGTTCCCACCCGTCGACTCCGGCCAGCTCGAGTTCACCGACCTCGGCGGTCAAGTCGGCGACCGGGTCGCCGGCAACTTCGACCTGGTCTTCAACGGCGGCTACACCCTCCTCGGGAAGTTCCACGCCGACCTCACGCTGCCCTGAGCTGGCATCCCGGCCCCCTCGTCAGTACCCGACCATACCGTCGCGCCCGCCGGTGCTGCAGCGGAGGCGAAGCCGCGAGCGCGAGGAACGCAAGAAAGGGCGCAAAACGATCAGCTCACGGCGAGATCTGTCTAGAATACTCCATTGTTTCATGGTCGCTGAGCGGTCGAGCGACCTTGGGCCATGCCTGGTCACGCCAGTGACCACCCGAGCCACGTCGCCGCCCGAGATCGGCTTGCGAGTGACCACCTGACCCCCGAGCTCAGATCAATAACAACCTGAAAACACTTAACATTCTGTCTCGCATAGGACTTGCAAATCATCCGGCAGACGGTCGTTTACTACCAAGACCCTCTACAGGAGGTCGTGATGATGGCAACGAGAGCGAGCAAGAGCGAGGCGGTGGCGGCGGGGATGGTTGGACGCGGGGTGGCAGCTGTCCTGTTCCTGCTCGTGCTTGCCGGCTCCGGCCTTCTTGGCTGCCAGCAGGACTCGTTGGCGCGGGTGGCGGACAAGCAAGCGCCGAACTTGGACCAGTGGGTGATGGCGCCGCCGGCGGGTGGTGGCGACCAGGCGGGCGACCCGGACGCCCCGGTGACGCCGAAGGCGGAGGTCTGCAACGGCAAGGACGACGACCTCGACGGTGAGATCGACGAAGGCACGGACGCTGGATCCTGCGAGGACAACGGCACGATGATGTGCATCGGCGGTTTCCTGCAGTGCGTGTCGTGCGCGCCCGGCAGCAGCCGCGAGGTGGACTGCGACTGCGACGCGAAGCGCGTCGACACCTGCGACGAGCGCGGCGTGTGGCACCTCGGCGTCTGCGACGGCTGCGGCGTCCCGAACAGCGACAAGCCCTGCGGCTTCTGCGGCACGATGGCGGCGGACGGCACGTGCGGCAACCCCGGCGAGTGCGTGCCCGGGGCCGTCACCTATCGCACCTGCGACTCCTGTCCCGAGGGCGCCTCGTGCGGCGCGACCGACTGCGTCGGGCAGAAGATGGTGTGTCAGAACGACTGCACCTGGAAGCGGATCGGAAACTGCGAGGTTCGGCCGTCCGAGTGCTCCGAGGACAGCACGTTGCAGGAGCCGTGCGGCGCGTGTGGTTTCCAGATCCATCGCTGCGACGGCTGCTTCTGGCAGCGCGCCAACACCTGCGAAGAGCACGGCAGCTGCTTCCCCGGCGCCGAGCGCTCGATGCCCTGCTCCGACAAGGCCTGCATCGACGGCTACACCGCGAAGGTGAGCTGCAACGAGCAGTGCGAGTGGAACCAGCCCGACGTCTGCCAGGGCTGCACCCCCGGCACCCGCATCGACGTCCTCGAGTGCATCCCGAATCACCCGGGCTGCGGTCTGTATCAGATGGAGACCACCTGCGCCGCCGCCGCCGCCCCGGACTCCTGCAACGCCATGGGCGGCTCCGAGACCTCGCAGAAGCTCACCGACTGCCCGCCGGTCGAGTGCCAGCCGGGCGAGACCAAGCCGGTCACCTGCGTGAATGGCGACGGCCAGACGATGCCCGACACCCTCACCTGCACCAACGACTGCACCTGGCCGTTGCCGCCCCCGCCCGATCAGTGCGGCGGCAGCTGCGAGTGCGTCCCGGGCGACGAGACCGCCGGTGACGAGGTGAGCTGTGGCTGCGGCATCACCTATACGGTCAGCAAGCTGTGCGGCTCGAACTGCAAGTGGATCGAACAGGTGAGCGGCAAGGAAGACTGCCCGCCGTGCACCCCCGGCCAGAGCGACACCCAGTCGTGCCAGAACGGCTGCGGCACCCAGACCAGCACCTGCACCTCGACCTGCGAGTGGGGCGCTCCTTCCGCGTGCGACGCCTCGGGCGCGGCCTGCACCCCCGGTGAGACCCAGACCACCGGCTGCCAGGCGCAGTGCGGCCCCGGGCACCAGACCGCGGTGTGCAACAGCAGCTGCCAGTGGAACACCACCTCGAGCTGCAGCGAGGACTCGCCGCCGGCGTGCCAGCCAGGCGACTCGCGGCGCCCGGCCGGCTGTCCCGCGGCCTGCACCTACGACCCGGACACCTGCTCGAGCGGCTGCTCCTGGGTTCCGGGCTCCTGCCACACCCCCTGCGGTTGAGCTGAGCGCTCCGCGCCCCGACCTCAGCCCCCCCGAGCGGCCACAGAGAATCCCAAGGCATCCAGCCTATGGCCCGCTGCACCTGCCTTTGATTCCCGCGCCGTGGCTCTCGCGGCGCTCCCCACCCCCAGCCAACCCCAAGTGCAGCGTGCCAGAGATGACGGCAGAGCCCCCCTTCGGGACGCCCTGGTCACGCCGGTTACCAGATCGTGTTTTCTCCAGGTCGGATAGGGCTGCGAGTGACCACCTGGCCCTTCACACGAGACCAGTAATTCGTTGAAAACACTATGCTTCACGTCTCGCATAGGAATTGCACACCATCCGGCAGACAGGCGTTCATGGTCGAGAGTCCGCTACAGGAGGACGTGATGATGGCAAAGAGAGTTGGCGGCGGCGGACCGGTGGCAGAGGGGAGCGAGCGGTTTCAGGGCGTCGCCATCACTTCCGCGTTGTTGGCTCTTTGCAGCGGCTGCACGAACGCCGACCTGATTCTGGTCAACGGCAACGAGCTCCCCGAGGTGCGCGTCGAGCTCTCGGCCGAGGTTTGTGCCCCGGCGCCCATCGAGGAGAAGGTCCCGTACAAGGTGTTGTTCGTGATCGACACCTCGTTGTCCAACGAAGGCAGCGACCCGACCGGCCGGCGCCAGGCCGCGTTCCTCGACGCCGTGACCCGGTTTGGCGGCAACGACGGCGTCTCGTTCGGGTTGATCACCTTCGACTCGACGCCGCACACCTCGACCGTGACCTTCACCCGCGACCAGCAGGTGCTGACGACGGCCTCCGACCAGCTGACGCTCGCGAACGCCGCCGGCGGCACCAACTACACCGACACGCTGGCGCAGGCGAACTACTTCATCTTCACCGACATCGCGATGACCGCGAACCCGGTGGAGACGTTGCGCACCCACTACTTGGTCTACTGGGTCAGCGACGGCCTGCCGACCCGCGGCGCGACCGACCCCGACGCCATCGTCGCCAACGTCGGCATGATGTACAACCAGATCGCGACGCGCGTCGCCGAGGTCAAGCTCAGCACCATCTTCCTGGAGAACGACGGCAGCTACGCGACGCCGCAAGAGATGGCCATGGCGCGGGCGCTGCTCACCCAGATGGCCGGCGCCGGCCACGGTGACTTCGTCGACGTCAAGCTGAACCAGAGCATCACCTTCGACATCAACCCGATCCCGGTGATCTCCGAGTTCAGCTTCGCCGCGGCGGCGGTCAGCAACCCCTACGTTCGCTACGGCGACGCGCAGCCGATGGTCGACAGCGACGCCGACGGCCTCTGGGATCGCGACGAGGACATCCTCGGCACCGACGCGCTCCTTGCCGACACCGACGCCGACGGCTACGGCGACGGCGTCGAGGTGATCGCCGGCGGCATGATGGATCCCTTGGTCTTGAACGACGGCTGCGCCGACGAAGGCCAAGACGGCGACCAGGACGGGCTCGCGGACTGCGAAGAGGAGATCATCGGCACCGACCGCGCGAGCCCCGACACCGACGGCGACTTCCTCCCCGACGGCTTCGAGGTCATCGGCCATGGCTCGCCGCTGTCGAACGACCGCATGGAGGACGTCGACCTCGACCAGCTGAGCGACTGGAACGAAGTGCAGTCGCACTTGAACCCGCGCGCCAACAACGTCCACGCCGATCTCGTCGAGTGGGGCTACCGCTACGAGCTCGCGAACCTCAAGACCGACGCCGGCCCGACCTGCTACCACGTCGCGGTCCAGAACATCCTGGTGCTCGAGACCGCCGCTACCGACGGCCACCCGCGCGGCGGCCAGGGCCTCGACTTCTGGGTGTCGTTCAAGACCAGCGGTCCGGAGCCGGTGGTCAAGTACTTCCACGCCGTGAAGCGCGTCGGCTTCCTGCTCCCCGACGTGCGGGAGCCGGCGAACGGCGTCGTCGACGTCGCCCAGGCCGATCTCGTCGAGGTCGCGGTGAGCGCCCACTAAGGAGATCTACGATGCAAGCGATCCAACTCAAGCGTGCTCTGCTGTTGTCCCTGATCGCGGTCCAGGCGGCGTGCGGCTCGCAGGCGAACGAGCTCTCGGGCTCGATCGCCGAGACCCATCCGCTGGCGTTCGACGAGGTCCGCATCGTGCGCCAGGGCGACGACCTGCGTATCGAGTACGCCCGGCCGGCGCCCGAGGGGACCTTCTGGGTCGCGAAGCTGACGATCGCGACCGCGGGGCTGACGCTCGGCGACGACACCGAGATCGAGCGCGCCATGCTCCTCGAGAAGACCGTCCTCGAGCGCACCGCCAGCACCCCGGACGAGAAGTTCCCGCTGATGTCCGGCGGCTACCTGCGCTTCTACCAGTTCGGCACCGAAGGCGGCGACCCGGTCGACGGCGAGTTCACCGTCACCTTCGAGAACGGCCGCATCCTCTCCGGCGTCTTCTCCGGCAACCTGGCCGTGGAGGCGGAGAGCACCGGCGTCGACCAAGGCGCCTCCCAGGTGACCCACGCCAGCGGCGCCGCGGTGGCGCTCGAGGGCTCGTCCTGCGCCCAGGCCGGCCGCGGCAGCCTCCTGTCCCTGGTAGCGATCGCGCTGGTCGGCAAACGGCGCCAGGCGTCGCGCTAGCCTGCCTCAGAACTCGAGGATCTTGGTGACCGTCTTCCCCGGCAGCACGTGCACCACCACCGAGCGCTCCTGACCGTCCGGGCCCTTGAGCAGCACCACGTGCCGGCCGGCGGCAAGCGGGTGGTTGATGAGGGGCGTGCTCTTGTTGAGCGGCTGGCCGTCCACGAACACGTGCGCCCAGGGGCGCACGTTCAGGTTCAAGTAGCCCTCGCGCGCTGCCGCGGGTGGCGCCTTGGTCGCCGCGGCCGGGCGCGGCGCGGCCTGCTTGGGGCGGTCGGTGCGTGGCCGGCTCTTCTCGACCTCGGGCTTGGCCGCGGCCTCGTTGTCGGCGCGCGCTTCCGGGGCAGCGCCGGCGTCGGGGGGCGGCTCGGCGGCGGGGGTGCTCGGCTCGACCGGGGCGGCGGCGACCGGGTCCGCGGGCAGCGGGCCGAGGACCGGCACCAGCTGGCGGGGCGGCACGGTGTCGGGGGGCGGCGGTGGGGCCGGCAGGGAGATCGGCACCGCGCTCGACTTTCGGGTCCAGCGGGCGACGACCATGCCCACCGCGACGATGCTGAGCAACAGCAGCGCCACCGCCGCCGAGCGAGTGCTGACCGGGTTCTGCTCGCTCAGGCGCAAGAGGCCTTCGAGCCGATTCGCCATGAAGGTCTTCAGCCCTTGCCGCAGGCGAAACCAGCGCAGCGTCACCGAGGTCGGCTCGCGATGCAGCGGCACCGGCGTCAACGGCCACTTCTCTTCGCCGATGACCGGCGGCTGAGTCGCGACCGGCGGTCGCGGCCCGTCCACCGGCGTCGGCGTCGGGGTGACGAGCGGGCCGCTGACGCGCGCCACCCGGGTCTCGAGGTCTTGCCAGCGTGTGGTCGGCGAGTTGTTGATCGCCATCGGCGTCGGGGTCAGCGCGATCACGGTGTCGTCGAACTGCCGCACCAGGTCGCGCAGCTCGCTGCGGGCGGCGCGCGGGTCTTCGAGCAGCAAGAACGCCTCGATCGCGTCGCGGCACTCGGCCGCCGATTGAAAGCGCTCTGCGACGTCGCGCGCCAACGCTCGGTCGACGATGGTGGCGAACGCCGGCGGCACGTTGGGGGCGATGTCGGCGAGGCGCGGGGCCTCGCGGCCGCGGGCGAACTCCAGGAGCTCCTGGGTGCGGCGGATGTCGACGACGCGGCGGCCGGTGACCGACTCGAAGAGCACCGCGCCGACCGCGTAGATGTCGGCGCGGCCGTCGATCGGGCCCGACAGCGCCTGCTCCGGCGCCATGTAGCACATCTTGCCGACGACGCGGCCCTCCATGCTGTCCTCGGCGATCCGCGACGCGTGCACCACGCCGAAGTCGCAGAGCTTGGCGATGCCGGTCGGCGAGGCGAGCAAGATGTTCTGCGGCGAGATGTCGCGGTGGACGATGTTGAGCGCCTGGTCCTGCTCGTCGGCGAGGTTGTGGGCGAAGTCCAGCGCCTCGAGCACGTCGAAGGCGATCACCGCCGCCACCGCCGGCTTCATCCGCTGCTTGATGTGGCGGAAGTGCGCGATCAAGTGGCCGAGGTCCGGGCCGCGCACCAGCTCCATCGCGATGAACAGCTGGCCGTTCTCCTCGCCGAGGTCGTAGACCTGCACGATGTTGGGGTGGATCAAGCGCGCGGTGACCTTGGCCTCGCGGATGAACAGCCGGCGGTAGGACTCGTCGCCGCCCAGGTGCGGGAAGATGCGCTTCAGCGCGATCAGGCGCTCGAAACCCTCGACCCCGGTGGCGCGCGCCTGGAAGACCTCGCCCATGCCGCCCGACGCGATGCGTCGAACGAGCTGGTATCTGCCAAACGCCATGCCGCGGTCTTGTGAGCCCACCGGTTCATGATACACAATGAGCCGCCGATTGGAACAAGGGCGCACTGACCGATGTCCGAGAAACCAGTACCCCAGCCCGTCACCCAGGTGGTTCCGAAGACCAGCCACGGCAAGGAGCGGGCCGGCGCGCTCGGCTGCGTGCTGTACGTCGCCGAGGGCGCCGCCGAGGACAAGGGCCGGCACTTGAGCCTGCGGCAGGGCACGGCGACGGTGGGGACGGCGCCGAGCTGCGACCTGCAGCTGCACGACGCCACGGTGTCGCGGCAGCACGCCGAGTTCAGCATCACCAAGGACGGGGTCGGGTTCCGCGATCCCGGCAGCACCAACGGCACCCACTACCTCGGCCAGCGCATCCAGCAGGCGCACCTGAAGCACGGCGCGCGCTTGCGGATGGGCAGCACCGTCATCATGATCTTGCCGCTCGCCGACGCCGCCGGCATCGAGCCCGACGAGTCGACGCAGTACGGCGACCTGATGGGTGCGAGCATGGCGATGCGCCGCCTGTTCTCGGTGTTGCGCCGCCTCGAGACCAGCGACGCGCCGGTGCTGGTGGTCGGCGAGACCGGCACCGGCAAGGAGCTCGTGGCGCGGACCCTGCACGCCAAGAGCGAGCGCCACAACAAGGCCTTCGTCGTCCTCGACTGCGGCGCCATCCCCCGCGAGCTCGTCGACAGCGAGCTCTTCGGCCACAACCGCGGCTCGTTCACCGGCGCGGTCGCCGACCGGGCCGGGGTGTTCGAAGAGGCCGACGGCGGCACGCTGTTCTTGGATGAGATCGGCGAGCTGCCCCTCGAGCAGCAGCCGCGCCTGCTCAGAGTCCTCGAGACCGGCGAGGTCCGGCGGGTCGGCGCCAACACCCACCGCAAGGTGGACGTCCGGGTCATCGCCGCGACCCACCGCGATCTCAACGAAGCGGTGCGCGCCGGCAAGTTCCGCGAAGACCTGTACTACCGCCTCGCGGTCGTCAACGTCACGGTGCCGGCGCTGCGCGAGCGCCCCGAGGCCGTCCCGCTGCTCGCCCAACCCCTGGTCGGCAAGCTGCGCGGCCAGCGCGGCGAGCCGCTGCCGGAGAGCGTCGTCGCGATGATGGCGAACTACCCCTGGCCCGGCAACGTCCGCGAGCTGCGCAACGCCGTGCACCGGCTCGTGAGCCTCGGCGAGCTGCCGCAAGAGACCCTCGACGTCCCCGAAGAAGCGCGGACCCCGGTCGATTCGTCGCGTCCTTACAAAGAGGCGCGCGAGCAGGTGGTCGCCGCTTTCGAGGCCGAGTACGTGCGCGCCCTGTTGAAGAAGTGTGACGGCAACATCTCGCACGCGGCGCGCGCCGCGGGGATCGCGCGGCGCTACTTCAAGGAGCTGATGCGCAAACACGGACTCTACGACGAGCAGAGGCGCGACGACGATGACGACGAATGACGCCGTCGGCCGCTGCCCCTGCCGCTCCCGGTCGTCCGCGCCGTCCGCGCCGTCCGCGCCGTCCGCCCGCGTCGGGCGCCTCCGGGTCGCGACCGCCGTCCTGCTCCTCGGGCTGTCGCTGTGGGCCGCCGCGGCGCGCGCCGAGGCGCGATTGGTGTTGGCGCCGTTGTGCGACGACTCGCGTTATCTGCAGCAGCTGTCGGCGAAGCTGACGCTCGACCTCGAGAAGCTCGGCTGGACGATCGCCGACTTCGCCGACACCCAGGCGACGCCCTGTCTCAACGAGGTCGCCATCGCTCGGACGCTGGTCGACGAGGGCAAGGACCTGTTCTACCAGCTGCGCCTGAAGAACGCCCGTTTGAAGCTGCAAGCGGCGTTGGTCGAGCTCGGCCGCGGCACGATGTTGGCGCTCGAAGCGCGGCGCGAGGCGCTGCTCTATCTCGGTTGGATCGACGTCGAGAGCGGCGACGGGGCGGCGGCCAACGAGTCGTTTCGCACCATCTCGCGGTTGTGGCCGGACTGGCGGCCGAGCTCGTCGGCGGTGCCGCCGGCGGTGATCGCGGCCTTCGACGCCGCGGCCAAAGAGACCCAGGCCCAGGAGCGCGGCACCTTGGCGGTGCGCACCACGCAGGGCGGCGCCACGGTGTTCGTCGACGGCGTGCTGCGCGGCCAGGGCTCGTGTGAGGTGCGCGACCTGCCGAGCGGCGATCATCACTTGCGCATCGACGGGCAGGGCGGCGGCTCGCTGATGCGTTGGGTCGCGGTGCCGGCCGCGGCGACCGTGGTCGTCGACCCGCCGACGCTCTCGGCTGCCGGCAGCCGCGCCGTGCTGTTGCGCTACGCCGAGCTCGGCGACAAGGCCAATCTCGAGATGCTACTGCGCGGCATCGACGCCAACGCCAAGCTGCTGTTGCTCCCCGAGAGCGGCAAGCGCGCGCCGCGGGCGTTCTTCTACGTCCGGGGGTTGGACGCCACCAACCTGGATCAGGACGACGTGCGCGGCGCCGCCCAGGCGGTGGTGGCGATGGTCGGTCGCCCGGGGAGCTCGGGTGGGGCCGCGACCCGCGGGGCGATGCGAGACGGGGGGGCGGCGAGCGCGGACGTCCAGGTGCAAAACGGCGGCGGCGCGTGGTGGTTCTGGCCGGCGGTGGCGACCGCGGCGGTGCTGGTGCTCGGCGGCGCCGCGGCGGGCATCTACTACTACGACCGCAGCCACGACATGGTGCGGGTCACGGTTCGGCCGTAGTCGCCAGCCTGGCGTGTGGTCTCGGCGCCGAGTCGCGAATCGTTGCCGGAGTGGCAGGTCGCTGGTTGTACTCCGTATGAGGACACGCGTGGGCGCATGTAGGTATCGACGCCGCGGTTGATGTTCTCCGGATGCGACCTTTCGTCATGTGGCACAATCAACGTTGATTCCTTCGCGTGCGATTCGACGCGCGCTATCCGGTCGGAGGACGCCAACAGTCACACGGAGCCCGCAACTCAACGCGCAGCATCGGGAGGGACGCATGCAGCAGTTCGTTGACGGCAGTTCTGGCAATCCGGCAATCCGGCAATCCGGCAATCCGGCAATCCGGCAATCCGGCAATCCGGCAATCCGGCAATCCGGCAATCCGGCAATCCGGCAATCCGGCAATCCGGCAATCCGGCAATCCGGCAATAGCGCAATCACGGCGGCAGTCAAGCGGA